>MKUB01000191.1 GCA_001898545.1 Sphingomonadales bacterium 63-6 | reverse complement strand
CTATCCGCATCCGCGTGGATCTTCACCACATTGGGATGGCCTTCGATGCCGCCCACGCCGCTATGCCCGGCCAGTTCGCCGAAATAACGCCCGAGCCGCTCGTGGCTGTCATGGTCCATCGGCTGATTGCGGAAGAACAGGACCTGATGTTCCTGCAGGGCGGTGTGGAGTTCGTCCAGCACCTTGTTGCTGAGCGGTTCGTTGAGAGCGACCCCCGAAACCAAGGCCCCGATGGGTTTGGTCATTGGACGAACATCGAGCACATCATATGGCATGGACAAGTTCCTCACTTCTGGATTGGGCCTCGCTCCGCCTCGCATAGGCCTGCGCCAGTGCGGCACAGACGATCAGCTGGAGCTGGTGGAATAACATCAGTGGCAGGACGACCAGCCCCACCTGCGCCGGGGGAAACAGAGCGCCCGCCATGGGCACGCCGCTCGCCAGGCTTTTCTTCGATCCGCAGAAGACCATCACAGCCTCGTCCTCATGCGAGAAGCCCGCAAGGCGCGATGCCTGCCGCGTGATCAGCAGAACCGCGCCAAGCAGGACCGAGTCCAGCGCCAGGATCGTAGCGAGATCCAGCCCGGAGAAACGGGTCCACAGCCCCTCAACGACGGCAGCGCTGAAGGCTGCATAGACCACCAGCAGGATCACGCCCCGGTCGGTGCGCATCACCAGCTTGCGATGCCGGTCCACAAAGCCGCCGATCAACGGGCGTGCGAGATGGCCAACGACGAAGGGCAACAGCAGGGTCGTGCCCACCTTCATCAGGGCGGAAAGGAAGAATTCCTGTCCGGCTTGCCCGCTGCTGACCAGGAGGGTGGTCAGCAGCGGGGTCAGCACGATCCCCAGCACGTTCGAAAGAGACGCGCTGCAGACCGCCGCCGGGACATTCCCCCGTGCTATCGCCGTCATCGCTATCGACGACTGCACGGTGGAAGGTACGATGCACAAAAACAGGAAACCGCTCGCCACGGCAGGATCGATCCAGCCGCCCAAGGCCGTCACCATCGCAAGGCCGAGCAAGGGGAAGAGGACGAAAGTGGTGCCCAGCACCATCAGATGCAGTTTCCACGCCCCGATCCCCGCCACGATCGCCTGACGGGAGAGCTTGGCGCCATGAAGGAAGAACAACAGCGTGATCGCCGCGTCGGTCAGATGATCCAGCCATATCGCACCCTCGCCGCGTGCAGGCAGCAAGGTGGCAAAGGCCAGGACTGCCAACAGCAGCATGAGAAAGCCGTCAGGACGGAAGCGGGAGAGCATGATGGGGTTTTTGTGCGGGAAAGTCCGCCAATAAGTCTTGTCGCCCCGCGTAGCCTCGGTTGTCAGCCCACGCCGGACCGTCGAGCCCGATTGCGCGTATCGCGCGGCGCTTCGTCAAAGCGTTCGCGATAGGCCCGGCTGAAATGCGCTGACTGATTGAAACCCCAGCGAAAACAGATTTCCGAGATGCTCAACTGGGCATGCAGCGGGCTCGCCAATTCCGCCCTTGCGCGTTCCAGACGGCGGGATTTCAGATAGCCCGTCACCGTCTGCCCGAAGCGAGCGAATAGCTGCTGGAGATAACGGACGGAAACCCCTTCCGCGCTGGCGATTGCCTGCACGGTAAGGTCCGGGTCGCCTAGCTGGCTTTCCAGGGTGCGGCAGATACGCTCATATTGGCGCGCACGTTGCCCCATCGCCCCGCCCTTGCCCGCGAACCCGCCCGAACCGGCGATAACCGGCACGAGCAATTCGATCAGCGCGCTCTCGATAGGGCCCAGTTCGCCGGGATGGCCGTTCCGCAAGGAGGTGGCGAGGCTGTGTAGCAAGGAAAGCAGCGCATGACCCACCATGGTCCCCGGCTCGACGATGGAAACCCGCGCCGCCAGCGGAGCCAGCAGCCGCGCGTCGATTGCCACGCTGGGTATGCGGATGAATAATTGACGAAACGCCCCGCTGAAATGGAGCGACGCATCCACACCGGTGGCGCCATAGATCAACATTGCGGGAGACAATGCCACGGGCGCGGCGTCTGTCCGCAGGCTGGCCTCCCCTTCTACCAGAAGCCCCATCCACAGCCCCGGCTCCGCCCCCGGCGTGCGTCCGGCAATGGATTGCGCCCCGCCCGATACCAGGGCGAAGTCAAAGCCCATGGGCGATGTGACGGCCAGCACCTGCCCCACTGCATCCGCATCCGGAGAGGGGCCAGCGAAAGGCAGGTGCAGCCGCCGCATGGCATCGGCCCATGCGGCGGCGCGTTCACCATGCGGCAGGCTTGCCGCATCGAAAGACCAGGCTGCCCGGTCTTCAGTCACGGCCCTTGCGTTTCCGCTCATTCCGGATCGCTGACGCTTCCCTTGTTCGGAAAGATCCCGCGATCGATCCGCACATGGATGCCCTGCGTCCCATCGACCACCTGCGTCACGCCGAAATCGGCCGCCACGCTCATCAGGGAATAGGCGTCGGTCTTCGACAGGCCCTGATGCTCGTTCAGCAAGTGCAGCATGTCCATCGAGGCATTCTTCATCGCCATGTCGAGGTCTTCGCCGAAACCGTGGACGATCCAGTGGTCCGGCGTTTCGAGCAGCGGCGACGGGAAGGAGAAGTCCTTGCGCAGGATGATCTGGAACAGAACATCCAGCGATGCCTCGATAGCCGTGCCGCTGATCTCACCGTCGCCCTGGCTCACATGAGGATCGCCGATGGAGAACAGCCCGCCCTTCACCTGCACGGGATAATACATCCGCGAATTGGCGCCGATCCGCCAATTGTCGATATTGCCGCCATGCAGGCCCGGGGGAATGGTGCTGACCGGCTCGTTCACGGCCGGGGCAACACCAGCCGTGCCCAGATGCGGGCGAGCCGGAATGGTGATGCCTTCCAGCGCCGGCTGACGATCGCAGCTGGGGCAATTGGTGATGCGCCCGGGGACCAGATAGGTCTCTTCGACATCATAGGCATAGAGCGCCCGCGCCGTATTGGCGTTGGGGTTCAGCTCATAGATCGTAACCCGCTCGGTCTCGCCGAATTCCTTGTAAAGGTGGCCCCAATTGGCCTGCAGGTTGGACCCGTAATTGAAACGCGGCGTCATCTGGAAATAGCGTACTTCCAGCATGTCGCCCGGCTCCGCGCCTTCGACATAGATCGGCCCGGTCATGATGTGGCAGCCAGGCGAGCGGGTGCTCGGATCGATTTCCGTGAAGATGCGCTGGATGTCCTCGTCGAACATCAGTTCCGGATCGTCGCCCGCGTGATGCGTCACTGCCTGGGCCATGATCAGGTCACCGCTCTTGACGGTCAGGGCCGGTTTCAACTCGGGCGAAAAGAAGCCCCAGTGGACCGTCTCGGGCGTTGCCCTGAGATAGTGCAGCCCCTTTGGCTGCACTTCGCTACGCCGCAAACCATGATCGCAGATCAACGCCATGTCTTTCCCCTGTGGGTCATTTGAAACAAACCGTCATTTGCCGGGGGCATCAGACGGCACCGATCAGGATGCTGGTCATCCCGAGGGATTTGTGATGAATGAAGTTCGGGCCAAGCTCGGCTGTCTCGCCCGGGTGGCGGGCGCCCAGCACGTAAAGCAGCGGCCAGAAATGGTCGGGCGTCGGCACTGAAAGGCGCGCATCGTCACCCAGCTGGGCAAAATCGATCACCGTCTGCGGCCGGTCTTCAACAATGGCGTCGAGCATCGCGCCGTTGAACCGGTCCGCCCAGGGATAGGGCAGCGCATCGGGATTATCCCAATCCATTGCCGGCAGATTGTGGACGATGTTGCCCGTGCCCATGAGCAGCACGCCTTCATCGCGCAAGGGACGCAACTTTTCGCCGATTTCCCAGTGCTGCGCGGGGGAAAGCCGGACATCCATGCCCAGCTGAACCACCGGAATATCCGCTTCGGGATAGGCATGGGTCAGCACCGTCCAGGTGCCGTGATCCAGCCCCCAGCTGGCATCCAGGGCCACCGGCACGGGATCGAGCAATTCCCGCACACGGTGGGCCAGTTCAGGGTCGCCCGGCGCGGGATATTGCATATCGAACAGGGCCTGCGGGAAGGCCCCGAAATCATGGATCGTGCGCGGCTGCGCCATGGCCGTCACGGCAGTGCCGCGCGTCAGCCAATGGGCAGAGATGCACAGAATGGCCTTGGGCTTGCCGATCCTGCCGGCAATCGCATTCCAGGCTGCGGTCGTATCGCTCTTCTCAAGCGCGACCATCGGGCTGCCGTGACCGAAAAAGACGACCGGGAGGCGGCTCATGGGAGACACCTCCCGGTCGCTTGAAAGTTGCCGCAGGTGGACGGCAAACTATGCATTTCTGGATTCGGTTCGCGCATCTGGAACGACGGCCCTGTTCTGCTTTTCGGTGTCTGGTCTTGTTGAGGAAAGGCTATGGAAAGGGGGGCGCCACGGTCTTGCATACTCGCGCACAAGATGTTGGCGGGCGGGCTGAGACGCCCCCGGAAACCACTTATTCGCGCGTATAATCGCCCGGAATCTGCGGATTCTCACCCGCCTTGCCCCACAGCACCACTTCATTACCCCACGGATCGGCAAAGGCGTGGTTGAAGCCGTTGAACTCGGCCCAATAGTGATTGCGCCACAGAATCTTGCCGCCCAGCTTCTCGACGGTTTCCAGAATACGCTCAGGAGAATCGTCGTCGCCGATCAGCACCCAGATGCGGGGCTTGCGGCCTTCGGTGGCGATGAAGCGGGGCTCGACGCCATAGGGCTCGGGATGGGGGCGCATATTGGCAACATTGGCGATGCCCATGTGGAGATTGCCGATTTCGCTGTCGGTCCCGTCCTTCTTCTTGAAGAAGCCGCCGGGCACCATGCGGTGATATTTGCCCATCGGGCGGGGATCGTTTTCCCAGCCGAAGACCTGGGCATAGAACTCGCCGGCCGCATTGGGATCATCGGCGGGAATGTCGAAGAAGATCAGTGTGTTGGTCATTTAAACCCCTGATAAGCAGAGTGGAAAACCTTGTTGGATTTCCGCTATCAGGAGTGGCGGTTGCCGTGCTGGCGCGCTGACGAACAATTACTTGATTTTTCCGGCTGCG
>MKUB01000190.1 GCA_001898545.1 Sphingomonadales bacterium 63-6 | reverse complement strand
CCAGCCGACAGCGCGAGTGACGGACGAACTGAACCTGCCTTCCGATCCCGATGCGGATCTTTCTCGCATGGGCGTGGTGCAATTGGCCGAGCGGCTGGGAATTGCGATGCAGCGCCGCGCTGCTCGTCCGCAGAGCCCGCCGCCTGCGGCCCTGGCCGAACTGGCAACCTATCTCTCCGGGGCAAGGCCTGCCGCAGCGCCGCCTGCCGCCCGGCCTGCTTCTCCGGAAGAGCCAGCCTCTTCCGCACCTCAAGCTTCCGTGGCGGAGCCCGTGGCCCCAGCTCCGGTTGTCCCCGCGCCAGTGATTGCTCTCGCTCCGGTGGCTTCCGTTCCGGAAGCGCCCGTTGCTGCTCACCCGGTTGAACCGCTTGCTGCGGCAGAGCGTATCCTTGGCCTTGCATCCGTGGCTCCCGCGCCGGAACCCGAACCGGCTCCTGCGCGGCCGCGAAGCATGACGCTGGAGCTGGAGGCGTTCGGCGAAGAAGAATATGACGACGAGGACGATGTCATCGCCTCGCTCTCCCTGCCTCTTGCAGGCCTGCCTCCACTGACGGCTCCGCTGGAAGAAGAGACGGAGGAAATCGAGGACGAGGCTGGGGAAGGCGATTCCTACAGCTCCCTCCTCGCCATGCGGATACCGCAGCGCGTTGCCCTTCCCGAAACCGGCGACATGCGGGAAGAAACGGCAGCCATCCCCGTTCCGGAAGCGGAAAAGCCTGCGCAAATGCCTGAAATGCCTGCCCCTGCGGGCGATGTGCGCCCCTTCAGCCAGCCGATCATGACGCCTTCGGGCCGGCCCTGGGCCGACCGGGCGGAAACCGAGCGGGTTCTGCGCAATGCCCTGGCAGCGATTCAGCGCAAGACCGGCGCCGCCTGATCTCAGCGTGGTCTATCGCCTCGCAAGGGGCATTTAACCTCTGATTCCGGGCGGCTTTGCCGAATTGTGCCTCCGCTGCACATCGGCCACGCAGCGCAAAATTCGGGCCGCATGGGCCCCGCCATAGTTGCAAAAACAGTTTCCTGTCGCCATGGCGAAAACTCGCGACATTTTTGCTGCCCGGCGCGGCCGGGTGAGTCGCGCTTCATTGCCAGAAGCGCTGCCTCTCGGCGGCGCCCGTACGGCGCTAGACAGGAATGGGAATTTGATGGGTTATCCGCCGCCTCAAGGTTTCTACGATCCAGTGAACGAACATGACGCATGTGGTGTGGGCTTTATTGCCCATATTAAAGGCGCAAAATCGCACACTATCGTGAAACAGGCGCTCGAGATTCTGGAGAATCTCGACCATCGCGGGGCAGTGGGCGCCGACCCGCTGCTGGGCGACGGTGCGGGCCTGCTGATTCAGATTCCCGATCCCATCTTCCGCAACTGGGCCGCTGCTGAAGGCAAGAACTTGCCTGCTGCGGGCGATTATGCCGTGGCCATGTGCTTCCTTCCGCAGAACGAGAAGGCGCGGGACTTCGTAGTCCAGCAGTTCGAAAAGTTCATCGCCAAGGAAGGCCAGGAACTGGTCGGCTGGCGCGACGTGCCCACCGATACGGCGGGCCTTGGCGTCGCCGTGCTCGAATCCATGCCGATGATCCGGCAATGCGTCATCGCGCGCGGTGCCAACACGGCCGATCAGGACGCGTTCGAACGCAAGTTGATCACCATCCGCAAGCAGTTGCAGAACCCCCTGGCCGAACTGGCCGAGAAGCACGAACTGCCCGAGATCGCTCAGCTCTATATGCCGAGCTTCTCCAGCCGCACCATCGTCTACAAGGGTCTGCTGCTGGCGAACCAGGTGGGCAGCTTCTACAAGGATCTGCAGGATGCCGATTGCGTTTCCGCGCTCGGCCTTGTCCACCAGCGCTTCTCCACTAACACTTTCCCCAGCTGGAAGCTGGCGCAGCCCTTCCGCCTGATCGCCCATAATGGCGAGATCAACACGGTTCGCGGCAATGTGAACTGGATGAATGCGCGCCGCCGCACGATGGAATCGGACCTGCTCGGCCCGGATCTCGACAAGCTGTGGCCGATCATCCCGCATGGCCAGTCCGACACGGCCTGTCTCGACAATGCGCTCGAACTGTTGCTGGCGGGCGGCTATTCGCTGGCCCATGCCATGATGATGCTGGTGCCGGAAGCCTGGGCGAAGAACCCGGAAATGGACCCGGCCCGCCGCGCTTTCTACGAATATCACGCCGCCCTGATGGAACCCTGGGATGGCCCCGCCGCCGTGGCCTTCACGGATGGCCGCCAGATCGCAGGTACGCTTGATCGCAATGGCCTGCGCCCCGCGCGCTGGTGCGTGACCAAGGACGATCTGGTCTGCATGGCTTCCGAAAGCGGTGTGCTGCCCTTCAAGGAAGAGGACATCGTGCGCAAATGGCGGCTCCAGCCGGGCCGCATGCTGCTGATCGACCTCGAACAGGGCCGCATCATCGAGGACGAGGAGCTCAAGGCCGAGCTCGCCCATGCCCAGCCCTATGACAAGTGGCTGGCTCAGGCGCAGTACAAGCTGGAAGACCTGGACGCCGTGGATGCCGAACTGGGCGGCCTGGTGGAAGAGGAAGGCTCCCTGCTGCAGCGCCAGCAGGCCTTCGGCTACACTCAGGAAGACATCGCCAAGTTCCTCGAACCGATGGGCGTGGACGGGGACGACCCGATCGGCTCCATGGGCACGGATACTCCGATTGCCGTGCTTTCGGGCCGTTCGCGCCTGCTCTACGATTATTTCAAGCAGAACTTCGCGCAGGTAACCAACCCGCCGATCGATCCGATTCGTGAAGAACTGGTGATGAGCCTGCTCTCCATGATCGGCCCGCGCCCCAATCTGCTGGGCCGCGAGGCAGGTACGCATAAGCGCCTGGAAGTCTCGCAGCCGATCCTTACCAATGAGGATGTGGCGAAGATCCGTTCGGTCGAACAGGCTCTGGACGGCGCCTTCCGCACTGCGACGATCGACATGACCTGGGATGCCACCGCCGGTGCCGAAGGCATTGCGCAGGCGATCAAGGAAATGTGCTGGGTCGCGACGGAAGCCGTGCTGGCCGACAAGAACATCCTGATCCTGTCCGACCGCGCGCAGAGCTCCGACCGTATCCCGATCCCGGCGCTGCTGGCCACTGCGGCTGTGCATCATCATCTGGTTCGCCAGGGCCTGCGCATGCAGACCGGCCTGGTGGTGGAAACCGGCGAAGCGCGCGAAGTGCATCACTTCTGCGCGCTGGCGGGCTATGGCGCGGAAGGGATCAATCCCTATCTCGCCTTTGAAACACTTGAGCATATCCGCCGCGAGAAGCATCCGGGCCTGACCCCGGCCGAGGTGAAGAAGAACTACATCAAGGCCGTCGGCAAGGGCATCCTGAAGGTCATGTCCAAGATGGGCATCTCGACCTACCAGTCCTATTGCGGTGCGCAGATCTTCGATGCGGTGGGCCTGAACCAGGCATTCATCGATGCCTATTTTACCGGCACCGCCACCACCATCGAAGGTATCGGCGTGACGGAAGTGGCGGAGGAGGCCGTGCGCCGCCACGCCACTGCTTACGGCGACAACCCGATCTACAAGCATATGCTGGATGTGGGCGGGATGTATCAGGCCCGTATCCGCGGCGAAGCCCATGCTTGGACGGCGGCGAACATCGCCAATCTGCAACACGCGGTGCGCGGCAACAGCCCCAAGAATTACGCGGAATTCGCCCAGTCGATCAACGAGCAGTCCGAACGGCTGCTGACGATCCGCGGTTTGATGGAGCTGAAGAAGGCCGACAAGCCGATCGACATCTCCGAGGTCGAACCGGCGCAGGACATCGTGAAGCGCTTCGTCACCGGCGCGATGAGCTATGGCTCGATCAGCTGGGAAGCCCATACCACGCTGGCGTTGGCCATGAACCGGATCGGCGGCAAGTCGAACACCGGTGAAGGCGGCGAAGACCCCAAGCGTTTCCTGCCGCTGGACAATGGCGACACGATGCGCAGCGCGATCAAGCAGGTCGCATCGGGCCGCTTCGGCGTGACGACGGAATATCTCGTCAATTCGGACGATATCCAGATCAAGATGGCGCAGGGTGCAAAGCCCGGCGAGGGCGGCCAGCTGCCCGGCCACAAGGTGGACAAGACCATCGGCAAGACCCGGCACTCCACGCCGGGCGTCGGCCTGATCTCGCCCCCGCCGCACCACGACATTTATTCGATCGAGGATCTCGCCCAGCTGATCCACGATTTGAAGAATGTTCAGCCCAAGGCGCGCATTTCGGTGAAGCTCGTCTCCGAAGTAGGCGTCGGCACCGTGGCCGCGGGCGTTTCCAAGGCGCGTGCGGATCACGTCACGATCTCCGGCTATGAAGGCGGCACCGGCGCTTCGCCGCTGACCAGCCTCACTCATGCTGGTTCGCCGTGGGAAATCGGCCTTGCCGAAACGCAGCAGACCCTTCTGCTGAACGATCTGCGCAGCCGGATCGTGGTGCAGGTCGATGGCGGTCTGCGCACCGGCCGCGACGTTGCCATCGGCGCGCTGCTGGGCGCGGAAGAATTCGGCTTTGCCACGGCTCCGCTGATCGCGGCGGGCTGCATCATGATGCGCAAGTGCCACCTCAACACCTGCCCGGTTGGCGTCGCCACCCAGGACCCGGTGCTGCGGGCGCGCTTCGTCGGCCAGCCTGAACATGTGATCAACTACTTCTTCTTCGTGGCTGAAGAGCTGCGCCAGATCATGGCCGAGATGGGCTTCCGCACCGTCGAGGAAATGGTCGGCCGGGTCGACCGCCTCGATATGAAGAAGGCGATCAGCCACTGGAAGGCGCAGGGCGTCGATCTGTCGAAGCTGCTTTATCAGGTGCCGCTGGCTGCCGGTAAGTCGCTCCATCACTCGATGAACCAGGATCACGGGCTCGAAAAGGCGCTCGACAACGATCTGATCGCGGCCTGCAAGCCGGCCATCGACAAGGGCGAGCCGGTGGTGATCGACCGCAAGGTCGTGAACGTGAACCGCACTGTCGGCGCCATGCTTTCTGGCCGGATTGCCGAGAAGTATGGCCATGCTGGCCTCAAGCCCGACACTGTGCGGATCAACTTCACGGGCGTGGCAGGCCAGAGCTTCGCGGCATGGCTGGCCCATGGCGTGACTTTGGACCTTGTCGGCGATGCCAATGACTATGTCGGCAAGGGCCTGTCGGGTGGCCGCGTGATCGTGCGCCAGCCTGCCGATGTGAAGCGCGAGCCGACCGAGAATATCATCGTCGGCAACACGGTGCTCTATGGCGCAATCGCGGGCGAAGCCTATTTCAACGGCGTGGCCGGTGAACGCTTCGCGGTGCGCAATTCGGGCGCCATCGCGGTGGTCGAAGGCACGGGCGATCATGGCTGTGAATATATGACTGGCGGCGTGGTGCTGGTGCTCGGCAAGACGGGGCGCAACTTCGCGGCGGGCATGTCCGGCGGTGTCGCCTATGTCTATGACGAGGACGGCAGCTTCGCCCAGCGTTGCAACCAGGCCCAGGTGGATCTGGACAGCATCGCCCCGGGTATCGAGGAAGACGATTACGCAGGTCGGCCGCAGCAGCGCCCCGTCAGCATCGAGGATTTCGGCATGGGCGACATGCTGCACCACGATGCGGAGCGCCTGAAGATTCTGGTGGAGCGGCACAAGCTGCACACCGGATCGGCCCGCGCTGCCGCTCTGCTCGCCGATTGGGACAATGCGCTCTCGAAGTTCGTGAAGGTGATGCCGCGCGATTATCGCCGCGCGCTTCAGCAGATCGAAGCCGAGCGCGAAGAAGCTGCCTCCGTGGCGGCCGAATAAGGGTTACGGAAAAATGGGCAAGGAAACCGGCTTTCTCGAAGTCGACCGCCAGGATCGCACCTATGACGATCCGAAGGAACGGGTGAAGCACTATAAGGAATTCGTGATTCCGCATGCGGAACCGGCCCTGCGCGAGCAGGCCAGCCGCTGCATGAATTGCGGCATTCCCTATTGTCACAATGGCTGTCCGGTGAACAACATCATCCCGGACTGGAACCATCTGGTCTATGAAGGGGACTGGCAGAACGCGCTGGAGATTCTGCACTCCACCAACAACTTCCCCGAGTTCACCGGCCGCGTTTGCCCCGCCCCGTGCGAGGCAAGCTGCACGCTGAACCTCATCGACCAGCCGGTGACGATCAAGTCGATCGAATGCGCCATCGTCGATCGTGGATGGAAGGAAGGCTGGATTCAGCCGCAGGTCCCCGAAAAGCGCACCGGCAAGACCGTGGCGGTGATCGGTTCCGGCCCGGCTGGCATGGCCTGCGCCCAGCAGCTTGCTCGCGCGGGCCATTCGGTGACCCTGTTCGAAAAGAACGACCGGATGGGCGGGTTGCTGCGTTACGGCATTCCCGACTTCAAGATGGAGAAGCACCTCATCAACCGGCGTCTGGTGCAGATGCAGGCCGAAGGGGTGACCTTCAAGACTTCCACCGAAGTGGGCGTGGATGTTTCGTTCAAGAGCCTGAAGGAAAACTTCGACGCCATCGTGCTGTCGGGCGGCGCGGAAGATGCGCGCATGCTCAACATTCCGGGCTTCGAAATGTCCGGCGTGCGCCTGGCGATGGAATTCCTGACCCAGCAGAACAAGCGCGTCGCTGGCGACGATGAAATCCGTGCAGCGCCGCGTGGCAGCCTGCTGGCCACCGGCAAGCATGTGATCGTGATCGGCGGCGGCGATACGGGTAGCGACTGCGTTGGCACCTCCAACCGCCAGGGCGCGGCCTCGGTCACCCAGATCGAGATCATGCCGGAACCGCCGGTGAAGGAAAACAAGCTGCTGACCTGGCCCGACTGGCCGATGAAGCTGCGCACCTCCACCAGCCATGAGGAAGGCGTGGACCGCGACTGGGCTGTACTGACCAAGGAAGTGGTCGGCGAAAACGGCGTCGTCACCGGTCTGAAATGCGTCCGCGCGGACTGGTCGGAAGGCAGACTGACGGAAGTGCCGGGCAGCGAGTTCGTCCTCAAGGCCGACCTCATTCTGCTCGCCATGGGCTTCCTTGGCCCCAAGAAGGCAGGGCTGCTCGATCAGGCGGGCGTCAAGCTGACCGATCGCGGCAATGTCGATGCCGATACGGAAAGCTATAGCACCAGCGAAGACATGGTCTTCTCCTGTGGCGATATGCGCCGTGGGCAGAGCCTTGTCGTCTGGGCGATCCGCGAAGGCCGCCAGTGCGCCCGCGCGGTGGACGAAGCCCTGATGGGCGTCACCGAACTGCCGCGCTGATCCGGCGGCGATAGGGGGCGCAGCCTATGCCCACCATCGCCACGCTGACCATGAACCCGACGCTCGACGTCTCCTATGACGTCGAGCGCCTGGAACCAACGCGCAAGCTGCGCAGCCATAACGAGCATTACGATCCGGGCGGGGGCGGCATCAATGTCGCCCGTGTCTTCGTGCGGCTGGGCGGCAATGCGGTGTGCCATTATCTGTCCGGCGGAGCGACCGGCGTCGCGTTGGACGGCTTGCTGGACCTGCACCAGATCGTGCGCCGCCCGACGCGGATCGCGCAGGAAACCCGCATCGCCTGCACTGTGCATGAGCTGGAAAGTGGGCGGGAATTCCGCTTCGTGCCTGAAGGTCCGATAGTCAGCGAAGCGGAATGGCGTGCCTGTCTGGACCAGCTTGTCGATGCGAAATGTGATTATCTCGTCGCAAGCGGATCGCTGCCGCGCGGAGTGCCGGCCGATTTCTATGCCCTGGTGGCCCGCATCGCGCAGGAACAGGGCTTCCGCTTCGTGCTCGACAGTTCGGGCGAAGCGCTCAAGGCCGCGCTGGCCGGGGCGCCAGTCCATCTTGTGAAACCCAATGAGGATGAGCTGGAACAGCTCGCCGGGCGCCCGCTCGACACAGAAGAGGAATATGCCGCTGCGGCGATGACTATCGTTGAGCGGGGGGCTGCAGAGCTGGTAGCTGTCACTCTGGGCGACAAGGGCGGACTGCTGGCATCGAAAGCGGGGGCGCGGTTCCTGCCTGCCATCCCGGTCGAAGCGAAAAGCGCCGTGGGAGCAGGCGACAGTTTCCTTGCCGCGATGGTCTTCGCCCTGGCCAATGGACGCGATCCCTACGACGCCTTGCGCTATGGCATGGCCGCAGGCAGTGCTGCCGTACTCACACCCGGCACGGATCTGTGCCGGGTGGATGATATAGAGCGGCTCTACGCCGCCGAGACCCGGTAAGAGCCGGGCCGGAAGAGAGGATGAACCATGGAAGTAAAGCCGCTGCACCCTTTATTCGCCGCCGAGCTGATTGGCGCGGACCTGACCAATGCGCCCGATGCCGCGCTGGTCGATCTGGTGGAGCAGGCCATGGCGCAATATGGCGTGCTGGCGATCCGCGACGCGGAAATCACAGACGAGCAGCAGAAGACCTTCAGCCGTGCTTTCGGCCCGCTCGAAATCCCCAGCCGCGCCAAGGATGCCGCGCCGCGACCGCAGGGCCGCCGGGTGATTACGCCGGGCATTTTCTATGCCGGCAATCTTGACCACAATGGCGAGATCATTCCCTATGGCGACGATGCAGCGAAGCTGGCCAAGGGTGCGGAGCGTTTCCACACGGACAGTTCCTTCCACCCCATGCCCACCAAATGGTCGCTGCTGCATGGCGTGGAAACGCCGCCGCCCAGTGCCGGGGGCGATACATGGTTCACCGATGCCCGCGCCGCCTATGACGATCTGCCGCAGGCGATGAAGGACCGGATCGAAGACCTGATCGGCGTACACGATTTCTGGGAAGGCCGTCGCCGCGCCGGGTTGCAGGGCGAGATCACACCGCAGGAAAAGCGCATCATTCCCTTCCCAGAAGTGGAGCATCCGCTGGTCCGTATCATGCCCTATGGCCGCAAAGGCCTGTTCGTGGGCGGCCACTGCATCGGCATCAAGGGCTGGGACGAGGCAGAAGGCCGCGAATTGGTGGAAGAGCTTTATGCCCACGCCACGCAGGAGAAATATATCTACCGCCACCAGTGGAAGCGCTGGGATCTGGTCATCTGGGACAATCGCTGCACCATGCATGCGGCAACGCCGCTGCTGACCGATGAATTTCGCCGCGACATGCGCCGCACCACCATCAACGAAAGCGGGCCGGAAATCTCCGCGCTTGAATGGATGATCGGGCAGGGGCTGGTCGCCGCCTGAGCAGTTAGAGAACGGATTGGAGTGCGGCGAAGACCTCGCCGTCAATTCCCTTGCCCACTTCGGCCTGCATTGCCGCCAAGGCCTCCGCAGGACTGAGTGCAGGGCGATAGGGGCGGTTCGAGGTCAAGGCGTCATAGAAGTCGCACACGGTGATGATCCGGGTCTCGCGCGCAATCGCCGCATCGTCGAGGCCGGAGGGATAGCCCATGCCGTCCAGCCTCTCATGATGGGCTGCGGCAAAGGCCGCCATCTCGGAGAAGATGCCGATCTTCCCCAACAGCGCTCTGGTCCGCCCGGCATGGCCGCGCATCAGTTCCCATTCGCTTTCCCCAAGGGCGGAAGGCTTGTCGAGTATGGTAGTGGGAATGCCCAGCTTGCCAACGTCATGCAGGGCTGCCGCCCGGCATAGGGCCCTGCGCCGCGCTGGCAGCATGCCGAGCCTGGCCGCCACCCGATCGACAAGCACGACGAGCCGCGTGGAGTGGCCGGCCGTATAGGCGCTCTTGGCGTCAACCACCTGGCCGAAGACCGCGGCGAGCCGGTCCAGGGCGTCTTCGTCGATGAGCATATCCCGCGCTTCCGGCACGAGCGTGAAGAGCATGCCGGGAAGCGCGGTGGAACCGAGATCGGCCCAGCTTCGCGCCCGTTCCGCAACCCTGCCGAACGCCTCCGCCAGAGACGGATCGAGTTGGCGTCCGGCCCTTGCGGTAACTTCGTCAATAGCTGCCGAAGGGCCGCCATGGATGTAGAATATGTCCGCCACCTGGGCGATCTGCGCGATGCGGGCATAGAGCGGTATAGCCGCTCCGCTCAGATGGCTGGGCCTGCCCGAGCCGTCCCAATGTTCGTCGAGATGGTAGATCCCGCTGCATATTGCCGGTGCGAGGCCCAGTCCGGCAGCGAGGGTCGCTCCGCGCGAGGCGCGTAGCTGAACCAGTTCCTGCGCAATCGCATCCCGATGGAGCAGGAAATTGGCGATGACGGGAATGCGCCGGGCAAGCGGCCTGTCGCGGGCGCATTGCGCAACCAGGGCTCTCAGACGAGCAGGACGGTTTGCGGGCAAGGTCTTGAGCGCCCGCTTGAAGTGTAGGTCGTCCGTCTGGAATATCTCGCCGATCCGGGCGGCATTGGCGGAACTGCCGAGATCCTTGAGCAGCAGGACGAAGAACAGCTCGCCAAGCTCCCGTGGAGCAAGGCCAATCTCCTGTCCCAGCAGGCAACCGAGATAGCAGGCGCGGGTGCTATGGCCATCGGGCTGACCGTCGGCGAGATCGAGCGCATGGCCAAAGGCGCGGACCACTTCCGCAAGCGAGCCCCCCGTTTGCTCCCGGCGGCGGCGAAGGACATCCTCGTGCAGCATCGCCCGGGCATTCTAGCTGCACCAGCCTTATCGGCTTCCGGACGAGGATGGTTAAGGCAGCCTTGCTTGTCAGTTAGCTTTTCGTATCCTGCCGACCGGCAATTCGGCCGTCGGCCTGGCTTGCCTGGGTGAACATCGCCTGGACCGAGCCCTCACCCGAATCCGGCGCCTGCGGATCGCGAATAGTGGTGCGGCGCATGTCCCGCCGATGCAGGAATTCGTCGAAATCGCCTGCCCGATGATAGCTGCACAAATTATCCCAGATGACCATGTCCCCGGGCCGATATTCAACCGGGAAGATATAGTCGGGGCGGGCCACCCAATCGTTCAGTTCCTCGATCAGGGCGCGGCCTTCTTCCCGTTCCATGCCAACGATGTCGCGGGCATGGGCCCCCAGATAGAGCGCCTTGCGCCCCGATCCTGCATGGACATGGACGACCGGATGAACCGAGTGCGGGAAATGATCGACCTCTTCTTCCGTGTAGGGATAGCCAGCCCGGCGGCGGGACCAGAAATAGCAATGGCGCGCCTCAAGCCCTTCGAGCTTGTCTTTCATCGCCTGTGGCAGATCGTCATAGGCGCTGCGCGTATCGGCAAACCAGGTAGGGCCACCATTGGGCGCTTCATGGCACAGCAGCAGGGATTGCGCCGCCCGTTCCTGCACAAAGGAGCTGTCGCTGTGCCACAGGCGGTTTCCGCGATTGGTCAGGCGGCGATGCTCGTCATCCACGATATTGCCATCGGCATCGAGATTGGACGCGTCGAACAGTTCGGGATGGGCGAAGCGGGGCCTTCCCCTTGTCTTTGGCGCCAGGATCACATCGCCGAAGATGCGGGTGAAGGCGACATGGCTGTCATCATTCAGCCCAGTATCGCGCCACACCGTTACGCCCCAGCGGTTCTGGATATCGATGATCTCGCGTTTGCTCTCTTCGCTCAGCGGGCCGGTAATATCGATGCCAGAGACCTCCGCGCCGAAACGCGGCAGGATGGGGGTGACCGTAATAGACATGGCGAATCCTTAGCCTGCTAATTATCTAGTCGGCCAATAAGCAATTCGCAGGGCTAAGGCAAGAGTGGCCGCGGCGCAGCCAAGATACGCAGACAGAAGGATAGGGTGGTGCGGCCCGGCAGATGCTCTGGAATGCCGGGCCGCACCGGGGAGAGCCTTTTATCACCCCGCCGTCAGGACACGTTCCTTCATGGCGTCGCCGGGGGAAAATGGCGTATCGCCCGCAGCGGAGAACATCTTGGTGAAATGATCGATGGCTGCGGGCGGGGCCAGCGGATCGCGCACCGTGGTCCGGCGCATATCGCGGCGATAGAGCGTATCGTCATATTCTCCGCCGCGATGGAGCGAGCAGAGATTGTCCCAGATCGTCATGTCGCCGGGCTTGTAATGCACCGCGAAGACATAGTGCGGTTGGGTGCACCATTCGACGAGTTCGTCGATCAGCTTGCGCCCTTCTTCGCGATCCATGCCCACGATATCCCGCGTGTGCGCGCCAACGAACAAAGCCTTGCGCCCCGATCCGGCATGAATGTGGATGAGGGAATGGGTCGCCTGCGGTTTCGCATCCACTTCCTCTTCCGTGTAAGGATAGCCTGCCCGGCGGCGGGACCAGAAATAGGAATGGACCGCTTCGAGCCCTTCCAGCTTGTCCTTCATCGCCTGGGGCAGATCTTCATAGGCGCTGCGCGTATCGGCAAACCACGTGGGCCCTCCATGCGGAGGCGCCTCGTGGCAAAGCAGCAGCGCCTGCGCCGAACGGACCTGCATGAAGGAAGAATCCGAATGCCACAGGCGATTACCCTTGGCGCCAAGCCGGATGCTCTCATTATCGACGATATTGCCGGCGAGATCGAGATTGGACGCATCGAACAATTCCGGCTCGCTCATGCGACTCGGTTTACCCGAATGGCGTGGGGCAAGCTCCACATGGCCGAAAATGCGGGAGAAGGCGATATGGCTCGCATCGTCCAGTCCCGTGTCGCGCCACACGGTAACGCCCCACTTGTTCTGGATGTCGATGATTTCCCGCTGAGTCTGCCGGTCAAGCGGGCGGTTGATGTCCACGCCCGATATTTCAGCGCCGAAGCGCTCGCTTAGGGATTCCACCCTGATCGCCATCCCAATTCCCCAATTGCTCTCTTCGGGAATTCGAATAGCACGCTAACGATATCGGAAAATTGACCGGAAACAAATCGGCCGGGAAATATCTATGCCTACCAGTCGATCGGTTCCCTGCCATGCGCGGTCAGGAAAGCATTGGCCTGGCTGAAAGGGCGAGAGCCGAAAAAGCCGGAATAGGCGGAAAGAGGGCTGGGGTGGGGCGCGGTAAGGATCAGATGCCGCGTATTGTCTGCCAGTTCAGGCACCCGCATTGCCTTTTTCTTCGCATGGCTGCCCCACAATATGAAGACGCAGGGCTTCTCCCCGCGTGCAACGGCTGCAACTGCGGCATCGGTGATCGCTTCCCACCCACGGCCCTGATGCGAACCGGCCTGCCCAGCCTCCACCGTAAGGGCGTTGTTGAGTAGCAACACTCCCTGGCGGGCCCAGTTTTCCAGATTGCCATGGGGCGGTGCCTTCACGCCAAGGTCGCTCTCAAGCTCCTTGTAGATATTCACCAGCGATGGCGGCACGCGAACGCCTTCCGGCACCGAAAAGGCGAGGCCATGAGCTTGGCCTGGCCCGTGATAGGGGTCCTGCCCCAGGATCACCACTTTCACTGTGTCGAGCGGGGTCAGTTCCAAGGCGCGCAGCCGCGCCCCTCTTGGCGGATAGACGGTCTTGCCTGCCCCTTCCTCGGCGCGCAGCCAGCCGCCCAGCTTGCGAGCTTCCGGCGTGGAAAGCACTTCGCCCAGCGCGGGCTGCCATGAAGGGGGGAGGGTGTTTTCAGCCATGCGGCCCTGCTATCTGCTCCCGTCTCTGACGGCCAGTATCGTATCGAGCCTATCCCCAATGTGCCAAGTTTGCGGCACTCCGCATTTTCCGCGCCGTCAGGTGTTTCCACACAGGTCGAAAATGCTCTAGGGGAAGTCTCATGGCTGTCTATTACCACGAAGAAGACCTTCCCGAAGGCGTGCTCGCGCCCGGCCCGGTCGCCGTTGACACTGAAACGATGGGGCTCATTACCTCGCGGGACCGGTTGTGCGTTGTCCAGATCAGCGACGGCAAGGGTGACGAACACCTTGTCCGTTTTGCCAAGGGCAGTGCCTATGACGCGCCGAATCTCAAGGCGGTTCTGGCCGATCCTTCCCGCGTGAAGCTGTACCATTTCGCCCGTTTCGATCTGGCAGCCATCGAGCATTATCTCGGGGTTACGGCCGCCCCGGTGTTCTGCACCAAGATCGCGAGCAAGCTCGTGCGCACTTATACGGATCGGCACGGGCTGAAATATCTCGTTTCCGAACTGCTCGGCGCCGACATTTCCAAGCAGCAGCAGAGTTCGGACTGGGGCGCCCCGGTGCTGACCGATGCACAGCGCGAATATGCCGCATCGGATGTGCGCTTTCTCCATCGCCTCCGCGATATTCTGGCCGAACGGCTGGAGCGTGAAGGCCGCACTGCCATTGCCCAGGCTTGTTTCGACTTCTTGCCCACCCGTGCGCGGCTCGATCTTGCAGGCTGGGCCGACAAGGATATCTTCAGCCACGAATGAGGCTGCGCGAGGTTCGCCCATGACCGGTGATCATGACTGAACAGGCCGACACGCTGCGCAGCGACCGGCGGCGCTTTGCCTGGCCCGGCGGATCGCATGACCGGCTGGTGTCCTTGCTTGCCCGGCTGCTGCCTGCGCTGATCGGGGTCGTAGTGGCGCTGATGGTGTTCACGCCATTGGCCCCGCGCGGTGAAGTCAGCTTCATTCTCGACCGGAACAAGGTGGCCATCGCGCAAGATCGTCTGCGCGTCGAAAACGCGATGTATCGCGGTGAGGATAACAAGGGCCGCCCCTTCTCGCTGACGGCCGGGGAAGCGGTGCAGGAAAGCGCCCGTGTGCCCGTCGTCCGCATGCGCGATCTTCAGGCCCGTATCCAGCTGGCGGAAGGGCCGGCGCTGCTCAGCGCAGGTTCGGGCGAGTATAATTTCGAACAGCAGAAGGTCGGCATCAACGGACTGGTGCAGTTCACTGCCGCTGACGGATATCGCGCGGCAGCGCGCGATGTATCGATCGACCTTGAGAAAAAAACGCTGGTGGGCGAAGGCAGAGTGGAAGGCGCCGTTCCTGCCGGAACATTCAGCGCCGACCGGATCGTGGCCGACCTTGGCGCGCGCACGATCATGCTGGACGGCCATGCCCTGCTCCGTATGGAGCCCGGCAAGCTCAGGATGCCATAAATGGACCGTAAGTTCTCCTTCTCCGCCCTGCTCCGCAAAGGCTCCTTGCGCGCCGGACTGGCGGGTTTCGCGCTCACTGCCGCGGCCATTGCCGGTTTGCAGCAGCCTGCCGCGCAAGCCCTCGGATCGCACAATACCGATGCGCCCGTGAATTTCAGCGCGGACCGGATCGAATTGCAGGACAAGCAGAACCGGGTGGTCCTGTCCGGCAATGTCATCATCACCCAGGGCGATCTGCGGCTTACTGCGGGCCGGACCACGGTCGCCTATACCGACAGTGGCTCGCTAGAGATTCAAAGGCTGGATGCGACCGGCGGTGTAGTTGTGACGCGGGGCAACGAATCTGCGCGAGGCGCCGCAGCAGTCTATGACTTCAACCGCCGTGTGATTGTGATGTCGGGCGGTGTCCAGCTGCGCCGGGGCAGCGATTCGCTGTCCGGCGCGAGGCTGGTGATCGACCTCAGGACCGGGTTGTCCAGCGTGGATGGACGTGCAAGCGGTGCTGCGGGAACAACGACCTCATCCGGCCGCGTGACGGGCAGTTTTACCGTTCCGAAGAACTGATCGCCGGGCCGGGTAGAATTACTCGGCCGGTTCGATCGTCATTTCATCCAGCGTGACTTCATCCCGGCCAGGGCGAAGCCATACGCCCAGCACGGCCCGTTCGCATGCTTCGGCTTCCAGTACCTGACCGGCAGCGGCGGCATCGCCATTGATCCGCGACGGACGGCGCGCGCGGCCATCGCAGTCGAGCGATATGACGAGCCGTCCGGCGGGCACGGAGCCGCGCGCCCTGACGCGCCAGTGTCCCGGCGGAACATCGACCGCTTGAGACAGGATGAGGCGCGTGACGGAGGCGGTGCTGCGGGCCCTGACGGCATGAGCATTCGGCGCAATTTCCACCAAATCGACAGCCAGATCGCCGCTCGCGAATTTACGCCAGCCGAAAGGCGCCTGTTCGGTCGATTTGGCAAGAAGCTCGAAATTGCCGTCTGCCAGCATGCCTCGTGCCGGTGCAGCGCCAGTTGTCCCGCAACTTGCGCGCCACAGATTCTCCGCATCGCGCCGCATCCCATTCAGAAGCAGCTCACGGGCAAAGCGGCCCATCCTGTCGCATTTAAGCACATTGTCCTGCTTGACTGCGGCAAGCGCCACCTGTGCCCGATTTTCGAGGCGTGTAGCGTCCGGTGCCTGTCCTGCGTGAAAGTAGACCTGGCTCCAAGCCGGTGCTTCCGCGAGCCTGCGGGCAAGCGCCAGTCTGCCTTCGGGGGTGGCCTCCAGAGGGGCGAGCAGTTTGGCAGCCCCTTCCAGATTGGGATTGGCGCGCAGCAGGGCATCGGCGCGCAGGGCGGCGCGCTCGATATCGTTGGCCTGCATCGCGGCATCATACCAGTATATCTGGGTCAGCCTGTCGCGCCAGCCGCGCTGGGCAGAAACGCGGAAGGCATCTTCCGCATCCTCCGGATCATCTGCAAAACTCCGTGCAATGCCCAGTAAAGCAGTTGCCTGAGGCCCGAGCGGGTCATTGCGAACCGCGCGCTCCCCGGAGGCAAGAGCCTGCTGCTTATCGCCCCGAGCCAGAGCCACAGCTCCGGCGGAGAGATCTGCCTGAGCGCGAAAAACTCCGGGGACGAGACGCTCCAGCGTGGGTGACTCAGCGCTTAGCCGGTCAAATCCGCTGCCCCAGGCTGCAGCAAGATAGGCTAGCGAAAAACCCGAAAGCAGCAGACGGGCAGCGAGGCCGGATTTCGCCATAGGCGTCAGCTCTTGGCCTCGTCACTCGTCTCGTAGCGGTAATAGGAATAGCCGTAATATTCGGAATAGCGGTTGCCCGACTTGTCCGGATCGAACTTGGTGAGCACCGCGCCGAGGAGAGCGGCATTGACCGAGCGCAGCCGCTTGAGAGCGGTCTTCAGAGCGCCGCGGCGGCCACGGTCAGCTTCGATTACAAACACCACGCCATCGGCCAGAGCGGCAAGAGTGGGGGCGTCAGCAAGGCCAAGCACCGGCGGGCTGTCACACAGCACGACGTCATATTTAGCAGCGAACTCGTCGATCAGACCCATCATTCTGGGCGAGGTCAGCAGTTCCGTGGGGCTGGGCGGAATGGGGCCGGAAGGCAGCGCGTCAAAATTGGGCATGCCGGTATGCAGCACTGCGCTTTCAGCGGGATCGGCCGAAACCAGAAGGCTGGAGAGCCCAACGCGGTTATCATAGCCCAGCCATGTATGGACCGAGGGCCGACGCATGTCGGCATCGATCAGCAATACGCTCCGCCCCATGCGGGCAAAGCCGGCGGCAATCGCGAAGGCCGTGGTACTCTTGCCCTCGGTCGGCTGCGCGCTGGTGACCGCGAGCACCTTTGGCAGGCCCTGGCGTGTCGAATAGAGCAGGGCGCCCCGCAGCGAGCCATAGGCTTCTGCAACCGCCGATTTCGGATTGGCGAGAGCCTCGGCAGGCGAAATATCGCCCGAATCCGGAATGATGCCCAACAGCGGAAGCTGGACCTTGTCTTCCACATCCTCAGGAATGTGGATCGCATCGTCGAGCTGATCGCGCATGAATACCACGATACCTGCCAGAATAATGCTCAAGGCAAGCGCGATAGCGAGGTTCTTCGGCAGGCTGGGCGAAGAAGGAATCAGCGGCGGGTCCGCGCGATCGATGATCGCCAGATTGCTGTTGGCAATACCGGCGGCCGCGTTCAGTTCGCGGAAACGTTGCAGCAATCCGTCATAGAGCGAGCGATTGGTATCCGCTTCGCGTGCGAGCGTGTTGTAACGCACGGCGCGGTCCTGTTCCGCCAATGTGGCGCCCTGGAGTTCCTGGACCTGGGCGTTAAGCCGCTGTTCCGAAGCCAGGGCGGCTGAATATTGCGCGCGGATAGAGTCGCGCACATTGGCTGCAACCTGATTGAGCTGCTGCTTCACGGTAGCCAGTTCGGCTTCTTCCTGCAGCACGGTCGGGTGGTCGTCGAGGTAGCGTTCGCGATCCTTCTTCAACTGCGCATCGAGCTCCGCCCGGCGTGTCATCAGCTGCTGGACAGTGGGGTTCGAAAGCACGGCAAGGGACGAGAAAAGCGGAGTCGACTGTTCGGTGCGCCACCGGCCTTCGGCCGCGATCCGATCGGCCTTTGCCCGGTTTGCAGCCTCGTTGATCTGCATAAGGCTGGAGGTCGTCACGCTATTGGACGCACTGTCCCCATTGTCACCGCTGGATCCAGCCTCACGCATGCGGATAAGGCCGGCATCGCGGGCATAGGCGTTCACTTCGCGCTCCGAGGCTTCAAGCCGGACACGCGCTTCTTCAAGCTGTTCGCCGATGAAATTGCGCGCATAGGCCGAGCTGTCGAAACGACGCTGCAGGTTCGCCTGGATGAATTCATCAGCGAAGGTGTTGGTGATTTTCGCCGACATCGCAGGATCGGTGCTCTGGAAGGTGATCGTCACGATGCGGCTGTTGCGGGGCAAGGTAGCCTGCATGTTGTTCCGCAGAAGATCCAGAACTTGCTCGCGCCGCTGGGCATCAGTGGTGCTCTGCGAAGGTAGAGGCAGCTCCATCGCGGCATAGAAGCGCTCATTGCCAATCAGGTCCAGGCGCCGCGCCACGCGTTCCGCCAGACCGCGGCTGCGCAGAATCTCGATCTGGGTGTTGAGGAAGCGTTCAACGTCGCTCGCCTTGTTCACTTCGGATTGCGCATCAAGTTCTTCGCCGAGAACCTGCTCGCTCTGGTCGTTGATCTGCACGCTGGCGGCAGCCGTGTAACGCGGCGTGTCGAGCATTGTCAGTGCGATCGCGGCAATCACTGCCAAGCTGATAATGGCTGCGATCAGCCACTTGTTCCGGCGTATCAGCGCAAGAACATAGCGCACCGCCTCACCGATCGCGCCCGGGCCGTAAGCCTCTACAGGCTGGCCGTAGGGATATTGCGGATCATGCAACGGCTCATGTGTTTCGGGCGCGGGCACGTTCACTTGCTGCTCCTTGCGTCCATCGGACCGAACGAATCCACGGCCATCAGAACCGGGTAAACACGTTAAACAGAGGCGCCGCGTCGAGAATATCGCGCCACACGCCACGGAGGGAAGAATAGCCGACCACTACGACATCGCCCGGCAGGATTTGCGGATCGGGCGCGGTGCCGGAACGGACATCCGTAAGATTGAAGCGCGCGCCCATGCGCTGACCGTTTACGAAACGGAAGATCAGCACTTCATCGAGCTTGGCTGTTCGTGTGGGGCTGCGCGCCAACGCCATGGCCGTCAGCAGGGTCGCGCCAGGCTGAATCTGATAAACGCCCGGCTGGTCCACCTGTCCTTCCACCGAAACAGTTGAGGACATGGCGCTCTTAATCGCCACGGCAACTCGCGGATTGCGCAGATAGCCATTTGCGTAAGCTGCCTGAATCTGCGCCGACAGCTCGGCCTGGCTGAGCCCGTCTGCCCTGATCTCGCCGATCAAAGGAAGATAGAGATTGCCCGATCCGTCAATGGCAACTTCCGCTACCGAAAGGTCCGGCTCCTGGAAGACATTCACAGTCACCACATCGCCTGAATGGAGCAGATAAGCGCCATTCTGGTCTGCACTTGCATTTGCAAGCACATCATAGGCTGCGGGGCCAGTCGGCAAATCTGGATGCAATTGTGGCTGGCAAGCGGCCAACAGTGAGAGAGGTGTAAGCCGGATCAGGCTGAAAGGCTGGGCTTTGCGCACTGTATTCCCTTCAGGCAGGCATTGGGAGATATCTCCCGGTCTTTTGCAGCAATCGCCCAAGTGCCATTACCAAAATGACAATTCAGACGGGCAGCCACAATTGCTTTGGATAATAGCGCGGCAGAATTGCCGCCACAAAAATCAGGAAAGTGATGAAGAATTTGCCGCGAGCGGGGAGTCCTGTGAGGGAAGGGCAAGAACATACCCCGTCGCGCAGCCACTATCGGCGCCAAGAACAGGCGCTCAAATCAGCCTGGGCTATCGGAATTCCCATTGCTGGCAACCACGAAGGTAACGCCGGCAATGGTAACAATGCTTCCAACAATCAGGAACGGGAAGCCCGCCGCCTGAGCCTGATACTGCGTATTGCCCGAGAGGCGGCAGTTGAAAGGCTGGCCAGCTTTGCTCAGCACAACACGCCCAGCCACATCGACCTGAACATTCTGCTTCTTGAGCTTCAAGGCCTTGTCAGTGATCTTGGCGCAGCGCCATTGATTCTCAAGACCGGGCTTATACGCCACGGAACCTACGCTCGCCGCCATCATCGGCAGCACCTGGGCGGAACGGGTTGAAGCGTCCCCAGCGGCATAAGCGGGACTTGTGCAAACGGTGGCGCAAAGCGCGATCGCCGCCAGTCCAATGTTGATCTTGCTTGTCATTTCCATTCCCTCATCGGGTCCGAGACCCATCGCCCACTATGGAAGTCCCCTTATTTGTACCCTATTATCTATCATCAAGCCACCTGTTTTCTCGCATGTGCAGCACGGAAGTGACGGCTGGCCGGTAAGGGTTCGAGAGTTGAAAGTGGCTGAGACATAAGGAAAACCGCCATTAACGATGGTTAATTTAGACCTAGCGGCTTAGCGTCTCGGCGCGGCGGCCCGTGCAATTTCCGCGAGGCCTTGTGCCAAAAGAAGCTCTGCGGACTGGTTGTTGGCCAAAAGCGCGCGGTGGAGGTCCATCAGCCTGCTCACTAGCCGGTCGAGCTTACGTCCTCGCCAGCGCCGTAATTGCACCGAAAGATCGCGTTCATCCCGCCAGAATAGGCGCCGGGCGCGCTTTTCCGCTTCAAGCAACGCATTGACATCCCCGCGCGGGCCGAGCCTCGCCGCCAGCGAAGCCAACTGGGCCGCCCGCCGCTCAAGCGCGAGTAACAGGCCTACAGGATTCATCGAAGTTTCCCGCATCCGCCGCAATTCGTCCCCTAGCTTGCCGGTCTCTCCGGAGAGTACGGCGTTGACGAGCGGCATGAAGCCTTCTTCCTCGGTCTTTGCCCCCACCGCATCCAGCGCATCGGCACCGGCATCCTTGGGTTCGATCGGGCTGGCATCGAGGTAAAGCGCGAGCTTGGACACTTCCGATTGCGCCAGCCGCACATCGAGGCCGGAGGCGCGGGCGATACGCTCGGCAAGGTCACCCGAAAGCCTCAGGCCTGCGGTGCTGGCCATGGTCCGCACGACCTGCGTTACCTGGGCAAGATCCGGCGGATAGAACATTGCCACCAGGGCATCGTCGCGCTTTTCCAGAAGCTTCGCCGTGCGCGACTTGTCCGTAGCGGAAGTGGCGATCACCAGAACCGGGCAGGGCTCCCCTTCCTTCGCGTCGATGGCCTTGAGCAGAAGGTCTACTGCATCATGTACTTCATCGCCGCTGGCACGCACAACGATATGGCGAGTATCGCCAAAAAGCGACGTGGAGCGCGCCTCGTCGCCCAGAAGAACCAGATCTTTGCGCAGATCACTGCCCTGCATGTCCACCCGTTCGCCAGCGTCGGGCAACAGGGATACGACCCGCTCGACCGCGGCGGAGGCACCCGCCTCGTCCTGACCGCAGAAGAAGAAGACTTTGCAAGCATTCGCCGCGCGCTGCGCTACATTGGCGAAATCGCGCTGGGTTGCCTTCACGGCGCTTTGCGCAGGGCCAGCGCCAGTCGCGTCACGATTCGGTCAGCCACATCGCGCGAAAGGTTTTCGAGTGCCGTCTGTTCGGCCGCGATGGTCGCATATTCGGAACTGACGACGTCGATACCGGCATCTGAACCGTCACTGGCATCCAGCATCACCTCACCGGTTGCCGTATCGACCAGCTGATAGCGCGCGCGCAAAGTGCGACGCTCCCGCCCGATCGTATCGTCTGTCAGCAGGCCGAGCCCTTCAAGATTGTCGTCAAGCCGGACATCGAGCCGGTAGCGGGCCGATCCATCCGCATCGCCCAGCCGGTCTCGCAGGGCATTGCGCACGAGCCAGCCCGCCTGACCTTCAATAGCGGGCACGTCCACGGCAGCCAGCGCGCGGGCCACTTCGCCGCTGCCGCCGCCCGCATACATCGGCTGAAGCCCGCAGGAAGCGAGAGCCGGCGCGACAAGCGCCAAGGCAAGAAGGGCCCCTATGCCCCTCATGCGACGAGATTGACCAACCTGTCGGGCACCACAATCACCTTGCGCACTTCCGCTCCATCAAGTGCACGCTGCACTTTCTCGGAAGCAAGGGCAAGCGCCTCCAGCTCTTCTTTAGACGTGCCTTTGGCCACGGTCAGCGTGTCGCGCAGCTTGCCCTTCACCTGGACGGCCACGGTGACTTCATCTTCCACCAGTAGCGCGGGGTCGACCTCGGGCCAATCGGCTTCGGCCACCAGCCCCGTTTCACCGATGGCTGCCCAGCCTTCCTCGGCCAGATGCGGCATCATGGGCGAAGCAAGCAGCAGCACCGCGCGAATCGCATTGGAACGGCTGGCCGAAGGCGCGGCCTTTTCGGCTGCGCTGGTCAGCTCATAAATACGGGCTACGGCTTTGTTGAAGCTCAGCGCCTCGATGTCGTCCGCCACAGCGGCAACGGTCTGGTGGACCTTGCGGTCCAGCGCCTTGTCTTGGCCAGTGGCGGTGGCGTCATACTGGCCGAACAAGCGCCACAAGCGCTGGACGAAGCGCCAGCAGCCTTCGATCCCGGCTTCGGACCAGGGCAGGTCGCGCTCGGGCGGACTGTCGGACAGCATGAACCAGCGCACGGCATCGGCGCCGTACTTCGCCACGATCTCATCCGGGTCGACGACGTTTTTCTTCGACTTGGACATCTTGATGACGCGTCCGATCTCCACCGGCTTGCCATCGTCCTTCAGCACAGCGCCCTCAGCGCCGCGTTCGATTTCGCCGGGGCTGAAATAGACGGGACGTCCATCTTCCTCGCGCGAATAGGTCTCGTGAGTCACCATGCCCTGCGTGAAGAGCTGGGCAAACGGCTCGGCCACGTCGAGCTTGCCGATGGCCTTCAACGCGCGAGTCCAGAAACGGGCATAGAGCAGGTGCAGGATCGCATGCTCGATCCCGCCGATATATTGCTGCACCGGCATCCAGCGCGCGACTTCTTCGGGATCGAAGGGGCGGTCGGCAGGCTGGCTGGCGAAACGCAGGAAATACCACGAACTATCGACGAAAGTGTCGAGCGTATCGGTTTCGCGTTCGGCGGCCCCGCCGCAAGCCGGGCAATCGACATGTTTCCAGGTCGGGTGGCGCACCAGCGGATTGCCGGGGATCGACATGTCGACATCTTCCGGCAGAGTGACGGGCAGTTGGCCCTTGGGAACCGGCACCACGCCGCAACTGGGGCAATGGATGAAGGGAATCGGCGTGCCCCAATAACGCTGGCGCGAAACGCCCCAGTCGCGCAGGCGCCACACGGTCTTTCCTTCGCCCCAGCCTTCGCCTTCTGCGCGGGCAATGACAGATGCCTTGGCATCGGCCACGCTCATCCCGTCAAGGAAACCGGAATTGACGCACACACCGTCGCCCGCCTCGGCTTCGCCTGCGAACGGCTTGTCCGCATCGGCAGCACTGGGGGCAACCACGCGTGTGATCGGCAGGCCGTATTTGGTGGCGAAATCGAAGTCGCGCTGATCATGCCCGGGCACGGCCATGATCGCGCCGGTACCGTAATCCATCAGCACGAAATTGGCGATGTAGAGCGGCAGATCGGCACCCGTGAACGGGTGCTTCGCCGTGAGGCCGGTATCGAAGCCTAGCTTCTCCGCCGTTTCCAGTTCGGCCGCGGTCGTTCCGCCTTCGCGGCACTTTTCGATGAAGGCCTGCGCGTCGGCATTCTCGGCCGCGACTTTCTGGGCCACGGGGTGATCCGCGGCCACGGCAACGAAGCTCGCGCCGAAGATCGTATCGGGCCGGGTGGTATAAACCTCCAGCTTCTCCCCGTCCGACAGGGTGAAGGCGAATTGCAGGCCCTGGCTCTTGCCGATCCAGTTCTCCTGCATCAGCTTCACCTTCTCAGGCCAATGCTCCAGCGAGCCAAGGCCATCGAGCAGTTCCTGTGCGAAATCGGTGATCTTGAGGAACCACTGGGAAAGCTTGCGCTTTTCCACCAGCGCACCGGAACGCCAGCCGCGCCCGTCGATCACCTGTTCATTGGCCAGCACGGTCTGGTCCACAGGATCCCAGTTGACTGCACTTTCCTTGCGGTAAACGAGGCCGCCTGCATAGAGATCGAGGAACAGCGCCTGTTCGTGGCCGTAATAGGAAGGATCGCAGGTCGCGACTTCCCGGCTCCAGTCAAGCGCAAAGCCCAGCCGCTGGAGCTGCGCTTTCATGTTGGCGATGTTCTGATAGGTCCAGGCGCCGGGATGGACACCCTTTTCGATTGCCGCATTTTCCGCCGGCATGCCGAAGGCGTCCCACCCCATCGGGTGCAACACTTCATGGCCGGTCATCGCCTTGTAGCGCGCCAGCACGTCGCCCATCGTGTAGTTGCGGACATGGCCGATATGGATGCGCCCCGAAGGATAGGGGAACATCTCCAGCACATAGGCGCGCGGCTTGGTGGAAGAATCGTCGGCCCGGAAGCACTGCGCGTCATTCCATGCGCGCTGCCAGCGCCCGTCGGCCTGCGACGGATCGAATCGTGTTTCGCTCATGATGTGCCCCTAGAGGCTGTATTGTCGAGTTGGAAGCACCGCGCTGTCAAAGCGCGGCTGCGTGCAGGGGGCCGTGGATCAGCCGATGGCCGATCGACGCAGATCGCGCGCCTTGGTGAGGATGATGTCCTCCAGCTTCTGCACGGTGGCTGCTTCAACAGGAGCTTCCACCCACACGCCGCCCTGCAGGATCTGGCGGCTGGCTGCGACACGCACAGCATCGGCGCGCAGATCCTGATCGAGAATCGTCACCGACACTTTCATCCGCTCATTGGGATTCGAAGGATTGGCATACCAATCGGTTACCACCACGCCCCCGGCGCTGTCGGCCTGGGTAAGGGGCATGAAGGAGAGCGTTTCGAGCGTGGCGCGCCACAGATAGGAATTAACGCCGATGGATGTGATCTGCGCGGAAGCGACATCGGCCGCGGGCCGTTCGTTGCGCCCGCCGCCACAGGCGGAGAGGGCCGCCAGCGCCGCGCCGACCAGCAGGACCCGGCCTGCGCGCTTCATCGAAGAATTTCCGTTTTCGCTGCTGACCGTCATCACAAATGTCATTCCCGTTGTTCGTCAAAGGCCGGCGCAGTGCCCGTGCCGGGCAAGCCCTGCTTTCGAGCCTCTATAGCCGCCGCACCGTGCGCGGCAAGAGCGCGCAAGTATGCCGTGCCTGCCTCATTCAGGCCTGCCAATGCGCAGTATGGGGGTGAATGCGTGCTTAACCGCAGGCCAGCAGGAAAACGCCATGCTGTGGGCGCGCTGCAACACTTTTGCAAAACAGTCGTCGTAAGGAGGATTCCGTGCTGGTCATCGGCTTGTGGAAAAACTATCGATGACGGATAAGAATGTAGTGGACTGATTCCTGTTTATTGTCAGGAAAGGTTCAGGGTCGGGGTTCTTTGATAGAATCGCGAAAATTGGGCAAGGTAAACGGGGTTATGGCACGGCAAGGCAAATCGGCAGGACGGGGCGGGCTTTCCGCGGCGCTGCTGTGTGCCGGTGCCGCGTTGCTCATCGGCGCGCCGAGCGCTGTTCTGGCTCTTGGCGGTCTTAACGAAACTGACGTAAGCCTGCATTCCGGGCCCAGCCTGGATTCTTTCACGCCTGCTTCGGTCGATCCCCAGCTCGCTGCGCTGATCGCGGAAAAGTCTGCTACCGGCAGCAAGCTGATGCGTTTCACTCCCGCTGGTGCTTCTGATCGCGCAGGTCGATCGGTTACCGTGGCGGTTCGGGTGGATGAGAATGCAGCCCGCGCGATTTCGGTCCGTCAGGCCCTGTCTTCGATTGGCGACGCGCAGGCCAGCCTCGCTGCGGCCCGTATTGCGCCGATGCGCTACAATCTTGGCATCTCGCGCGGATATCAGAGCTTTGCACGGACGCCTGAGCTTGTGTCGGATCTGAACGATGCGGCGATCCCCGATCTCGCCGCGTTCCAGCCCTCCGCCGGGGCGCAGGAAAAGCCGAGCCGCTTTGCAGCCCGCATCGCGCTTGATCAGGTAGACAAGACCGGGCGCGCGCCGCGCACTCGCGATTCGCTGGGCGATCAGACGGTGGATCTGGGCGGCAGCTATTCGCTTACACGTAATCTCAACGTCACCGCCGGTGTACGCTATTCGCAGGATCGTGACCGTCTGGAGCCGCTGACCAACGGCAAGCAGGACAGCCAGGCCGTCTATGTCGGGACGCAGTTCCGCTTCTGATCCGTCACTCCTGTCGCGATTTTGAAAGAACCCCGCAGCAATGCGGGGTTTTTCTTTGCCTGCACTCCCGAGTCACCTTAACGATGGAGGCTGAGGAGAGAGGCAAAAACATATCGGAAAAGGAGCATACATGGCACGCGTCGCAATCGTCACCGGCGGCACTCGCGGCATCGGCAAGGCAATCTGTCTTGCCCTCAAGGAGCAGGGCCGCACCGTGGTGGCAAACTATGCCGGCAATGAAGAAAAGGCCCGCGCCTTTACCGAGGAAACCGGAATCCCCGCCTATAAATGGGACGTAGGAGATCATGAAGCGACGCTGGCAGGCTGCGCAAAAGTGGAAGCCGAAGTGGGCGCCATTGAAATCGTGGTCAATAATGCCGGTATCACGCGCGATGCCACACTCCACAAGATGAGCTTCGAGGATTGGAACGAAGTCATGCGAATCAACCTGGGCGGTTGTTTCAACATGGCCAAGGCCTGTTTCCCCGGCATGCGGGAACGCGGTTGGGGCCGCATCGTCAATATCGGCTCCATCAACGGCCAGGCCGGGCAATATGGCCAGGTGAACTATGCGGCCGCCAAAAGCGGCATCCATGGCTTCACCAAGGCGCTGGCGCAGGAGGGCGCGCGCGTGGGCGTGACCGTGAATGCCATCGCTCCGGGCTATATCGATACCGACATGGTTGCCGCCGTGCCGGAAGCCGTACTGGAAAAGATCGTTGCCAAGATTCCCGTGGGCCGCCTGGGCCACGCGCAAGAGATCGCGCGCGGCGTTGCTTTCCTCACGGCGGAGGAAGCAGGCTTCGTGACCGGCTCCACCATGTCGCTCAACGGCGGCCAGCATATGTATTGAGGGGGATGCCCCTCTGGATCGGGAAACGGGATGGCGAACACCAGAATAGAAACGGATACTTTCGGCGAGATCGCCGTTCCGGCAGACCGGCTCTGGGGCGCACAAACGCAGCGCAGCCTTGAGAATTTCCGTATCGGCGGTGAACGTATTCCGCTTCCCGTGATTCATGCGCTGGGGGCGATCAAGCAGGCTGCGGCCCAGGTGAATGCCCGGCTTGGCCTGCTTGACCCATCCCTTGCCCAGGCCATTGCAACGGCAGCGGGCGAAGTGGCCGCGGGATCGCTTGACGATCATTTCCCGCTGGTCGTCTGGCAGACCGGCTCGGGCACTCAGAGCAACATGAATGCCAATGAAGTGATCGCCAACAGGGCCAATCTCGCGCTGGGCGGGCAGCTTGGCGCGAAGAGCCCGGTTCACCCCAACGATCACGTCAATCTGGGCCAATCGTCCAACGATACATTCCCCAGCGCGATCCACATTGCTGCCGCGCGCGAAGTAACCAGCCGCCTGCTGCCCGCGCTGAGGCTGATGCATGTTTCCCTTTCCGCCATGGCGGAAGCATGGGGCGGCATCGTCAAAATCGGGCGGACTCATACGCAGGACGCTACCCCGCTGACGCTGGGGCAGGAGTTTTCCGGCTATGCGCGCCAGGTTGCGGCAGGAATCGAGCGGATCGAACTGACCTTGCCCGGCGTATATGCGCTGGCCCAGGGCGGCACGGCCGTGGGAACCGGGCTTAATGCTCCCCAGGGGTTTGGCGAAGCAATGGCGCAGGAAATAGCTGCCATTACCGGCCTGCCCTTCACCAGTGCGCCCAATAAATTCGAAGCATTGGCGGGCGAGGATGCTCTCGTCTTTGCGCATGGGGCGCTTAATGCGCTTGCCGCCGGGCTTTACAAGATCGCCAGCGACATCCGCCTGCTCGGCTCCGGTCCCCGCGCCGGTCTGGGAGAACTGGCGCTGCCCGCGAATGAACCGGGCTCTTCCATCATGCCGGGCAAGGTGAATCCCACTCAGTGCGAAGCGATGACACAGGTCTGCGCGCAGGTGTATGGCAATAATGCGGCCCTCACCTTCGCGGGCAGCCAGGGACAGTTCGAACTGAATGTCTATCGCCCGGTAATTGCCCAGAATTTCCTGCAATCGGTGCGATTGCTGGGGGATGCGGCAGAGAGCTTTACCGAGCATTTGCTGGACGGGCTGGAACCGCGGGAAGACAATATAACCGCCGGGGTAGAACGCTCGCTGATGCTGGTTACCGCGCTCGCTCCGACGATCGGTTATGACAAGGCTGCTGCCATCGCCAAGGAAGCCCATGCGCGGGGTGTGACCCTGCGCGAAGCGGCGCTGTCCAGCGGTGCGGTCACGCCCGAGGATTACGACCGGATCGTGCGCCCTGAAAAGATGCTGGGTCCGGATCACGCCTGAGCGGATGGCCGAAATCTATCATCCCCCAGTCAAGCGCTCAGTGGAGATCGCCGGGCACAAGACCTCAATCAGCCTCGAACCCTTGTTCTGGGATTTACTGCGCAACGCCGCCGCGCGCGAAGGCGTCCCGCTCAACGCGCTCGTGGCACGAATCGACGCGGAACGGATCGCTGCCGAAACCCCGCCGGGGCTGGCGGGGGCGATCAGACTGTGGCTGGCCGCGCGGGCGGGAGATTAATAAGTCGCGGGGGGATCGCTGGCCGGAAAGCTCTCGTCGCTTGCCTCGTCTTCCTTGGTCCAGCCTTCACGCGTGTCGTCCCGCGTGGCGTCTGGTCCTGCATCGCGAACCTGGGTCTGATTGCCGGGGGCGTGTTGCCCATCCGCGAAAGCAGCGGGCGGCGTCTCCTGCTTGTTCTTGCGGAAGGCACTGTAAACAAGGGCGCCCAGTGCCGCGAAAACGCCAAGCCTCACGATACCCATATGCGTCGCTCCTTTGCTGTTTCAGTCAATCAACGCGCGGGGGCGGGCAAAAGGTCCAGTAGCGAACACTAGCCGTCGCCCACGCGTTCAATCTGCGCGCCGAGCAGCGCCAGCTTCTCTTCCAGCCGCTCATAACCGCGATCCAGGTGATAGAGGCGATGGACTTGGGTTTCGCCCTCCGCCGCGAGTCCGGCGATCACGAGGCTCATCGATGCGCGCAGATCGGTGGCCATCACTTCCGCGCCGGTCAGCTTCTTCACGCCGTGAACGATCGCGGTCCGGCCCGAGGTTTCGATATGCGCGCCCATGCGATTGAGTTCCGGCACGTGCATGTAGCGGTTCTCGAAGATTGTCTCGGTCAGAACGCTGGTGCCTTCAGCGCGGCAAAGCAAGGCCATCAATTGAGCCTGCATGTCAGTGGCGAAACCGGGATAGGGCGCAGTGGACAAGGTGACGGCCTTCAGCGGCCCGTCGGCAGCGACATGGATGCCATCCTTCACCGCGTTCACCGATACGCCCGCATCGCGCAGGGCCTGCACCGTGGCTTCCATTTCCTCGAACTTGGCGCCCAGCAAGGTCACCTCGCCGCCGGTGATCGCAGCGGCGCAGGCATAGGAGCCGGCCTCGATCCGGTCGGCCATCACCTTGTAGGTCGCCCCATAAAGGCGCGGCACGCCGTGGATGGTTAGTTCCGAAGTGCCGATGCCTTCGATTTCAGCTCCCATGGCGACCAGGAGGTTGCACAAATCGACGATTTCCGGCTCGCGCGCGGCATTGTGCAGCGTGCTCTTCCCCGTGGCGAGGGCGGCGGCCATCAGTGCGTTTTCCGTCGCGCCGACCGACACGACAGGGAAGGAATAGCGCCCGCCGGGCAGGCCGCCATCCGGGGCGCGGGCGCGGACATAGCCGGCAGCCAATTCGATCTCCGCGCCCAGCGCTTCAAGCGCGCGCAGATGCAGGTCGATCGGGCGGTTGCCGATGGCGCACCCTCCGGGCAACGAGACGGTTGCCTCCCCGGCGCGGGCCAGCATCGGGCCGAGCACCAGAATCGAAGCGCGCATCTTGCGCACCAGATCGTAAGGCGCAGTGGTGGAGGTAACCCGCGTCGCCTCCAGCGTCATGACCCGGCCGAAATCCTCGGGTCGCGCCCCGGCGATGGAAGTGGAGACGCCAAATTGCGTCATGAGGTGCTGGAAGCCGTCAATATCTGCCAGACGCGGCAGATTTCTGAGGGTTACCGGCTCATCCGTAAGCAATGCGCAGGGGAGCAATGTAAGCGCGGCATTCTTTGCTCCGGAGACCGGAATCGTGCCTGAAAGGCGACGACCGCCCTCGATAATAATCTTGTCCATAATGCCGTTTAACGTGAATGGAGAAAGGGGCAAGCCGGGTATCGTCGATAGTTAATCGCGATAGGTTGACGCCCCGCAGGAGGTGTTCATACAAGCCGATCATGACCAGCCGTAAACCTATCAAGAAGGCCGTTTTCCCTGTCGCAGGACTGGGCACGCGCTTCCTCCCCGCGACCAAGGCCATACCCAAGGAAATGCTGCCGATCATTGACCGGCCGCTGATCCAATATGCCGTGGATGAGGCGCGGGAGGCGGGGATCGAACAGATGATCTTCGTAACCGGGCGCGGCAAATCGGCGATCGTCGAGCATTTCGACATCGCCTTTGAGCTTGAGGCTACGATGAGGGAACGAGGAAAGGATCTCTCCATCCTCGATTCGAGCCGCGCTACTCCGGGCGACATCATCACGGTGCGCCAGCAGGTGCCCATGGGTCTGGGCCACGCGATCTGGTGTGCCCGGGCCATTGTGGGCGACGATCCCTTTGCCATCTTCCTGCCCGACGAGTTGATGATTGGCGCACCGGGCTGCATGAAGCAGATGGTGGAGGCCTATAATGAAGTAGGCGGCAATCTGATCAGCGTGCTGGAAGTGCCGATGGAGGAGGTCTCTTCCTATGGCGTGATCGATCCGGGCGAGGCCAATGGCGCGCTCACTGAAGTGAAGGGGCTGGTTGAAAAGCCTCCGCGCGACAAGGCTCCTTCCAACAAGATCATTTCCGGTCGTTATATCCTGCAGCCCGAGGTCATGCGTACTCTGGAAGGCCAGGAAAAGGGTGCCGGCGGCGAAATCCAGCTGACCGATGCGATGGCGAAGATGATTGGCCAACAGCCGTTCCATGCCGTGACTTTTGCCGGTCGCCGGTTCGACTGCGGCAGCAAGATCGGTTTTGTCGAGGCCACCCTGGCGCTGGCGCTGGAACGTGAGGACATGGGCGAAGAAGTGCGCTCCATGGCAAAGCGCCTCCTCGACTGACGTTCGACCAAGCAGGCGGCCTCCTCTTCGGGGAGGCTGCCTCAATCCTTCAGTCGATAAGCATCGGCTTTGACCGTTAAGGCAATAAAAAAGGCGGCCGGGTTATCCCGCCGCCTTTATCTTTGGCTCCGCTTCCGCTGAGCGAGGAACTTATTCCTCGTCGTCGTCCGGTCCGCCCTGGGCGCCTTCGGCAACCTTCACATCGAGGTTGGCGAGCGAGACGTCACCGACGAGATAAGGGCTGGGATCAACCGCGATCCCGCCAACGCGCACTTCATAGTGCAGGTGCGGGCCGGTCGAGCGGCCGGTGCTGCCGACATAACCGATCAGATCGCCCTTCTGTACAGTCTGACCAGACTGCACCGCAAAGCCGGAAAGATGGCCATAGCGGGTCTGGATTTCGCCGCCATGCTCGATCTGGATGTAATTGCCGTAGCTGGAGAACCAGTCCGCCCGGGCGACAAGGCCATCGGCAGGAGCATAGACGGGAGTGCCCGAGGGTGCTGCGAGGTCCATGCCCTTATGATTGCGGCGGCCACCCAAAACAGGGTGAGTACGCATGCCGAAGCCGCTGGTGAGCGTCATCTTGGCTAGCGGCGAGCGCGAGGGGATGGAAACTGTGGGACGAGCGGCCGGCATCGCAACACCACTGCCGTTATCGAGCGATTTCCAGCTGTCGAACAGCTTGCTGAATTCTTCGTCACCCTTGCCCAGCTTGGAGTTGGGACCATCGGTGAGATTGTGGACCGTGGTGGTGATCTGGGCGGCGGTGGCTTCGGTCTGGGCGGAGGCCGGGCTTGCACCCATTAACGCAGCAGCAGCGAGTAGTGCCGCCGGAAGGGCACGAAGCGAGAGAGAAAATACCATGTGCGACCTGTTATCCCGTCCTAAAATCGTCGGGCGACTTATTGTCGTCCTTGATCCCCAAAGAGCGTGGCCAAAGGCCGCTGGTTGTTTTCGAGCAGAGGGAAATGACCCCGTGCCTCCCTGTTGACAGGGACGTAAACAAGGCAGGCGTCAGGAGGCAAGCTCGCCGTAGAAGCTCAGCGATAAACCGGCTGCGGAACGCGCTGAGTCGTTGAATGGTGGCTTAACCGTGCCGCGGAAGTGGCAGTTGACCAGTTCTTTCCAATGGATTTCCGGGCTTTTCATTGATTTCGCGCAACAGGCGGTGAAGTGTTTTGTCCCGGCCGAAACATGGCGGATTTCGTCGCTCAGGATTCGTTCGAGGATACGCGCACCGCCTTCATCCCCTTGCGCTCTAACACGGGCGAGCGTGCCCGGCGTTACGTCCAGCCCGCGGGCTTCCAGCACCATTGGCACTACGGCCAGCCGCGCGGCGACATCGTGCCGGGTGTTCTCCGCTGCTTCCCAGAGGCCGCCGTGGGCGGGCAATTCGCCGTAGAAACTGCCGAGAGAGCGGAGTTTGCGTTCCAGAAGGGCGAAATGCATCGCTTCGTCGGCGGCCACACCCAAGAAGTCCGAGACGAATTCCTCACCCATCTCGGCGCCGAACCGGCCGGCCATGTCGAGGGCGAGGTCGATTGCCACGAATTCTATGTGGCAAAGCGCATGCCACAGGGCGATGCGGGCCCGCTCCGACCCACCTTTTCCGCGCTTTGGCATGCGATTGGGCGGGAGCAGTTCGGGCGCGTCGGGCCACGCAGGGCGGTCCGGCATTTCGACGTCGAAGGCGAAGGCCAGCCGCCCCAAACGCCAGTTTCGCGCCACTTCCCGGGTCGCGAAGACTTTCTCGCGAGGGTCGGCGGTGAGCAAGGCGGCGCGAATGCAAGAGGCTGCTGAAAGGGACATAAACCTACGTCACATCGACCCGGGCAGCGTCAAAGCGCCCGGGCGGCGGCGAGAACTTCCGCCGCGTGCCCCTTCACTTTCACCTTGCGCCAGACGTGGGCGATCCTGCCTTCCGCATCAACCAGAAAGGTGGTGCGCTCCATCCCCATGTAGGTCCGGCCATACATGCTCTTCTCGGTCCAGATGCCCAGTGCATCGGCAAGGCCGTTCTCTTCCGGATCGGAAGCGAGGGGCGCGGTGAGGCTGTGCTTCTCGATGAATTTGGTATGCTTCTTCGGCGGGTCCTTGCTGATGCCCAGCAGGGCGACGCCCGCTTCCGCGAATTCCCCTGCCAACGCGGAGAAATCCTGGTTCTCCGTCGTGCAACCGGGCGTATCGTCCTTGGGGTAGAAGAACAGCACCAGCTTGCGCCCCTTGAAGTCCGAGGGCTTCACCGTGCCGCCTTCGGGAGTGGCAAGGGCGATGTCCGGCAAAGTATCGCCGATATCGGGACGAGTGCTCATCATTCCATCTCCAATGTTTCACCGAAAATCCGGGCCCAGGCCGCCGCAACGCCGTGGCGCGCCTCGGCCAGCATTTCAAGCAGGGCGGGGTAAGAGGAAGCGCCGCAGCTGCGCGCCAGCACGCCGCAGGCCGCCGCCGAAGGTTCCTGCGAATCGGGAGCCAGCAGGCGCGCGGAAACCAGCACGCGGATCAGCAGCTTCTGCGCCGCAAGCAGGTCTTCAGGCAGCAGGCCCGCTTCCACCAGCCCTGTCAGCGCGCCGACCATCTCGGGCGTAAGCGCGATGCGTTCGCGCAATTGCAGATAGTGGATCAGGAATTCCAGATCGACCAGCCCGCCGCGATGGAGCTTCACATCCAGCACGCCCTTGGGCGCCTTGTGCGAGGCCATTTCGCGGCGCATGGTCAGCACATCTTCCCTGAGCTTTTCCGGATCGCGCGGGCTGTGCAGCACCTCCGCCAGGATCGCCTCCAGCCTTGCCCTTGCTTCGGGCGGACCCGCCAGCACCCGCGCGCGGTTGAGCGCCATATGCTCCCAGGTCCAGGCGTCTTCTTTCTGATAGCGTTCAAAGCCATCCAGGCTGACCGAAAGCGGCCCCTGATTGCCCTGCGGCCGCAGGCGAGTGTCCACCTCGTAAAGCGGCCCTTCCGCCGTGGCGACGCTGAGCGCTGCCGTCACCCGCTGGGCCAGCCGGTTGAAATAGAGCGTCACGCCCAGGGGCCTTTCCCCGTCGGATTGCAGGCTGCTCTCATCGGCCTTGCCACCAGTGCTGAACAGATAGACCAGATCGAGATCGGAAGCATGGGTCAGCGCCCCGCCGCCCAGCCGCCCGAGGCCGAGCACCAGCAGGTCATGCCCGGCGATATGGCCATGGACGCGGGCGAATTCGGCCTCCGCCCCCTTGAGGCATGCCGCCAGGGCAGCCTCCGCCGTGCGGCACAGGGCCTCGGCTATTTCCAGCGGGTCCTGCGCGGCCTCGATCAGTTGCACGCCCAGCGCAAAGCGGGTTTCCCCCACCACGCGGCGCACCCGGTCGAGCAGTTCCTCATAACCCGCGCCGTCGGGCAGGCTCATCCGCGCGGCCAGTTCATCGACGCTGCCGGGCAGGTCCAGCGCAGTCGTATCGATCAGCGCATCGAGCAGATCGGGCCGCCGCGCCAGTTCATCCGCCAGCGGCGGCGCCAGGGTCAGCACCGCGACGAGCTGTTCCATCAGCCCCGGCCGGGCCTCCAGTAGCCTGAACAAATTCACCGCGCTGGGCAGATTGACTAGCAAGGTTTCCCAACGGGCCACGGCCCGGTCCGGGTCCGGCGCCTTGGCCAAGGCCTCCAGCAAGGTGGGGAACACTGCCTCGAAAGCGGCGCGGGCAGCCTCGCTGCGCAAAGCGCGCACTCGCCCGTCGCTCCACCCCTCGATCCGTTCGGCCAGATGGACGGGATCGGAAAAGCCCAGATCGCGCAACCGTTCAGCCACGACACCATCCTGCCCCAAAGGCAAGGGAGAGGCCGCGCTGTCCGGCCCGTCGAGCAGCGCGTCATAGCGGCTTGCCACAAGGTCGGTGATTTCGGTCAGCTCGATCAGCAGGGCGTCCCCATCGGGCAGCCCGTCCAGCCGCGCGACATTGTCCAGCGCATCGCGATCCGCAGGCAGGCTGTGCGTCTGCCGGTCGGCCACCATTTGCAGCCGGTGTTCGATCACGCGCAGCCGGTCATAGCTTTCGCCCAGCACCAGCGCGTCTTCCGCAGCGATGATCCCTTCTGCCGCCAGCGCATCCAGCGCCGCGCGCGTACCCCGCACCCTGAGCGAGGGGCGTCGCCCGCCATGGATCAATTGATGCGTCTGGGCGAAGAATTCCACCTCGCGAATGCCGCCGCGCCCGCGCTTCACGTCGAAGCCGGGCCCCGGCGCCTGCGGCCCGCCATGGTGGGAGCGGATGCGCGCAGTGAGGCGGCGGATTTCCTCGATCGCGCCGAAATCCAGATTGCGCCGCCAAACGAAGGACCGGATCTGGCGCAGGAATTCCTCCCCCGCCACAATGTCCCCCGCACAGGCCCGCGCGCGAATGAAGGCGGCGCGTTCCCACGCCAGCGCGAGCGATTCGTAATGGGTCAGCGCCGCATTGAAGGAAATCGCCAGCGGGGAGACTTCGGAGGCCGGACGCAGCCGCAGATCGACCCGGAAGACATAGCCATCCGCCGTCTGGCGAGAGAGGGTTTCCACCAGAGTGCGCGCCACGCGCTGCGCGGCCTCGCCCGGCTCGTCCCGCTCGCGCCGAGGCAGATGCTCCGGATCGTAGAGCAGGATCGGATCGATGTCGGAACTGTAATTGAGTTCGCCTGCACCATGCTTGCCCAGCGCCAGCGCGGTGAACCCGGCGGGTTCCGCATCTTCCACCCGCGCGCGGATCGCGGCGGCAATCGCCTGGTCCATCGCCCGGTCCGCAAAGGCGGATAGTTCGGCCATGACCCGGCTGAGCGGAAATGCGTCTGCCAGATCGCCAATGCCCAGCGCAACGGCCATGCCCCAGCGCTCCCGCCGCAGGGCAGTGGCGACATCGGGCGCGCCTTCGCCGGCCGCTTTGGCCCATGCCAGCGCCTGTTCCCCCTGCCCGGCTTCAAGCAGGGCGACGAGGTCGGGCTGCCGGTCGAGCCCCAGCGACAGGAAAGGGGAATGCTTACGGGCCCGTTCGAGCGCGGATTGCCAGGATCGTTCCATCGCCCCTTCCCTGCACTGCCACGCCGGGACGGGCAAGTGCGGGCGGGCCCATGCTTGTCTCACCCCCCGCGCTCTGCCAAGGCAGAAGGGTCAACAGCATCCTGACAGGCCCCGCCATGCTCCGCTTCCTCCTTCCCGCCACTGCCGCCCTGCTCCTGGCAGGCTGCGCCTCGACCGGGACCACGGGAGGCGCTGCCAAGCCCCATGCCTCCGCGCTGGACATTCCCGATGTGGAGCCCGTGCCGATCGATACCGATCTGATGCGGGAAGTGACGAAGACCCTGTCCTCCGACGAATTCGAGGGGCGCTTCCCCGGTACGGCGGGCGAGACGAAGACGCTGGATTATCTGGTCCGTCAGTTTTCGGCGGCGGGGCTGCAGCCCGGCAACAAGGGAAGTTGGTTCCAGGATGTGCCGCTGGTGGAAATCACCGGACGGGATTTCGGGCCGCTGACGGTTGCGGGAAAGGGGCTGGAGATGGAGCTTGCCCACGCCAGCCAATGGGTAGGCGTGACCTATCGCGAACAGCCGCGCGTGGAGCTGAAGGATAGCGAGCTGGTCTTCGTCGGCTACGGCATTGTCGCGCCCGAGAAGGGCTGGAACGATTATGCCGGGGTGGACATGCGCGGGAAGACCGCCGTGATCCTCGTCAACGATCCTGACTGGCAGAGCGACGGGCTGGACGGCCCCTTCGGCGGCGCGGCCATGACCTATTACGGACGCTGGACTTACAAGTTCGAG
>MKUB01000189.1 GCA_001898545.1 Sphingomonadales bacterium 63-6 | reverse complement strand
CCTGATCGACGACCTGCTGGATCGGGGTCTTGTTGTCCATGACGAAGATCTGCGAGAGCAGCGCGTTTTCCTTGGCGAACTTGGCAATCGCGCCATCCACCATCTTGGCCTGCACTTCGGCAGGCTTGCCGCTCTCGGCAGCCTTTTCCTCGGCAATGGAACGCTCACGAGCGATCAGGTCCTGGTCAAGGCCATCGGCGTTCAGCGCCAGCGGGAAAGCTGCGGCAATGTGCATCGCCAGCTGCTTGCCAAGGGCTTCCAGCACATCGGCGGGAGCCGAGCTTTCGAGCGCCACGAGCACGCCGATCTTGCCGAGGCTCGGCGCGACGGCATTGTGCATATAAGGAACGATTACGCCTTCGCTGACCGAAACGGTCTTGATGCGGCGAACCTGCTGGTTCTCACCAATCGTCGCAACATTGTTGGTCAGCTTCTCGCCAACGGTGCCGCCATCGGGATAGGCAGCAGCCTTCAGCGATTCCACATCGTCGCTATCCACGCCCAGGGCAACCTGAGTGGTCTTGCGAACGAAGTCCTGGAACTGATCATTCTTCGCGACGAAGTCGGTTTCGGAGTTCACTTCCACGGCAACGCCGCGAGTGCCTTCCACGGCAACGCCTACAAGACCTTCAGCCGCAGTGCGGCTCGACTTCTTGGCGGCGGCGGCCAGGCCCCTGGCGCGCAGAGCGTCGACGGCAGCCTCGATGTCGCCATTGGTCTCGTCGAGAGCCTTCTTGCAGTCCATCATGCCGGCGCCAGAGCGCTCGCGCAGGGCTTTCACGTCAGCGGCAGTATAAGCAGCCATTGTTCTGTCCTTTTGAAATTATGCCGCGGCACCGGGCCAATCGGCTGGCCCGGTGCCGCTAAACGGCAATTATGCCAGTTCGGTTACGCTCAGGCCGAAGCTTCGGCGCCGGCTTCCGCTTCCACGGCAACCTCGGCGATTTCTTCAGCCGGCGGCGCATCCATGGCGCCGATGTCACGGCCCGAATCAACCACGCCTTCATTGTTGCCCTTGGTCGCTGCCTGAGCGATCGCATCGCAATAGAGGCGCACGGCGCGGCTGGCGTCATCGTTGCCCGGGATCGGGAAAGCAATACCCGAGGGATCGACGTTGGTGTCGAGGACGGCCACGACCGGAATACCCAGCACGTTGGCTTCCTTGATGGCCAGCTGTTCGACATTGGCGTCGATCACGAACATCACGTCCGGAATGCCGCCCATGTCGCGGATGCCGCCCAGCGAGAGCTGAAGCTTTTCATGCTTGCGAGTAAGGTCCAGAATTTCCTTCTTGGTGAGACCCGAAGTGTCACCCGAAAGCTGTTCCTCGATCGTCTTCATCTTCTTGATCGACTGGCTGATCGTCTTCCAGTTGGTGAGCATGCCGCCCAGCCAGCGATGGTTGACGTAATACTGGCCGCTGGCGCGGGCTGCATCGGCGATCGGTTCCTGCGCCTGGCGCTTGGTGCCGACGAACAGCACCTTGCCGCCATTGCGGACAGTGCCCGAAACGAATTCAAGCGCGCGGGCCATCAGCGGCACGGTCTGCGACAGGTCGATGATGTGAACACCGTTGCGGGCGCCGAAGATATACGGCTTCATCCGCGGGTTCCAGCGGTGGGTCTGGTGGCCGAAGTGCGCGCCGGCCTCAATCAATTGCTGCATGGTGACGGTAGGAGCCGCCATAGATAATTCCTTTCCGGTTGTTCCGCTGGAAGGCTGGAACCGGGCGGAGATCCCGCCAACGGCACCGGTATGTGCGCCTTCCATGTGAATTCGCTTCGGCTTGAAACAACGAAAATCCGCTGCCTTTTGCCTAAGCGGCCTGCCCCTTAGCTGCGAACGCCGCCAAAATCCAGCACGAATCCGGCAGCTCGAAATTGTGCATTTTACACGGACGGAAGTATCCCGCTTGACAGCCTGGAACAAATAGGGAACATTGTTCCCATCAAGCCCGGCAAAGCGAGACGACTTAGCTTTCCTACCACTTTCCCAGGCTTATCCACAAGCCTTCCACAGCCCTTTCAAGGCTCGGGAGCAAGCATGGAGCGGTTCGATGACGATTCCTGCCCTTCTCTTTGTGATTGCCGGCCTTGTTTCGCTCACCGTACTGGTGCGCTGCTGCACTGCAGCCTTCGGCGCCTTTGGAACGCTGCGCCGCGCGCTCGCCCATTGCGACGATGTAGTGATCGCCCGGGTAACGATAGTGGAACAGCGGGCAGCGTGCCTCCGGCTCGTCAGCTCGAATGAGCTTACGCCGCGCGCTCCGCAGTCTGACGGGCTGCGCGCTGCCGCTTGACCCTGCCGTAACTGATAATCCCCCAGGGCATCAGAGCCAGATAGATCAGGCAGATTGCCGCCAGGGTCCACCACGGTTCGGTCAGCAAGGCCGCAAAGGCGATCCCCACCACCGCTATCACACCCAGCCGCGCGCTGCGCCGGGGACGCAGTGACGTCCAGCTCAGTGTGGCGACACTTGAGATCATCAGGAAGGCGATTGCCGCAACCCAGATCGCGATCAGGATGGGTTCGCGGAAAATCTCCTCACCGCTGGCCATCCAGAGATAAAGCGGCACGAATGCCAGCCCTGCCCCGACAGGCGCAGGTACGCCGGTAAGGAAGCCTGCGGATTTGTGAGGCTGTTCATCCATGTCGATCCGCGCATTGAAGCGCGCAAGGCGCAGGGCACAACACAGCGCAAAGAACAGCGCCGCGAACCAGCCGAAGCGCGGAAGGCCTTGCAGGGACCAAAGATAGAGAATCAGGGCCGGGGCCATGCCGAAGGACAGTGAATCGGCCAGGCTATCGAGTTCCGCGCCGAAACGGGATTGCGCCTTCAGCAGGCGGGCGATGCGGCCGTCGATTCCGTCAAGCAAACCCGCGAGGACAACGGCGAAGACCGCACGTTCCCAATCGCCATTGATTGCAAAGCGCACGCCGGTCAGCCCGGCACACAGTGCCCCTGCCGTGATCGCATTGGGAAGAACCGCGCGGAGCGTGAGCCCCGGCGCTCTGCGTCGGCCCACGGCATGTTCCCCTTCCGAGGCTTTCGGCCCGACGGGTTCGAGCGAATCGCCATCGCCCGAAACGCTCACTGGCTGACGCCCTCGATCAACTGTCGCTTGCCGATTTCAGCCAGCACGGTTTCACCGGCGATAACCTTCTGCCCCATGAGAACCTTGGGATCGGTGCCAGCGGGCAGATAAACGTCCACGCGGCTGCCGAACCGAATCAGGCCGACGCGCTGGCCGATTGCCAGCATGTCGCCCGGCTTCACGAAGGGAACGATACGGCGGGCAACAAGACCCGCGATCTGCGTAAAACCGATCTGCAAACCATCAGCCCGCTCGATCAATATGTGCTGACGCTCGTTTTCCTCGCTGGCCTTGTCGAGATCGGCGTTCATGAACTTGCCGGGGATGTAGATCACCCGCCGCACAGTGCCGCCCACAGGCGCGCGATTGATATGCACGTCGAATACCGACATGAAGATCGAGACGCGCGTAACCCTGCCGCTGCCCAGCCCGCGAGAGCCGCTGCCGTCATCCATCAGCAATTCGAGCGGAGGCTCTACTTCCTGGATCAGCGTCACCAGGCCATCGGCAGGCGCCACGATGTAGCTGTCGTCCTGCGGCACTACGCGTTCCGGATCGCGGAAGAAGGCAAATACGCCGAATGTCAGCAAAACCAGCGGCCAGCCCACGATTTCCCAATCGAGACCGATCAGGAAGATCAGGCTGATCACTGCCGCGATCACGCCGAATTTGCGCCCTTCGGGATGGATTGCCGGCCAACGCCATGCAGCTTCACCCCGGCCCTTATTGTCCAATATCTCACCGGCCATGGAAGCCTCCTACGGGTTAGCGTGCAGCGCTACAACCCATGACGGGTGCAGCGGCATCGATGCGGGCACCAGTAATCCCACCTGATCCGGCGGGAGAGCAATGAGCCTGTTTGAGGGCGGCGGTGGTGGACAGGGCTGGATTCGAACCAGCGTACGCTTGCACGGGCAGATTTACAGTCTGCTGCCTTTAACCACTCGGCCACCTGTCCACACCATTGCCGGTGCCGGGTCGCCCCGGAATTTTGACCCTTCAGTGAAGGGCCGGTCCAGCCGAGAGGCGCCCCAATGACGAAGCGACGCTTGCCTGTCAATGGGGTGACTGGCAGGAGCGCCGGAAGAATTTGGCGAATGGCGCCAAAGAAGGAGTAAAGATGGCGAAGCGTGGGGAAAAACGAGCGTTGCGTGGACGTGCCGGGCGGATGCAGGGCGGCCGCGGCAGCGGTCGTGCGTCACAGGGTTATGTCCGCCTGTGGGGCCGCCATGCGGTCGAGGCGGCCCTGAAGAACCCCGAAAGGCGCCATCGCAAGCTGTGGGCAACGCGCGAAGGCATCGAATCGCTGGATGGCGAACTGCCCGCGGATTTCCCGCTGGAATATGCGGACGGACAGGACCTGGCCCGGCTCGTGGCGCGCGATGCGCCCCACCAAGGCCTCGTCCTTGAGTGCGAGCCGCTGGAAGATATCCACCTCGATGAGGTGCTGGACGGCGATCCTGCCCGGCCACTGGTGATTCTCGATCAGGTGACCGATCCCCATAATGTCGGCGCGATTCTGCGTTCGGCGGCCGCTTTCAATGCCTGTGCCGTCGTCACGCAGGATCGCCATGCCCCGCCCGAATCCGGCGTGGTGGCAAAATCCGCATCGGGCGCGCTGGAAATCGTGCCCTGGGTGCGAGTGGTGAACCTCTCCCGCGCGCTGGAGGAAGTGGCC
>MKUB01000188.1:37881-54752 GCA_001898545.1 Sphingomonadales bacterium 63-6 | reverse complement strand
GGCCAGCCCGGAATTCATGGAACTGGCCTTCCGCACATTGGCGCGCAACGGTATCCGCCGCTTCGCCCTGGCCGATCCGATGAACGATGCCCCCTCCAATGTGGAAGTCGCCCGATTGGTAAAGCGCGCGGGCGGCGAGCAAGTGGTGGGCGCGCTGGTCTATACGATCAGCCCGATCCACGACGATGCCCATTATGCCGAGGCGGCGCGGATCATGGCCGCGAGCCCGGACATCGATGCGCTCTATATCAAGGACCCGGGCGGCCTCCTCACCAGCAAGCGCGCCCAGACCCTGATCCCCGCGATCATGGCGGAGATTGGCGACAAGCCGCTGGAGCTGCACGCCCACTGCACCATCGGCCTTGCCGAGCAGGCCTATCTCGAAGGGGTGGAACTCGGGGCCACGGCCCTGCAATGCGCCAGTGGCGGTGCAGCGGATGGCACGTCCAATCCGCCGATGCAGCGCATGATCGCCAATCTGCGCGCCCTGGGCCATACGGTGGACATCGATGACGAAGCGGTGGCCGAAGTATGTGAGTACTTCACCGCCCTGGCCGAGGCGGAAGGGCTGCCCACCGGCCACCCGATGCCCTTCGATGCGGCCTATTTCCATCACAATCTACCCGGCGGCATGGTCGGCACCATGCGCCGCCATTTGTCGGACCAGCGCGTCCCTCATCTGGAAGGCGCCGTCATTGAGGAACTGGGCCGCGTCCGCCGCGAGTTGGGCTGGCCCATCGTGATGACGCCCTTCGCCCAGATGTTGCAGACCCAGGCGGTGATGAACGTCACCGGCAAGGAACGCTATGCCGTGATCCCGGACGAGATCATCCGCTTTGCCATCGGAAAGTTCGGCCGGCCGATGCAGCCGGTCGATCCCAATCTGATGGACCGGATCATGTCCGATCCGCGCACCAGGGAACTGGCGGCAGAACCGGGCATGGCGGAACTATCGGACCTGCGGAAGCGTATTGGCCCGAATTTGTCGGACGAGGAATTCCTCCTGCGCGCCACAATGCCCGCCAATCTGGTGGACGCGATGCAGGCCGCCGGACCCGCCGAACGTGTCTACAATCCCCAGACCCGCGCAGTGATGGACCTCATCCGAGGCGTCCTCGCCCGCCGCGACCTCACCCAGATTACCGTCGAGAAGGAAGGCTTCCGCCTCGACGTCGAAGCCTGATAGTGGAAACCCTGATGCCCCATTCCCAATTCGCAGAACCCATCGGCATGGCGCGCGGCGTGATGTTCGATCTGGATGGCACGCTCATTCTCTCCAACCGCGAACTTGGCCAGTACAAGGTGCTGCCGGGCGCGGTGGAAACACTGGAAGCCTTGAGGCAGCGCGGGATTCCCTATCTCGCTCTCACCAATGGCAGTGCCTATCCGGCAAGCCGGCAAGCGCCGCGCCTTCGCGAAATCGGGCTGCCCATCCCTGACGAAAACCTGTTCACGCCCAACAGCGTTGCGGGCGGTGTATTCAGGAATCGCGGCGTGGAACGCGTGCTGGTTCTCGGCACCGAGGGCGTGGCCGAGGCGCTGCGCGGAGAAGGGCTGAATGCCGTCATGCCTGGGGACGACGGCGCTGCCAGTGCCGATGCAGTCTATGTCGCATGGCATCCCGATTGTACGATGGACGACATCCACGCAGCCTGCGAGGCAGTGCTGCGCGGCGCGGCTTTCTTCACGGCGTCCGATGTGCCCTTCTTCGCCACTCAGAGCGGACGATCCTTCGGCTATAGCTGCGCGATCAGCGGCGCCGTGGCCCGTGTTACCGGAGTGGAACCGGAAGTGACCGGCAAGCCCTCGCTCCATGCGATGGAATTTGTGGCAGCGCGGCTAGGCCTCGCCATGCATGACGTGGCCGTGATCGGGGACGATCCCAAAGTGGAAACCGAAATGGCCCGCCTTGGCGGCGCGATCGGTATCGGAGTTACCACCGGCACCACTTCTCTCGATGAATGGGCCGCCCAGCCCGCCGAACGAGCGCCGCACCGCGTGATCGATCGCATCGATGCGATTCTGGAGATGGGCTTGCTCGCCTAGGCTGTGAATGTTCTCATTCAGCCGTCGGCCTCTACCGGCAACTCCCCTTGGCCGCATTTTTTGCCGTTGATGTGCGCGGTGAATTCAGAACTAGCGAACATTGGGGCGAGTTTATACCCTAGTCGACGAACTCGATGTTCGCGGCGGAAGTCTGCTCCGCGATGATCTTGCGCGCATCGAGAAAGGACGCGTCGCCGCCTCCCGTTTGCAGGGCCGCCAGTTGAGCGGACTGCGTGAAGATGAGCTAGGCGGTGTAGACAAATTTGAGCCAGTATCTGGCGGTGGCGAGATGGACCATTCCGAGAAAGCTGCTGGCCAGTTGATCGTATCGGCTGGCAATGGCGCGGTTGATCTTGAGGTGTCCGAACATGCGCTCGATTCGGTTGCGCTGTTTGTAGAGCGCCCGGCCATGCTCGATCTTCACGCGCCGGTTTGAGCGGCCGGGAATGACGGCCTCGATCTTCCGTTCGGCAAGGTCCGCGCGGATTGCGTCGGCATCGTAGCCCTTGTCAGCAAGCAGCCCGACCGGTGTTCGCTCTGGTAGACCGATCAGGGCGTCATAGGCTTTGCAATCCGCCGCCTCGCCGACTGTCAGATGGAAGGCGAGCGGTCGTCCGAGGGCATCAGCCAGGCAGTGGAGCTTACTGGTGAACCCGCCCCGCGAGCGGCTAAGAGCGCGTCGATAAGTCCCCCTTTTCCGCCCGCTGCCGAGACGTGGGCGCGAACGGTGGTGCTGTCGATGCTGTAGTGGCCGCTGTCCGCCATGATCTCGGCCAGCGTCACCGCGACGGTCTCCCAGACCCCGGCCTCACTCCAACGCCGAAACCGTCGATAGATCGTGTTCCAGCTACCGAATTTGGGCGGAACGTCGCGCCACGGCGCTCCGCACCGGAGCAGCCAAAGAATGCCGTTTGATGATGGAGCGATTTTGCTCCGGCCTCCTGCCTCGTCCACGATTTTCAGGCTCAATCGGAAGCAAGTCATTCAGAACGCGCCATTCCGCTTCGGTGAGATCGCGCCGGCTCAAACCCGCCTCCAAAAGGCAGCCATGAATCAATGACCGATTGGAACGTCAACGTGAAAAGGCTTCCCCCGTGCATACGGGTCCCATCCGCCTGACAGCGCCAACCTCACGGCAGTCTCCAACTCTGCCTGATGTACTTGCGGGCGATGTAGGTTGCCACGGGCACGTTGAGCGGCCTTTTGGGGCATTGGAAATTGAAGGAGCGCCTCTCGACCACCTGCCTTTGCGGCACGAACGGCAACCTGCATACCCTGCCAACCGTCAGGGTGAACCACTGCGGTTCATGGCGAAGCTCCCACTCGTAATCATCCCCATCGATGACAAGGGAACCGGTCAAAGTGTGGGTCGGAAGCATATCCGCAGCTTGCCAGCATCAATTACCTCCGGTTCATCGGCAACGAATCTGTCCACGCCAACTAGATTTCGATTACGCCTGATGCCAGCATGCAAGCGATATCGTGCGGTCATGAGGTGGAAGGCCGACCAGTTGGATTTGGCCTCGAATCCGCTCCCCGCCACGATTTGCCAGCAGTCGATAAACGGCCCGATCACCTGCCCCCCTGGAACAAGATGGCGGGCGGATATTGCTGCAAGCTTGCATTTCTTCGGTCAGCGGCACCCAACTCAAAGCGACAAATTGCCCGCGGTCCACTTTACCGTCAGCTCAATTCCCTGTCCGATGGGTAGCAGGGCAGACTGCAGATCCGGTTTCTCGCGGATGGCCCGGCGCAGGGTGCGGGCGCTATCGCGAGCTCCCTCCGGGTGGATCATATTATCCGTGACAACAATCGCCTCGTCCGCAAGCTTGGGATAGATTGCCTCGAAGCAAGGCACATAGAGGTTCTTCCAGATATCGAGGAACACGAAATCGAAGGGGCCTGGATCAGCCGAGACGACCTCCAGGGCGTCGCCGCAGCGGAACTCGACGAATTGTTCCAGCCCTGCTCGCTCCATCATCACTCTGGCGTAGGCCTGCTTGGCCGGATCAAGGTCCACGGTAATGACCCGGGTTCCGCTTTCGCGCGCGGCATCCGCCAGGACCAGCGTGGAATATCCATAGCTTGTGCCGAGCTCCAGGATGGTCCCAGGAGCGCGTGCGATCACCAATGAGTGCAGGAAACCTGCCGCTTCTGCCCCTACTGGCAGCAGGAATTCATTGCGCCGGGCGCCGATCTCGTCAGGCGGAAGCGTAGCCATCGTTGCGGTCTCCTGAGCGTGGCGATCAACATATTCGGCAAACACCGCCGCAACTTTCGGATCCTTGAAATACATCGCTCGCCTCTCCCGCTGCTTTAGCGGGGTGTGCACCGGCAATCGCCTGAAATCCAGACAGCAAAAGGCCCGGAGGTTTCCCCCCGGGCCTTTCGTTTCGCAGTCCCTATGGACTGGGTTGGGCTTAGTTGCCCGAACCCGGACCGTAGGTGATTTCCACGCGGCGGTTCTGCAGTTCGCGCACACCGTCGGCGGTCGGAACCCGCGGGTTTGCTTCACCGAAGGCCTGGCTGCTGATCGCCGTGGACGGAATACCCTTGCCGACCAGATAGGTCTGGACCGAGGTATTCCGGCGAGCCGAGAGGCCGACGTTGTACTGGGTGCTGCCCGAACGGTCGGCATAACCTGCCAGCATGATCGGAACAGTACCGCAGTTGCCATAGGCAGCTACCGCGCTGTCGAGGGTCGTCGCAGCCTCAGGCGTGATGTCCGACTTATCCCAGTCGAAGAACACGATGTACGGGCCCTTGTTGCACACCGGCGCAGGCGGCGGAGGCGGGGGAGGCGGCGGCGGAGGCGGGGGAGGCGGCGGCGGGGGAGGCGGCGGCGGCGGGGGAGGCGGCGGAGGCGTTGCAGCCTTGCCAAACTCATGCCGCAGCGTGATGCCACCCGAGTGCACGTCGTGGCCATCGGCCATCCAGCCCTCGTAGCCCAGCTTCAGCCAGGTCTGATCGGAAACCGTCGCGGTGAGCGAGGCGCCGACTGCGATCGCATCCTCGGCCCGATAGGGGCTGATGACTTCGAACGCCGAACCCGGCTGCAGCTGATAGAAGGCAGTGAACGACGCGGGTTGATCGTTGAACTCGTGACGCCATCCGGCCTTCACTTCAGGAACCAGACCACCCAGCTTGCCCGACAGCTTCAGACCCAGTTCAGAGGTCAGGAAGTCGTCAGTCGCATCGTTGACCGTCAAACGGCCAGCGAAGCTGCCACCTTCTTCGAAGCCCTGCAGCTTGGCCGAGACATAGTCGAGGCCAGCATACGGGGTAACGGTCGCACCGCCCAGATCGAAGCGATAGCCCAGTTCACCACCGACTGCCCAGATGTTGGCATCAGGCGAGGCCGTAACGACACCCGTGATGTTGCCAACCGTGGCGGTCCGCGAAGACTTGCCGCTCAGATCCGAGTAGCTGACTGCTGCCTTGGCGTAGAACTGACCCGGGTCGTAAGCACCGTAGACACCGACCTGGAAGCCGTCGGCATCCATCGAGCCGCCGTACCAGTCGAAGTCACCCTGGTTCTTGATGTAACCGCCACCGATACCGAGCACGAAGTTCTCGGTAACCGGGAAGTCGACACCCAGAGCTGCCAGCCACTGATCGCTCTCATAACCGGTCGCATCCGCAGTGGTATCGCTGGAGATGTTTTCCTGGCCATAATTGACGGTCGCCCAGATACCGGCGCTTTCGCGGCGGCAGGTCAGGCTGCTGTCATCCAGCTTCAGCGCAGCGCATTCGCCCATGTCGGACAGAACGCCATTGAAGCGGTTACCCATCCAACCCAGCGACTGCAGATAGGTGGCATATTGCGCACCATGCAGGTTGCTGAGCGAGGAACGGTAAGCTGCCGCATCCTGCGTGAAGATGTCTGCCAGCATCGTGGCAAACGGACCGGTCAGCGACGGCGAGTAGACGGATTCGAGACCGCCACCGGCTGCCAGCTGGTTTGGCGTCAGGCCGAAGCGGGCATCGTTGAACTTAACGCGCTTCAGACCGAGGTCGATGTTGTCACCTGCGACGGCATCGCCCCACACACCATCAGCACCATTGTAGATGACGCTGAGGTCGAGGAAGATGGAACCGCTGCTGGCGCTGGCGAAAGTGCCGGTACCTACGTCAGCCGAGATTACATTGTTGTAGTAATACTCGTTGGCATAGAGGCCGTTCGAGCTCGACGGACGAATGACCAGCTTGGCGCCGGTGATGTCGGCCGTGTTCGCAACGATCGTCTGGTGGACCAGCGTCGGCGAAGCAGCAGTGCTGCCCGTCGGGCTGCTCGGCAGTTCCAGAGCCAGCGTACCACCGGCAGCAATCGTGAAGTCATCCACGTTCACCGAAGCCGGGCCGTTGTACAGGGCAGCACCCTGTTCCGGATTGTCGCGCAGGTAGAGCACGCCGTCACCGGTCACCAGGAGGTTACCCTCAAGGTTCAGGTCGGGATTGACCACACCGTCAAAGGCAGTCTCGCCATTGTCGACCGTGATGGTGTCATCAGCCGAAATGTCGATGTTGCCCCAGATCTTGCCACCACCCAGGAGGTTGATAGCCACGGCATGCGGTGCATCTTCAGTGTTGATCGCGTTACCGCGTTCAAACGTCGCACCACCGTCGAAGCTGATCTTCGAAGTGATGGTACCCGAGTTGTTGATGACCAGGTTTTCTTCAGCCGGGACATCGAACAGGCCGTCATTGCCGACATAAATGCCGGTGGAGAAGGCGAAACCATCGACATCCGCAACAGTTGCCGACACGTCGATCGTGCCGCTGTTGGTGATGGCCAGATCGTAATCGTCAGCTTCCACGGAGATACCGACAGCAGCAGCCACCGAAGCACTGGTAGTGCCCGCGCCACCAACAGCCGAGGCCTTCACGGTGAGCGTGTCGGAGTTGGCGATGCTGCCAACCAGCGCACCAGTGCTGGTGTAAGCCGCAATGCCGGTTGCGAATGCATGGGCATCGTTGTCAGCCTTGGCAACTGCCGTGACCTTCATTGGACCATCATTGGTGACGTCGAGGTCAACGATACCGCCCGCAGCGGTGTAACCGGCTGCCTGCGCGATTGCGAAGGAGTCGGTGCCCACTGCCGTGGCATCAGCCGAAACAACGAACGTGCCGCTGTTGGTGAAGGTCAGGTTGCCACCCACGCCGCCAGCGCTCTGGGTAACGCCCAAGGCGCCAGCCGAAGCAGTCGACGAGACCGCGCCATCCATCAGAGCCTTGGCGCTGACGGTGAAGTCTCCGGTGTTGGAAGCAAATACTTCCGCAGGAATGGCGCCAGTGCCGGTGCCGATGCCGGAGGCGAACTGATCCACACCGACTGCCGTTGCGCTGGCAGTACCACCGGCGAGACCGTCGCTGAGAGCCGCAGCATTAGCAGCAGCGGTGAAAGTTCCACCATTTACGAAGTTCGCCGAAGCGTCTTCACCGACAGCGGTCTGGGACACGCCCAGTACGAAAGCATCAGCCGAAGCGAAGTCTTCAGCCGAGGCCGAGGCCGTGGCGCTGAAGCTCAGCTTGCCGGTGTTCTCGACATCAGCAGTCGAACCGAACGCGAGCTGAGAGATGCCCGCACCGACCGCAGCGCTAGCTTCGGCAGTGGTTTCACCGATCGCATCAGCCTTGGCGCCGACCGAGATCGTGCCATCGACGTTGTCGACGAGAGCGGAAGCTTCACCGGCGGGAGCGAAGGCGATCTGGGCAACGCCAGCAAGCACCTGCGCACCAGCCTGAGCCGAAACGCCATCAGCCTTTGCGTCAGCGAGCACATTGAGCGCAGCATCAGCATCGTCCTGAGTCAGGGTCAGGCTGGCTTCCGAGCCCGCCACAGCGCCCTGAAGCACACCGGCGCCGACGAGGGAGTTGGCAATCGCGCTGTCGGTACCCGCAGTGGCAACAGCCACCGCGCCGAGCGAGATCACACCGTCGTTGGCAAGCACAGCCGAACCGGTTTCAGCAGCGTAAACGCCCTGAACGATACCAGCGCCGACCAAAGCGACAGCCGTGGCGTCTTCACCGCCATTGGCGGTCATGTTGGCGCCAATGTTCACCGTGCCTTCTGCAGCGTTGGTGAAGGTTACGTTGGCATCGCTTTCCGTGCCGACGCCAACCTGCACCACGCCGGCCAGGAAGCCGCCATAGGCATGGGCATCATCATCTTCAGCAACCGCATTGCCAGTAGCACCGATGGTGAACTGACCCGAGTTGGTGAGATTGACCGAAGCCAGGGTGTCAGCAATGCCGACCTGCGCCACACCGACGCCGAAACCGGCGAGAGCCGTAGCTTCGTTGACTGCTTCTGCATTGGCATTGGCGCTGATGCTGAAGGTGTCAGTGTTGGTCAGATTGACCACAGCACTGGTGGTGGCGAAGGCAACCTGGCCAACGCCGACGAGGAAGCCAGCAGCGGCAACCGCGTTGTTCGAACCACCGCCGAGAGCGCCGGAGGTTGCATCGGCTTCAGCGCCGATGACGAACGAACCGTCATTCGCGAGACCAGCGGTAGCATTGCCTTCATCAGCATAAGCGACCTGGCCGAAGCCGAGACCGAAGGCCGAGAGAGCCGTTGCGTCTTCACCGCCATTGGCCGCAGCGCTTGCCTTGAAGGTCACTTCACCGGCCGTGCCGTTGCTGAAGTCCACACCGGCATCGCCAGTGGTGGCAGCAGCGATCTGCAGACCGCCGACGAGGAAGCCGGAATAGGCATGAGCATCATCTTCTTCGGCAGTGGCGTCAGCCGCTGCAGTGAAGGAGATCACGCCATTGTTGTCGACAGTTGCGTCAGCCTTGGCGTCAGCAAAAGCGAGCTGGCCGAGACCGATACCGTAGCCGGCAACGGCAGTCGCTTCATTGTCAGCAACCGCAGTAGCCTTGGCAGCGCCGACGATCGAAGCCGGAGCAGTTGCGTCAGCAGTGGCGACGTTGGTCAGCGAAGCAGCAGCTTCCGTACTGCCCCAGGCGACCTGAGCGACACCAGCGAGGAAGCCAGCAGCGGCAACCGCGTTGTTCGAGCCGCCGCCGAGGCTGCCCGATTCAGCGTAAGCCGAAGCCGTGAGGTCCACCGAACCGGCGTTGTCGATCTTGGCATAGCCCTTGTCGTCGCCGAGAGCGACCTGGCCGAGGCCGATGCCGACGAAGCTGAGAGCCGTAGCATCTTCACCGCCCTTGGCCGAAGCGGCACCGCCGATACCGATCGAACCGGTGTTCGAAATGGCGGCAGTCGCCGTATCCGAAGCATTGGCGAACTGGAACGCACCGATGCCGACACCCGCCTGAGCGTAGGCATCATCCGTACCGGCAACCGCATTGGCGCCCGACAGGACATTGAAATCACCAGCATTGGTGACGGTTGCGTTGGCATCGCCGCCCGAGCTGACGATCTGACCGAAGCCCGCACCGATATAGCCGTTGGCGCCAGCTTCAACGCTGCCATTCGCATTGGCGTTCGAGGTGACGTTGAACGAACCGTCAGCGCTGTTGTTCAGCGTTGCGGAGGCAGTGTCCGAAGCGCTGGCAACCTGGATGCCACCGAAGATCACATCGGCTTCAGCGAAGGCATCGTTAGCCGACAGCGAAGTGGTGGTCGAGGTGGAAAGACCGGCATTGGCCAGAGCCGAAACGCCGAACTCGCCGTCATTCGCAATACCGACCGAAGCCTCATCGCCATTCGCCATCTGGCTGACGCCGGTGCCGACTTCAGCCTGCGCATTGGCAGTCAGAGTAGCATTGGCAGCAGCGATTGCCGAAATGGTCAGGCTCGAGTCGAGCTCATTGGTGAGGGCTGCATTAGCAGTGTCGCCGAAGACCATCTGGTTGATGGCAGCAGGGCCGACCACACCAGCATAAGCATCTGCACTGCCCGCCGGGTTAGCGGCGTCAGCGATGGCGCCGATGGCGAGCGAGCTGCTGTTGGTGATACCGATCGAAGCGAGATCGCCCGCATTGCCAGTCTGAAGGATAGCACCGACCACGGTCGCATCAGCCGAAGCAACGCCAGTTGCGTCAGCGACAATCTGCACATCGCCATCTGCGATCATGGAGAGCACGACGTCATTGGTCGCACCGCCGGTCTGGATCACCCAGCCCGAACCTACGCCATTAACAATGGCGCTCGGAGTGCCCGTGTCACCAGCATGGCCATCGGCGGACGACCCAATATTGGAAATATCGATCGAGGCATTGACGTTCGATCCACCATTGATCTGAATGGCACCCGGGCCCGCTGCGTGGGCCGGGATGGCATTCAGAGCCATCGCGGAGACGCCTACCGCCAAAAGGCGACGCGTGTTGCGATTCATCCGTATAACTCCCTCATATAGCCTCCAAAAAAGAGGCTTCTGCAGTCGAATCTCGTGGGCCCTGCGATGGGCCCGGAAAGCTTTGCGACCCGCCCTTTTTGGGCGATTATGTTGTTATCGGAGACCTATTTGCCGGTTTTCATACCGCTTAAGCCCCCGTTCGTCCATGCCCATGATCCATTTTTGTGACAAGCGGACCGCGAAATCCCCGATAACAAAAGTTACGGCGTGATTTGCAGTCCGATTGCCACCCTGAAAGGCACACACATGATCATTGTTAGATTATGTCCCGTCCCCGCAACTGTCTACGGCTAAAACATCCTATCCGGGTGAACACCAGCAATCCGTCGCCTTCCTGCAACAGTCTGCCGCCGTTGCATCTTTCGTTTATTTAGAATGTGCTAATGAAGCCCGCGATGACGGGGCCGAATGAATCGACCCCGCTGCCGATCTGGCGCGCGCCCGAAATATGGTTGTGGCCCGCCTGGACATGCAGCACCGGCAGGTGCCCTCGGGCCGCGAACCAGGCGTCCGTGAGAGCCTTCGCCTGATCGTGGCATTCCGCCATGTCCAACTCGCAGAGGGCAAAAAGGCAGGGGACCTGGCTGGCAAGCAGACCGGGCAAGGGCGACATGGGCGACCAGTCTTCCAGCTCGGCGCCGTAATATTGCGGCTTGAAGGGATCGCGCAGGGCGATGGACAGGTCGTAAAAGCCGGAGCTCATGATGGCGCCCGCGAATTTGCCCTCAGCAGCAGCGGGAGCGGCGACCACATCGGCCACATGCGTCGCTCCCGCGGAATGGCCCATCAGGAATATCCGTTGCGGATCGATTCCATATTCGGCGGCATGGCTGGAGAGGTGAAGCAGCATGGCGATCACGTCCTCCCGCCCGGCAGGCCAGCGCACTTCGGGAGCGAGGCGATAGTTCATGGCGGCGCAGGCAAAGCCCTGCTGCTGCGCCCAGGCACCGATATTGTTGTAGAACGGGGCGCCGGGCGCGCCCTTGTCTCCCATCACGAAGCCGCCATCATGGACGAAAAGAAGGCAGGGCGCCGGTTCGCTTCCCGCTGGGAGGAAGAGGTTGAAGCGATGCCGCTCATGCGGGCCATAGGCGATGTCGCGCGTGGTGCGGCTCTCGTCCGGCGCGGGGACCAAGGGTGCGAGCAAAGCATTGGTGCGCTCGATCAGGTCCATGGTGAATTCGCTGCCCATGGCGCGCAGTTCTGCGTGGAAGGTCTTGCGGTCCATTTCAGGGCTCCGTTTTAGGCAGTGGGCATCATCAGCACGGGCTTGATCGCGGCGGCACTTTCGCAATCGTGCCAGGCGCGGGCAAAATCATGGAAGGGATAGCGGGCGATCATCCGCTCGACCGGGAAACGCCCCTGCCGCCACAGATCGACGAGCTTGGGGATGAACAGGCGCGGCGAGGCACTGCCGCCCAGAATGCCCTTCATGCTGCGGCCATGGGCGAGCATGGCCAGCATGTCCGGCGTCCATGGCTCGCGCGGGCGCGTGACGAAGCCCGCCGTGCCCTGCATCGCCAGCACTTGCAGGGCGGTGGAGAAGACCTCCGCCGAAGTGGTGGTGTTGAAGCTGAAATCCGCGCCGAAGGGCAAGGCTGTCCTTACCTGCCCCGCGACATCGCCCTGAGAAGCGTCGATAGTGTGGGTCGCGCCCAGTTCGCTCGCCAGTTCCAGCCGCTCAGCCACATTATCGACCGCGACGATGGCGGACGCGCCTGCCACTCGCGCGGCCATCACGGCGGAGAGGCCTACGCCGCCGACGCCGAATATGACGATGCTCTGGCCCGGCTTCACCTCCAGCGCCTCTATCACCGCGCCCGCGCCGGTGATCACACCGCAGCCCAAAGGGGCAACAATGTCCAGCGGCACGTCCTGCGGCACGGGCACTGCTCCGCGCGCATTGGCCACGCAATGGGTGGCGAAACTCGATTGGGCGAAGAAGTGGCTCGCGACCTTCTCCCCATTCTGGCTGAGAGAGGTGGAGCCATCGCTGCGTTGCCCGCCGAAGCTGCGCGGCATGGCCTCCCGGCAATAGGATGGTTTGGCGGAAAGGCAGGAGGGGCAGTTCCCGCAGGAGCCGCCCGAGATAACGACATGGTCGCCCGGTTTCAGATGGGTAACGGCACTGCCCACCTTTTCCACCACGCCTGCCCCTTCATGGCCGAGAACGGCGGGCTTGGGCACGGGCATGCCGATACCGGCATGGGAATGAAGGTCCGTATGGCAGATGCCGGCGGCCACCACCCGGACGAGAATTTCATCCTCTCGCGGTTCGCCCAGATCGACCTCTTCCAGCGCCGGAGCAGGAGCACCGGCGCGCGAAACAGCGGCGGTGATCCTCATCCGGCGGCGTCCTTCCCGTCATCCAGGCTGTGGCGCGGCGGGGTCATTTTCGGGCGCCCCTTCATCAGCAGATCGCCCTTCCACGGCACATCCTCAAGGCTGCGCCAGGCATTCACCAGCAGCTTCTTGAACACCCACACGCCATCCTCCTTGATGAGGATGTCATCGCGCGTGCCGATGCCGAAGACGAAGTTGGTGCCATATTCCACGTTGAACTGCAGGATCTGGAACATGGAGCGCACCCGCGCGCCCTCTTCCGTCGGCGTCATCAGGAAGTGCTGGAACAGGTGCTGGCGGCCCAGCCACCAGTGCTGGCGGTGATACCACAGCTCCTTGAGATTCTCGAGGATGGCGGCATGCCCCCTCACCTCGCCCTGCCACAGGTGATCGAAGCTGGCATCGCGCGCAAAGGCGGAAAGGGCCAGATCGCCATCGGCAAGATCGATGCCCCAGGCATAGCGGGCATAGGTTTCCATGATGTCCCCGCGATCCTGCGCGGGCATGGTCTTGGGGACGCCATCGGGCCAGCAGGACATATCGCTCATGCCACGGCCTCCATCTGGTACTTGCCGGTTCTCATTACATCCTCGGGCACCCACACGCCGTGGAAGGTGGAGCGTACGCGGACGGGCATATGCAGGCGCGCGATGGGCCCCTTGGCGAGGTTCAGCGCATCGAACACGCCGATCTCGCTATGGCCTTGGTCCAGCCGGCTGAGGAAGGAAAGAATCCAGCCATCGCCTTCTTTGGAATTGGGGCTGCGGGGCACGAATTGAGGTTCCTGGACGGATATCTTCTGGCCATGCTCCCATACGTCCAATGCGCCCGTCTTCACGTTCACATGGCCCAGCGTGCTGGTTCCGTCATTCGAGCGGTACACGATCACCCAGCCATGGCTGTAGTCGCGGCCCTGCCAGCGGTCGTCGGTGCGCGGCATTTCGCAGGGCACCGGTATGATCGGGCGGGTTTCATATCCGCCGTCGTTACGGGCAAGATCGAAGGTCATGCGAGTGAGGATCGGCGGAACAGCCGGCCACACCGTGCCGTCAGGCGCGGGGAAGAAGGGGAAGCAATTGCCACTGTAGAGGCACAGGTCGAGATGGACCTTCGACCCCTCCGTCACCGCGTTGAGCATATGCCCGGCCGTGGTGTTCGGCCCTTCGAACCAGCGCACATCCTCCGCCTTGCCGTAACGCGGTACCACAGCGACCATGGTGGGTTTGTCGGGGTGGTATTCGAAGAAATGCCGCCCTTCCTTCAGTCCTTCGACGCTGGGCGTAACGAGGGGGAAGAACGGCACTACGATATGGCTTTCGGTGATGGCGAAATCATGCACCACGCCCGGCCAGGGGGCGTTGAACCAGATTTCGTTCACTTTCGCGCCATCGGCATCGAAGATGTAGATGGCAAAGTCGGTCGTTGAATCGCCCTTCGCCTGATAGGAATAGGTCAGCAATTCGCCCGTTACCCAGTCCACCTTGGGATGGGCAGTGAGGCTCGCCGCGCTCACCTGCCCAGCAAGATCGGTCTGCGGGCCGGTTTCCAGAGTATCGGGATCGATCTCATAGGGCAGATCGTCCTCCTTCTGGGCCAGCAGCTTGCCTGCGTGGAACAGCATGGAGGTGTTGGCCGTGCCCGGGCTGATACCCTCCGCCAGCGGATCGGCAGTGTAGCGGTTGCGATAACGGCCAAAGAGACTGCGGCGATGCTCGTCCTGCAGCTTGTAGCGCGGCGTTTCCACCCAGCGGCTGCGATAGCTGACATGGCCATCCTCGAAGCGGACCATATGGGCCATGCCCTCGCCGTCGATGAAGATATCCTCGCCATCCATAGGGGGATATTGCCGGTCCGCGCCGCAGCGATACCAGGTGCCGCGCAGTTCGGCGGGCAAGTGACCTTCGACGATCTCCAGCCCCTCCACATGGGATTCGCTGCGCAGGGGTTTGCCCCAGCCCTGATAGAGCGGGATATCGGGGAATGTGATTTCCATCGGAGCCTCTCCTCAACCGATTGCCTGATCCACCGCGCTCACCGCCTGCCGCGTGAGGCAGACCGGCTCGCCGGAATTGATGAGCAGCGCCTGTTTGCGCACATAGCGGGTCAGGTCCGGCCGCAGGCCTGGCAGGCCGGAGAAGCCGAAGCTGTCGTTCTTGGCTTCGGAACCGAAGAAGGTGAGGAAAGCATCCTGAATGCTTACCTTGCCCGCATCGATCCGCTCCCCCACAGCCATGGCGCTTTCTTCGTCCGGGCCGATAACGGCAGCTGACAGGCCGTAATCCGTATCGTTGGCCAGACGGACCGCTTCCTCGATGTCGTCATAGGCCATCACCGGCATGCAGGGGCCGAAAGTCTCCTCGCGCATGATCTTCATCTCATGCGTCACGCCGGTCAGCACGGTGGGGCGCATATAATCCCCGCCATCGATCTGGAACGGCATTCCGCCCTCGACGATTGTGGCGCCCTTCGCCAGTGCATCCTCCAGATGGCCCCGAACGATGGCGGCCTGGTGCGGGCCGGTGAAGGGGCCGATATGGCCGCCCAGCGGATCGGGATGGTTGAGTTCGATCTTCTTCGCCCGCTCGACCAGTTCCGCGACATATTCGTCGTGAATCTGGCGGTCGACATAGATCCGTTCGATGGAGAAGCAGACCTGGCCCGTGGCGCTGATCGCGCCGCGAATGGTCGCGGAAACGGCGCGGTCGATATTGGCGCCCTTCATCACGATCAGCGGGTCTTTCCCGCCCAGTTCCACATCGTAGGGGATCATGCGGGCACCGCAGGCGGCGGCCACCTTGCGCCCATTGGGAACGCTGCCGGTGAAGGAGATGTAATCCGCTTCCTCGACCAGCGCCTGCCCGGTCTCTCCATCCCCCAGCACGCAATCGAACACTTCGGCCAGTTCCGGCACTTCGCGGACGCTGTCGAACAGCGGGCCGGTAAAGCGCGGCGTCACTTCGGAAGGCTTGAGCAGCACCGCACAGCCCGCGAAAAGCGGCGGGATGGCATGCAGCATGGAAAGCATGGTCGGCGCGTTCCACGGGCTGATAATGCCCACCAGCCCATAGGGTTTGAGGACGCTGGTAAAGCGGATGTCCGGATTGGCGCGCGCCACGCCTTCGCGCAGTGCGCCTTTCAACTGGGCTGGAGCGCTGGCGCATAGGCCGCCGATAACGCCCAGCATCATATCCGGCGCGATGCGGCTGATCTCGCAATAGCCGGTATCGTGCGAATCCGCATCGATGATCGCCTGGCGATATTTCGTGGCGATCAGTTGGGCCCACCGGCCCATGACCTTCACCCGCTCCTCAGGCGGCATGGCGGCCCATTTGCGCTGGCCCGCGCGCAGCCTTGCCGCCTTTGCGGCCACTGCCGCGCGATCGGCGACTTCGATTTCCATGTCCGGCTTGCCAGTGCGCGGATTGCGCACGGCCAGGGTCCGCCCTGCCATCGGCCTTCTCTCCCGATTATCCTCGTTCTATCCGGCGCCTTTGACGACGCTGCGATTCATTGATTATTCAATGAATGCGAAGGTCGAGTCAACCGGCTATTCGATGCGAGGAAAGAGGACGGGGAATGGCAGGAACAAACGATACGAATGCGCCGCAGGGAAACAGGATCATGCCCCTGTCGGATGACGATGCGCCGCCTTCCTACAGGCTCGGCGGCATCGCCTATTTCGGTTATCGTCTGGCGGTGACGGCCAAGCTGTTTGACCGGAAATTCGTGGAGGTTCTGCAGGCCCACTCCACGCTCACGCTGCCGCAATGGCGCTGCCTCGCACAGCTTGGCCTTGCAGAGCCCGGTACCGTGCGCAGCCTGGCGGAAGGGGCGGTTGTGGATCGCGCAGAAGTCAGCCGCGCCTTGGCGCGTCTTGTGGCTCAAGGCATCGTGCAACGGCATGACAATGAAGTGGATCAGCGCAGCCCCCATTTCAGCCTCACACCGGAGGGCCGGGCCCTGTATGACCGGCTGCGTAAGCCCGTCTCCCAGTTCATCGGTTCGCTTGTTTCCCAAGTGGATAAGGATGATATCGACGCTGCCGACCGGGTATTGTGGACCCTCTCAAAAGGCTGTGTCGACTGACGGAAATTTCCGCACCAGCAAATTTGTTGGGATCGTCATAAACGAGTCACATGAACCCGGCAGTTC
>MKUB01000188.1:26014-37781 GCA_001898545.1 Sphingomonadales bacterium 63-6 | reverse complement strand
GGCATGCCACGCAGATGGTGGAACTGGGCGCGCTGAAGATCGATCTGGGCGCACAGCAGGCGCGATGGTCTGAAAAGCCCATTCCTCTACGACCTAACGAATTCAGATTGCTGCGTTTTCTTGCCGAAAACCCCAACCGCGTGCTCTCCCGGCAGGAGATGATCGAGGGGCTTGGCAAGCAGGAACCGCCGATCGATCCGCGCACCGTGGACGTCTGGATCGGCCGCCTGCGCCGCGCATTCCGGTCCGCCGGAGCGGGCAATCCGCTGCGTACCGTTCACGCCATGGGCTACGTTCTCGACGCACCTTGAGGTGTGCTCCAAGGGACAGAGTGTGCGCCTAAACGCACATATCCCGCCGTTACCACTGCCAGAACAGCACCTGAGAATCCGCTCTGGCGGAAGGCGCAGGCACATGCCTGCCCTCGCCCCCTGAAGCGCCAGCCGACCCAACAAAAAACCTGGCCGCGAGTCTTCTCGCGGCCAGGCTGAGTGGGTGGCTGTCGAACTGTAATATTCTAGCCGTCAGTCCTGCCGGGGCAAGATCGAACCCGTCCCCGGTAGATGACGACCGCGTCAGAAGGTCGCGGACAGGGAGAGGGCGTAAGTCGTGCCCACGTCATAGGTGTTCACGTCCACCCGGCGATCCCCGAATTGCTGATATTCCTCATGCCCGCGGCCGAGGATGTTACGCACCTCGAACTTCGCTTCCATATCCGTGCCGAGCAGCTTGAAGCCTTCGCGCGCCACGAAATCGAGCTGGACGCCCGGCCGCTCGATCACGTCGGGTTGCGGCGGAGTGCCGTTCAGACCGCGGCTAACCACTCGATCGCTCGCATAGGTGATCAGGAAGGTCTGCTGCGAAAGCCGGTCTTCATTCTCAAGGCCGACCTGCAGGTTGACGATATGATCCGACTGGCCGGTCAGCGGTGCGCCGTCCCGGAAATAGTCGGTCGCAACCGTCGAGGCCGCACCATAGAACTGCACGGTATCGGTCGACGTCACCTTCAGCTTCGATTTGGTGAAAGTGTAGTTCGCCGAAACCATTACCCGGCGATTGCCGTCACCCCAGTCCCCGATATTGACATATTTCTGCAGATCCACCTCGGCGCCATAAAGCTGGGCTTCGGGTGCGTTCGCATAGGATGTGGTCAGGTCTACGCCCGCGACGAAGGCTTCGATCGGCTTGTCGATCTTCTTGTAGAAGCCGGCCACCGAAACACGCTCTTCACGTGCGAAATACCATTCCCAACGCGCTTCGGCGTTATACAGTTGGCTGTCCACCAGCAGCGGGTTGCCCAGATAGGGGCGACCGCTATCGGGATCGTAATAAGGCTGGTTGAGCAATTCGCGGAACTGCGGGCGGGCAATGGTCTTCGACGCGCTGGCGCGCAGCTGCATTCCCGGCTGCACCTCATATGTGATGGTGGCGGCCGGCAGCCAGTAATTGTTCTTCAGATGGGTCGAGGCCGCAACGGCGGTCGGCTCGTTGAAGACCTGGATCGGATCGACATCGAGCTGAGCGTCTTCATACCGCACGCCAACATCCACGCTGAGGCCAGTGAGGAGTTCTGCTTCCAGCTTGGCATAGCCGGCCCAGTTCTTGAGACCGGCGGCGAAGGCGGGATTGCCTTCGTCGGTTTCGATCATCGAGATTTTGAAGGTCTTCACCACACTGGGCGCGAGCAGCAAATCCGGACGAAGCATGCCGATGCTGCTGATGACATCGGAATATCCCATGAAGTCCGGCGGCGCGAGGAACTTGAAATCCCGGCGCGAGCTGGTGCGTGAGGTGTCCGAATAGGCGCCGCCTACCGAGACCCGCACGCCCTCTGCCAGGGTGTAACCGAGATCGGCCCCGCCCGACCACAGATCTTCATTGAGGTCGGAGAAGGTCACCCCGCCATCGCCGCCATTGCCGTTATTCAGACGATTGACGAAATACTGGCCGAAGGGATCGGCGTCCGCATTGGTGCGGACATATTCGAAGAACAGCTCGAACGGAGCCTTGCGCTTGGAATTCGCGTAACCGCCGCGCATTTGCAGCGACAGTTCCGGAGTCAGCTTGAATTCGCCGACGACTTGGCTGTCGAACAGCTGCCGCTCATAGAAACCCGTGCGCTGCTGGAAGAAGTCCGTATCGGTCTGGTGGCGTTGCCCCAGGCCGGTCCGCGCCTGCTTGACCGTGTCGTGTACATAGAGATTGGTCAGGCGGATACGGTTGCCATCGCCGAATTCGTAACCCAGCCCCAGCAGGCCGTTCCAGACAATCCGCTGATCGGTGATCGTGGATTTGAAGTCGGTTTCGAGCAATTCCAGATCGGCGCTGAGCGAGGATTGCTGCAGCGGCTGGCGGGTGCTGTATTTGTTGCTGTAACCGCCGCCCGCGATGATGCCGAATTCGCCATCTCCCAGCGTCCAGGATTTCCCGCCGGAGAAATTGGCGCTGAAATTGATCGGCGTGTGGTTATAGCGCTGCACCAGTGCGTTACGGCCGGTAACCAGCTCGGAAAGGATCGCCGTGGTATCGACATCGCCGGAACTCATCCGGTCGCCGCTGTCGATAAATGCCTGGAGGGCAGGCGGCATATCGCGATTGCCATTATCGTAGCCGGTCCAGTCGGAACTGCTGCCGTAATAGGTAAGGCCATCGTTGAAAGTGGTGATCGTATCGCCCGAAACGCCGCCGCCGATGGTCAGGAACGCTTCCTGCGGAGTGGCCTTGGTGGTGAGATTGATCACGCCGCCGCCGAATTCGCCGGGGAAGTTCACCGAATAGCTTTTCTGCACCAGCGAGGATGCAATCACGCCCGTGGGGAACATGTCCAGCGGAACCACGCGCTTGAGCGGTTCAGGGCTGGGAAGCGGCGAACCATTGAGCAACGCCAGCGAATAGCGATCGCCAAGGCCGCGTACATAGACGAAGCCCTTGCCGACCACGCTCAAGCCGGTCACGCGGCTCAGCGCGCCGGCGATATTGCCTTCGCCCGTGCGGGCGATCTGTTCGGTGGACAGAACCGAGACGACCTGGTTCGCGGTTTGCTCGACATTCCGGTCACGCCGACCGGTAACGATGATCTCACCGCCGGGGATCGAAACCTCAAGATCTTCTTCCTTGGGCTGATCCGCGGAAGACTGGTCATCGGATGCCGCATCGGAGGTGTCCTGCTGCGCAAAGGCTACGCTGGGCACGGTAAGTGCGGATGTGAGTAGCAAGGCGCCGGCAAGACGCGACAAGGTGGACATCAGATTACCCTCAATATCAGATGCATGGACGGGGGCAGCCGGATGCGGCCGCCCCCGAAGTCGTGTCAGGCGGCTGCTCAGGTCGTCGGCAGCGAGGTACAGTTGCTGGCACCGCCCAGCGCGGCAGTGCTGCTGTTGCAGGTCCAGCCGGTGTACCAGGAGGTGTTGCCGCTCCACGCAGCGCCAATCTTGTTCGGGCTCGGCACTTCGAAGAACGAGGACGTGGTATAGGCGGCAGCATCGATGGCCGTGACGCCGTCTTCGTTCGAACCGTTGACGAAGCCATTGGTCAGGGTGGAGGTCAGGCTGTCATTGTTGCCGTTGGCGCCCGAACCGAAGAAGGTCTTCACCTTGGCAAGGTCATATTCGCCCGAACCGATATACTTGTCGCCCGAGCAGGTCATGACGACCGAACGCGCGGTCAGCGTGGCACCGTTGGCGCCGCCCGAACCGGTCATGCGGATGCATTCGTTCTTCGGAGTGGCGATGATGCCGTTGATCAGCGTCGTGTCCGAATTGCCGCGGAACAGGGTCGAAGCCTTGTCGTTGCCTTCGTTGTTGGAGCTGACTTCCGGCTGGATCGCCACGAAGTTGGCAACCCGCAACCTGGTGCGCGGCGTATCGGTTTCCTTGCCGTCGCTGTCGATTTCCATCAGCGCGTCACCCTGGCCCGAACGCTGGGCGAGGATGGCATACTGAAGGTCGAAGCGGGCGCCGGTGTCAACGTCGAGGCTGTCATCGTCGGCGCCGGTGGAGATGTAATACTTCATCCCCATGTTGCCGCCGAAAACTTCCATGCCGTCATCCGAGGAATTGTGCGACTGGAAGTGGTCGATCTGTGTGCCGCTGCCTACGCCTTCGAGCGTGAGCGCCTGCAGCTCCTTGTTCGCACCGAGGACGAAGCCCGAATAGCGGATCTGCACATAGCTCATCTTGCCGGCGTTGTAGGTGTCGTCACCGCCGCCGAAGACCGCCGGATATGCCGAGCCTTCGGTCTTGCGTTCGCACTGCGTGTCGACCGAGCCGAAATCGCAATCGGTAACCTTGGCGCGGCCCATCAGCACAACGCCCCCCCACTGGCCCATCGAGCTGTCGGAGTTGAAGCCGGCGACGTTATCCGCGCTGGTGAAGACGATAGGGGCGCTGGAAGTGCCGACGGCGTTGATCTTGTTGCCGCGATTGACCGCGAGCCAGGACTGGCCGGTGGCGCCATACAGGATCGCACCCGGAGCGATCGTCAGCGTGACATTGGTGTCAGCCTTGAGCGGCGTAGCTTCACAGCCCGGAGTGGTGGAAGTGTACGGCGTGCCGTCGGTCGGCGCGGTGTAGCCGCCGTCGCAACCCACGTCCACGCGGCCACGGATGGAATAAAGCAGGCCGGACAGCTTGGGCAGCGTCGTGGAGACGTTGAAGCGGGCAGGCAGTTCGCAAACGCGCCAGGTTCCGGTCGGGCCGGTGATGGTGCCCTTGTCGGTCAGACCCTGAGGATCGGCGATGGTCGGGCAGGCGCCGGCGGGTTCGACAGTCCCGGTGCCGGGCGTCGGGGTCGGCGTACCGCCGCTGCTGCCGCCGATATTGACGGTAACCGGGCCGGTCGCACCGGGCGAAGCGATGTCGTCGGGGCCGCAGGCGGAAAGAGCCAAAAGGCTGCAGCCGATAATGAGCGAGCGATGGATGTTTTTCACGGCGAGCGGTCCCCTCAAAAACCGAAGAATCAAAGTCGCGAACTGTTGGTCGCGACTCGCCCGCTAGACGGGGGACATGACAGTTTCTTTGCAAAGTTACGCATACCGGCTCTTGCAAATTTTATGAATGTTTTGTGACACTTATTACAATTTGAAGACTCTTCACCAAACTGCGGCCTGCGGAGGTAAAAAGCTCCCGATGCGGCCCGAAATCTTCAAATGTTACACTTCAATGACATTATGACGTTTTTATTGCAGTCGGCCGGGCATCGGATCACTCTCGCATCATTGAAGAACACAAGCGGGAGATATGTGATGCGTAAAACCCTTGTCCTTGCCGTGCTGGCCGCCGCGATTTCCCCGGCTGCGGCGATTGCTGCGGATACTGACGCGGATCGCGTCGATGTTGCTTATGAAGCCCTTTCGGAAGGTCGCACTGCCGAAGCCATCGCCAAGCTGGATCGCAGCGAGGGCATTCAGACCTCCGATCCTGCCACCCTGATCAATCTCGGCACCGCCTATGCCCGCCAGGGCCGCCTGACCGAGGCCCGCGACATGTTCACTGCCGCTATGAACAGTCAGGATCACTATTATCTCGAACTGGCAGATGGCAGTTGGGTCGATTCCCGCAAGGCAGCCAGGGCCGCGCTCAAGAATCTGGAAAAGGATGCCAGCATCGCGCTGCGCTAAAGCCTCACGGGCTGACGCCCTGTCATAACTCGGCCGGTTTCCGGCCCGGCAAACCCGTGCGAGATCCCCCTCTCGTGCGGGTTTTTCGTTGTCCGCCTCCGATGTCACGCCTTTGTCATGTGCTGCAAGCATCAGGCCAGCATGATGAGGGACCTGATTCTCCTGGCGGGCCGATTTGCGGTGCCCGTGTCACTTGCTTGCACGATGGCATTGACGGCGGCCTCCCCCGCCCGTGCCGACGTGCTCGAAGTGGGCGGAGAAGGCGCCTATTGGGTCGCCGGACCGGCCAGCGGAAACATGGCGGGCTCTTCCGGTGCCACACAGAACCTCTCGGCAGCCTATGCCGTTGCGGAACCGCTCCAGCTGGTGCCCGACGATATCGCCGTTCCCGACTTCGCCGTTGCCGTGCCGGAACAACACGCGGCGGTAGTGCCCGACGCCTATGACGCCAAGGTGCGCGAACTCGCCCGCCGCTTCGACCTCAGCCCCGCCCTGATCGAGGCGCTGGTCTGGCAGGAAAGCCGTTGGCACGCAGGCGCCGTATCGCCCAAGGGCGCGCGCGGTCTGGCCCAGCTGATGCCCGGCACCGCCCGCGAACTTAGCGTGGATGCCAGCGATCCCTTCGCCAATCTGGAAGGCGGCGCGCGTTATCTGCGCGAGCAGCTCGACCGTTTCGACGGCGATCTGGAGAAGGCACTGGCTGCTTACAACGCCGGCCCCGGCCGGGTGGAGAGCGCCGGGGGCGTTCCCAACATCCGGGAAACCAAAGCCTATGTGGCGGCCATCATGGGCCGCCTTTCGAACCATTCGCGGAGTACCGACTAAATGCGTGCGCCTATTCGTCTTGCAATCCTCGCTTCCCTGCTCGCCCCGACTGCCGCCCATGCGCAGCAGGTTGGCGATCCCCAAGGTTCGGGTCCGATCGTTTCGGCGCTGCTGTGGCTGCAGGGCACGATGCTGGGCAATGTTGCCACCGCCGTTGCCGTGATGGCGGTGGCCGCCGTGGGATTCATGATGCTGACCGGCCGCCTCAACTGGCGCTTCGGCGCGACCGTGATCATCGGCTGCTTCGTGCTGTTCGGCGCGGCCTCGATCGTGGCCGGCATCCAGGGCGCGGCGGGCTGATCCGTGAGCGAGCTGATCCGCCACCCCGTCCACCGCGCGCTGACCCGCCCGCAGATGTTCGCCGGGGTGACATATAATTTCTTCATCCTGAACTTCGCGCTGACGACGGAGCTGTTCCTGATCACCGGCAGCTTCTGGGCCCTGCCCGCCGCGCTGGTGTTCCATGTGGTCGGCTATTTCGCCTGTCTGCGCGAACCGCGGATCTTCGACCTCTGGATCACCAAGGTCAGCAAATGCCCGCGCGTGAAGAACTGGAAGCGCTGGGGCTGCAACAGCTACGCCGCCTGACGCGGTATTGGGGCCTCAGGAGGGCCTGACGAATGGTGAAATGGATCGGAGCCGCCGCCTGGAGCGCGAAGGAAGCCCTTGCGGGCGAACGCCTGCCCTATGCCCGGCTGGTAGACGAAAACACCGTGCTGCTGCGCGACGGTTCGCTGCTGATGGCACTGCAGGTTCCCGGCCTGTTGTTCGAGACCGAGGATAGCGACGCGCTGAACGCCCATGCGGCCACGCGCGAAGTGATGCTGCGCGCCAATCTGGATGCGCGCTTCGTGATGTATCACCACGTCATCCGCCGCCGGGTGCAGGTGGAACTGGAAGCGACATTCGAAGACCCGCTTTCCGCCCATATCGACCGCCGCTGGCGCGAAAAGCTGAGCCGCGGGGCCCTGTTCATCAACGACCAATTCGTCACGCTGGTGCGCCGTCCGGCGCGCGGCAAGGCGGGCCTCGCCGAACGCATGGCCAAGATGTTGAACCGCAGAGGCCAGGAAGTGCTTGAGGCCGACCCCAAGGATCTGCGCAGCCTGCGCGCAGCGGCAGGCGCCCTGATCGCCTCGCTCGGCCAATATGGGGCCTCTTTGCTGGGCGATTATCAGGGCAATGGCGGCCAGACCAATTCCGAAGTGCTGGAACTGCTCTCGGCCCTCTACAATGGCGAAATGCGCCCCGTGCGCCGTCCGGTTGACGATACCAATATCGGCCTGATGCTGCCCTATCGCCGGGTGAGCTTCGGGCTCGACGCTATGGAATCCAAGGATGGGCGCGGCACCGATTTCGCCTCAATCCTCAGCCTGAAGGATTATCCGGACGCTACTTCGCCCGGCCTGCTCGACCCGCTACTGCGCCTGCCCTTTGAAATGGTGGTGACGGAAAGCTTCGCCCCCAGTGAGCGGCAGACCGCGCGCGAGAAGATGGACCTTGCCCTGCGCCGCCTGCGCTCCGCCGACGAGGAAGCCCGTGCAGAACGTGCGGAAATGCTGGCCGCGCGTGACGAATTGGGGGCTGGATCGGTCGGCTTCGGGGACCACCACCTGACCGTCCTGATCCGCGAGAACAATCTTCCCCGGCTGGACGACGCCTGCGCTTCCTGCGCCGCAGCCTTGGCAGATACCGGCGCCATCGCGGTGCGCGAGGATACCAATCTGGAACCGGCCTTCTGGGCGCAGTTCCCCGGCAATGAAGGCTTTATCGTGCGGCGCGCGATGATCTCTTCCGCCAATATGGCCAGCTTCGCCTCGCTCCATGGCTTCGCGCTGGGGCAGGCCAGCGGCAACCATTGGGGCGAAGCGGTTACGCTGCTGGAAACCACTAGCTCCACGCCCTTCTTCTTCAATTTCCACCATGGCGACCTAGGCAATTTCAGCGTCATCGGGCCCTCGGGCTCGGGCAAGACGGTGGTGATGAACTTCCTTGCCGCGCAGGCGCAGAAGTTCGCACCCCGCACCATCCTGTTCGACAAGGATCGCGGCGCGGAACTGTTCATTCGCGGGATCGGCGGCCGGTATGACCGGATCGCGGCAGGCAGTCCGGCGGGCTTCAACCCGCTGGCCCTGCCCGACAGCGCCGCCAATCGCGCCTTCCTGCGGGACTGGCTGGGCGTGCTGCTGAAGGCCGAAGGGCCGGAGGAACTGGCCACTATCTCCGGCGCGGTCGATGCGGCCTATGCCAACGATCCCTCGTTGCGCCGCCTCCGCCATTTCCGCGAGCTGCTGGCCGGCACCCGTCGCCCGACGCCGGGTGACCTGGCCGACCGGCTGACACCGTGGATCGAAGATGGCGAGCATGGCTGGCTGTTCGACAATGCGGAAGACAGGCTGGACCTTTCCAACCGCGTGCTCGGCTTCGACATGACCGCGCTGCTGGAAAGCCCGCGCCTGCGCACGCCGGTGATGATGTATCTGTTCCACCGCATCGACGAGCGGCTGGACGGCCAGCCGACCATGATCCTGATCGATGAAGGCTGGAAGGCGCTGGATGACGAGGTATTCGCCGCCCGCATTCGCGACTGGCTGAAGACCCTGCGCAAGCGCAACGCGCTGGTGGGCTTTGCCACCCAATCCGCTCGCGACGCGTTGGAAAGCCGCATCTCCACCGCTCTGGTGGAACAGACCGCGACCATGATCTTCATGCCCAATGCCCGCGCCCGGGCGGAGGATTATTGCGACGGATTTGGCCTTACCAGCCACGAACTGGCCCTGATCCGCTCGCTGCCCGCGCATAGCCGCTGCTTCCTGGTACGGCAGCCCGATGCCAGCGTGGTGGTGCGCCTGAACCTGTCCAACGCGCCCGAAGTGCTGACCATTCTTTCCGGCCGGGAAAGCGCCGTGCGCCGCCTCGACACTCTGCGTGAGGCTGTGGGCGACGATCCGGCCAAGTGGTATCCCGCCCTCACCGGCCATGCCTGGCCCAATGCCCAGGGCGATGACGGCGAGGACGATCTCGCCATCTGGGAAGCCGCGGAATGAGCCCGCAATGCCAGCAGGCCGTGGCCGATGTCGGCAACGGCATAGGCGCATCGCTGCGCGGGGTGGATTGCCTCGCGTCCGACATGACGCAGGCAGCCTTTGGACGCCTGTTCGGTTCGGGCGGGGCGCTGATGCCCGCGCTCACCATCATTCTGACGCTCTATATCGCCTTCTTCGCCTTCGCGCTGATTACGGGGCGGACCCGGATCGGCATCCGGGCGCTGACGCCGCGCATCGTGACATTGGGCATGGTCTTGACGCTGGCAACGAGCTGGTTGGCCTATCAAACCTTGGTCTGGAATGTCGCCACCGGCGCGCCAGACCAGATCGCGGGCATCCTGACCGGAACCAAGGGTTCCGCCACGCAGGTGTTCGGCGAGAAGATCGACATTGTTTTCTCCGCCATTCAGGATGCTTCGGGCCAGGGCCAACAGCAGGCCGAGGGGGCTCCCCGCAAGGAAGTCTCCACCTTCTCGCCCGAAGGCATGATGTGGATGGGCGCCACCATGCTCTTGCTGGGCACAGTGGGCGTGCTGGTGACTGCCCGCATTGCGCTGGCCGTGCTGATGGCGGTCGGCCCCGTCTTCGTGGTCCTGGCGCTTTTCCCGGCCACACGCGGGCTGTTCGCCGGATGGCTGCGTGGCTGGGTGATGATGGCCATCGCCCCCCTCTTCGCAGTGGTAGGCGGCACGATGATCCTGGAGCTGGCTATCCCGGTGATCAACACGATGATCGCGGTTCCCGGCAAGGTCGATCCCCGTGCGGCCATGGCGTTCTTCCTGGTAGGCGCAGTCCATATCTCCCTGATGGTCATGGTGCTGAAAGTCAGCGCGACAATGGTGGGCAACTGGTCCGTATTCGGCCTGGCCGGGTCGGGCGAAGGGAGAAGCGCCGACAGCGCGCCTGCACCTAGCCCCCATACGGCGCCCGCCCCGGCCGAGATCGCCACCGCACAGGGACAGGGCCAGGTTTCGCCCGCACCGCGCCGCATCGCCATTTCCCCTGCCGTTGCCGGCATGGCCGCCAATGATTCCGGCCCTGCGGCCGCTGGCTCCACTCACAGCCGGGAAACGCGGATCGTCGCGGCAGACAGTGCCGTATCCGGCTCGCTTTCCTCCACCCCATCACGCGCGCGCGGCATTGGCAGCCGCTTCCGCGCCGCCCCCGTTCGTTCCACGGAGAAGTTCAAATGAACCGCGCCCTGCAGCCCGCGCTGATGCTCGCGGCCGCATCCGCCGCCCTTGCGGCCCCTGCCCTGATCGCCCCGGCCCATGCCAGCGGCGATCCTCGACTGGTGGAGCGCCTCTACGACCCCTCGCAGGTGGTGGTCATCACCGGCAAGCCCACGGTGCAGGCCACGATCACCTTCGGCGAGGACGAGCATATCGAGAATGTCGCCATCGGGGACAGTTCAAGCTGGCAGGTGACGCCGAACAAGCGCGCGAACCTGCTGTTCGTGAAGCCCCTGTCGATCCGCGCCAGCACGAACATGACGGTGGTGACGGACCGCCACACCTATCTGTTCGACCTCGTCGCGCGGCCCGATGCCAAGCCGCTCTACGTGCTCAACTTCACTTACCCGAAGGAAGAAAAGACGGCCAAGGCGGACGAACAATCCGCCGTGCCGCAGGGCGCCAGCGATCTGGAAATCGCGGCCGCGACCGACCCTTATGCGGTGGCAGATCCGGCCAAGCTCAACTTCAGCTGGAAGCGCAAGGGTTCGTCCCGGCTGATGCCCGACCAGATCTATGACGATGGCGATGCCACCTTCATCACCTGGCCGGTCGATGCGACCATCCCCGCAATCCTGATCAAGGACCCCGCGGGCACCGAAGGCCCGGTGAATTATGCAGTGCGCGGCACCACTACCGTGGTGGACGGCGTGCCCAGTGAAATCATCCTGCGCCTGGGCGAAGAAATCGCCACGCTGACCCGTGACGGGCAGCAAGGCGCGGCAAAGGCGGGCTCCAGCCCGTCGCTTGCGAGCAACAAGGAGGCGAAGTGATGCGGCTTGCCATGCAACTGCCCGAAAAGAAGGGTTCGTCCTCGGCAAATGACGCCGATCCGCGCGAGGTCATGTCGGCGGAGGTAATCGACCTTGCCAGCCGCAACGCATTTCCCGTCGTCACCCAGCGCAAGGGCCGCTCCGACATGGTCGGCCTTATGGCGGGCGTCGGCATCGTGGCCCTGCTTGGCGTGGTGACCCTCTGGGGCATGAATGCCGCGCGGGTCGATGGCGGGCAGCAGGCGCAACCAGCGGCAGGCGCAGTCCAGC
>MKUB01000188.1:10158-25951 GCA_001898545.1 Sphingomonadales bacterium 63-6 | reverse complement strand
TCGCTCCGCCGGTCCCCATGCCCGATCCCGCACCGGCACCGGTTCTGTCGAACATGCCGGGTGCGCAGCCGGGCATGGCCGCCAATCCCTATAGCAATCCCACCGTGGTATTCGATGCCAGCTCCCTGCCGGTTCCCATCGCGGCAGTCACCCCGGCAACTCCGGCGGGCAGCACCGTTTCCAGCTCCGCGGGCGATTTCGCCAGCCGCGTGGGCGGCGTGGGCGGCGGTACCGCCAAGGCCGCGCGCCAGTTCGATCCGCAAACCACCATCACCCAGGGCACACTGATCCCTGCCGTGCTGGAAACCGCCATCAATACCGATGTGCCCGGCTTCGTCCGCGCCGTGGTGAGCCAGGATGTGCGTTCCTATGACGGAACGCGCGTGCTGCTGCCCCGCAGCTCGCGGCTGGTCGGCCAATATCAGTCTGGCCTGCAGGCGGGCCAGAAGCGCGCCTATGTGATCTGGACTCGCGCCATCCGGCCGGACGGCATCACCGTGGACCTTGCCTCCCCCGGCACGGACTTTGCCGGCATGACCGGCCTGCCCGGCGATGTGAACAGCCATTTCTTCCGGCGTTTCGGATCGGCCATGCTGTTGTCGGTGATCGGCGGCCTCGGCGCCTTTACCAGCGGCGGCACGGCTGTGGTTCTGGGCGGCGGACAGAGCGCGGCGTCGACCGCCCTGCAGCAGGACGGCCAGATCGCCCCCACCGTGCGCGTGCGCCAGGGCGAGCCGATCCGTGTCTTCACCGCCCGCGATCTCGATTTCTCGACCGCACCGACGCTGTAAGGATCTCAGGTGAGCGCATCCGTCCATATGCTGGCCCCAACCGAAGAGCCCGTGCAGCCGCTTAACGGAGCGCGCAGCGTCTATCTGGACGCCTATCTCGCCCCCTTCGCCGAGTGGCTGAGCCGTGACACCGTGACCGAGATCATGGTCAACGGTCCCGGCGAGGTATGGGTGGAAGATGCCGCCCATCCCGGCATGCAACGCATTGCCGCGCCAGAAATCGACGACAAGCTGGTGCAACGCCTGGCCGAACAGGTCGCCCGCGTCAGCCATCAGGGCATCAACCGGGAACACCCGCTGCTGGGCGCCACCCTGCCCGATGGCGCGCGCATCCAGTTCTGCGGCCCGCCTGCCACGCGCAAGCACTGGACCATGGCGATCCGCCGCCACCGCCGGCTGGATCTGCCGCTCGACGCCTATGATACCGGGCCGCTCCAGCCACCCAAACCCGCCGCCCTGCCCGACCCGGCGGGCCAGCCGGTGGCCTTCCTGCGCGAGGCGATCCGCCAGCGCATGACCATCCTGATCTCCGGCGGCACCTCCACCGGCAAGACGACCTTCCTCAACGCCATGCTGGGTGAAATCCCGCCGCAGGAACGGGTGGTGCTGGTGGAAGACACACCCGAACTCAAGCTGCCCGGCGCCAATGGCGTTGGCCTGGTGGCCGTGAAGGGCGAGTTGGGCGAAGCCAAGGTGACCGCCAACGAACTCCTCCAGGCCGCCTTGCGCCTGCGCCCCGACCGGATCGTGCTGGGCGAATTGCGCGGCGCGGAAAGCGTCAGCTTCCTGCGAGCGATCAACACCGGCCACCCCGGCAGCTTCTCCACCATCCACGCCAATTCGCTGCGCGGCGCGCTCGACCAATTGGCCCTGATGGTGATGCAGACGGGCATCGGCCTGACCCGCAACGACACCATTGCCTATGCCGCCTCGGTGATCGACGTAGTGGTCCAGCTCGGCCGAAATGGCGAAGGCAGGCGCGGCATCACCCAGATCGCGCTGAGCCACGAACTGGTGTGAGCGCTCGGTCCGCCAACATCCTCTAATACGCAGGGATTGTGCCTATCTTCGGATGCTTGGCGAGTTTTTCACAAATATGTAACATACCCTCCCCATCGAGCCAGTGTCGGGCCGGATTCTCCGCACCCGCCAGAGGCATCGCTGCCAAGCAGGAACATGAGTACCCAACTCGACAGCAAAGCCGATGTCACCATTCCGGTGGACCGCTATTTCAACCGCGAACTGAGCTGGCTCGCCTTTAACGATCGCGTGCTGGCAGAAGCGCGGAACGCCCGGTATCCCTTGCTGGAACGGCTGCGTTTCCTGTCCATTTCGGGCAGCAATCTTGATGAATTCATCATGATTCGGGTGGCCGGTCTCGCCGGGCAGGCCCAGCGCAACATCGCCACCACCTCGCTTGACGGGCGCACCCCTTCGCAGCAACTCGCCGCCGTCCGCAGCGCCATCGCCGATCTGGAATATCAGCAGCAGAAAAGCTGGCGCGAATTGCGCCCGCTGCTGGCTGCCAAGGGCATTCACGTCGCCGATGAAGGGCGGATCGACGCCGCCGCCGCCAAATGGCTGCGCGAGCATTTCATTGACAATATCGCCCCCGTCCTCACCCCGCAGGCGATCGATCCTGCCCACCCCTTCCCCTTCGTGGCGAATGAGGGAATCGGCGTTCTATTCAACCTCACCCGCCTCGCCGATGACGAGCAGGTGGTGGAAATGGTGCTGGTGCCCACCGCCCTGCCGCGCTTCGTGCGCGTGCCGGGGGAAGAGGCGATCTATATCAGCATCGAAAACCTGATCTGCCGCCATGCGGACATCATCTTCCCCGGCTTCCGCGTGGAAGGGGACGGTGTGTTCCGCATGCTGCGCGACAGCGATATCGAGATCGAGGAAGAGGCAGAAGATCTGGTCCGCTTCTTCCGCACCGCTATCCAGCGGCGGCGACGGGGCCGGGTCATCATGCTGGAGCTACAGGACGATTTCGACCCCGATGCGGAACGGCTGCTGCTGGCGCAAGTAGGGCTGGACGACGCCATCCTGATGCGCACCGACGGCACGATCGGCCTTTCCGGCCTATCCGCCATCGTGGAGGAGGAACGCCCGGATTTGAAGTGGGAGCCTTACATGCCCCGCTATCCCGAGCGTGTGCTGGAGCATGATGGCGATTGCTTTGCCTCGATCCGCGAAAAGGACATCGTGATCCACCACCCCTATGAGAGTTTCGAAGTGGTGGTGGACTTCATCCGTCAGGCCGCCGCCGACCCGGATGTGGTGGCCATCAAGCAGACGCTTTATCGCGCGGGCAAGCAATCCTCCGTCGTCGCCGCGCTGATCGCGGCAGCCGAGGCAGGCAAGGCCGTGACCGCCGTTGTGGAACTGAAGGCCCGTTTCGACGAGGAACAGAACCTGCTCTGGGCCAACCAGCTGGAACGCGCCGGTGTGCAGGTGATCTATGGCTTCGTGGACTGGAAAACCCACGCCAAGGTCAGCATGGTGGTGCGGCGCGAGGAAGGGCAATTGCGCACCTATTGCCACTTCGGCACGGGCAATTACCATCCGCTGACATCGAAGATTTATACCGACCTCAGCTTCTTCACCGCCGACCCCAAGCTGGGCCGCGATGCTGGCAAATTGTTCAATTTCATCACCGGCTATGTCGAGCCGCGCAATATGGAGATGCTGGCCATCTCCCCCATCGGCCTGCGCGCCAAGCTGGAACATCTGATGGGGCGGGAAATCGCCAATGCCCGCATGGGCAAGCCCGCCTTCATCTGGGCCAAGCTCAATTCGCTGACCGATGGCCAATTGATCGACCGGCTGTATGAAGCAAGCCAGGCAGGCGTGCGGATCACATTGGTCATTCGCGGGATCTGCTGCCTTCGGCCGGGCATTCCAGGCCTGTCGGAAAATATCGCGGTCAAATCCGTGATCGGGCGCTTTCTGGAACATGCTCGCATCTGGGCCTTTGCGAACGGCTTTGCCATGCCAAGCCACCGGGCCAAGGTCTTCATCTCTTCCGCCGACGGGATGGAGCGTAATCTGGATCGCCGCGTGGAAACGCTGGTCCCCATCAAGAACCCCACCGTCCATGATCAGGTGCTGCAGCAAGTGTTGCTTGCCAATCTGCTCGACACCGAACAAAGCTGGGAACTGGGGCCGGATGGCACCTATCAGCGGCTTGAAGCGGGTGAGCGGCCCTTCAACCTGCATCGTTATTTTATGACCAATCCTTCGCTCTCGGGCCGTGGCACCGCACTCGATGAAGGCGCCAAGGTGCCCAAGCTGGCGCTGCGCAAGGGCGGGGTCTGACCGGAATTTTGAGGACTTACGTTACGTGATCGGCGATCGGGACACCGCATTTCCCAATACTCTGCCCCATCGGGCAGTGATCGATATCGGGTCCAATACCGTACGTCTGGTGGTCTATGGCGGGGCGCAACGTGCGCCCACCGTGCTGCTCAACGAACGCGTGACGGCTCGCCTCGGCCGCGATCTGATGCATGACGGGCGCATTCCGGACGAGGCGGTGCAGATCGCCCTGTCCGGGCTCAGGCGCTATCGCCGGATTCTGACCGACCTGCACATTGCCGAAGTGGACGTAATCGCCACCGCGGCCGCGCGGCTTGCCACCAACGGAGCGGAATTCCTCGACCTGGTTCGCGAATGCGGATTTGCGCCAATTCTCCTCTCCGGTGAAGAGGAAGCCCGCACCAGTGCGCTGGGCGTAATCGGCGCCTTTCCTGGGGCCCGGGGCGTGGTCGCCGATCTGGGCGGCGGCAGTCTGGAACTGGTGGAGATCCGTGACGGGCAATGCACGCATGGTGCCTCTATGGCACTCGGCACGCTTATGCTGGGCGAATTGCGGGCCGCCGGGGGCGATGAATTCAGACGCCGCGTCAACAAGGCGCTGAAGCATGAGGACTGGGCCCATTCCATGTCCGGGCCGCTCTACATGGTGGGCGGCACATGGCGTGCCTTGGCAGGCTTCGCCATGACGGAGGCCAAGCATCCGCTGACCGACCCGCATGGTTTCGAACTGACTGGGGAAGACGCGCTGAAGCTCGCCAAGCGAGTGCGGCTGATGACGCCCGAGGAACTGGTGAAAGCGCGGGTATCCTCCATGCGCGCCGCGATGCTGCCTGATGCCGCAGCTCTGCTCCAGGTCCTGCTGGCCCGGCTGGAGCCGCCCAAACTCATCTTCTCCTCATGGGGCCTGCGCGAAGGGCGGCTGTTCGATCAGCTCGACCCTGCCGCGCGGGCGCAAGACCCCTTGCTGGCCGGGGTGGCGAGCTTCGCCGCGCCGCGCGGTGGGCCGCCCATGCTCGCCACGCGGATTGCAGGCTGGACCGTAAACGCGCTGCCGCGCGATGGGGCAGGCTCCGAACGGGTTCGCCTCGCCGCCACCATGCTCGCGCTGGCCTCCATGCAGATCGAGCCCAATTTGCGGGTCAAGCAGGCAATCAACTGGGCGCTCTACAAGCGCTGGATCAATCTGAGCGATGAAGGCCGGGCGATGATAGCCGCGGCGCTTTCCGCCAATTGCGGGACGACAAACCTGCCCCGGATGCTGGGGCGCCTGGCAAGCGGAACGCGCCTCAACGAAGCGATTTGCTGGGGCCTTGCGATCCGGCTGGCCCGCCGCCTGGGTGGCGGCTCGCGCACTTCGCTGCGCAATACGGCGCTGGTGATTTCGGGAAGCCGGCTGGTGCTCTTCCTGGGTGAAAGCCATGCGGACCTGCGCGCCGACCACGTCGCGCAGGACCTTGGCGCTCTCGCCGCGCGGCTCGGGTTGGAACCCGCGATTGAAATCGTCCCGAATGACAGCCTGCTGGAAAAGGCCAGTTTTGCGATCCCCACCCCCGCGCCCGTTCCGGGGGCTTGAGGGCGGGGAATAAGGCCCCTTCTCAGGCCATCCACGGTCCGGTGATGGCGAAAGTCGTGGTCGGACTGAAGGCATTGACGAACAGCGTCTTCCCATCCGGCGAGAAGCAGGCGCCCGCAAGTTCGCTCTGCATGCGCAGGCGGCCCAGCGTATAGGATTCGCCCGCAGGCGTGATGCCGCGCAGGTGGTTATCGACCACATCGGCATATTGGTCTTCACACACCACGAGATGCCCATTGGGCGCCACGGTCAGATTGTCACCGTAATTGAACTGGTCCAGCGAGGCGGTTTCGAAGAACAATTGCAACCGGTCTCCCGTGGCTCCCGGCTTCAACCGGAATATCTGGCCACGCTGCAAGGGGCCACCGGAGGTACAGCAGAAATAGAGCTCGCCCTCGCCCATATGGATGCCTTCACCGCGAGCGAACAGCGTTGCGCCCTTCGCCGCCCCCTGCTTGCGCAGATCGTCCTCAGGGCTGTCGGGCACGTCGATATCCACCCATTGAACGGCCAGCCATTCATCCAGTTGGACAGTAGCCGCATCGTGATTGCGGCTGTCCGTCACCCCGTTCTGGAGCGCCAGCGCCTGCAAGCGGCCCCCTTCGGCCAATTGGCCGGGAACCTTGGGGATGAAGCGATAGAGCAGCCCATCCTCCCTATCTTCGGTGAGATAGACCGTTCCGGTAGCCGGATCGACGCAGGCGGCTTCATGATTGAAACGGCCCATCGCCTTGAGCGGCACCGGATCGACCGGGCCAGTGGCACCGGCCGGAACCTCGAAGATATAGCCGTGATCCTGGCCCAGACGGCCACCTGCCTTGGCCACGAATTCCTCGCAGGTCAGCCAACTGCCCCAGGGCGTGGTGCCGCCCGCGCAATTGCGGATCGTGCCGCCGAGCGAGCGGAACTGGTTTTCGACTGCCAGCGTACCGGCGTCGAGTACGATGGTCGTCGTACCGCCAGGCAGAACCGGGCCAGTGCCATCCTGCCTGTCATAGCCGCGAGCAATCTCTCCGCCGCTATCGGCATTGGGCATCAACTCGTGATTGCGCACCAGTGCGATCTTGCCACCGGGCAGGGCAAAGCAGCCCATGCCGTCGCCATGATCCGGCACCTTGCCCCCATCGCTCATGACATCGCCCAGACGGGAGAGAACGCGATAGGAAAATCCCGCCGGCAGATCGAGAACGCCTGCGGGATCGGGCACCATCGGACCGTAACCCTCAGCCAGCCTCACCGTTGCCGCCATTGCGGGGCGGATCATGCACTTCGCGGCTACCAGCGCGGCGAAGGCGCTGCCCGTCGCGCGCAGGAAGGCGCGACGGTCAGTTCCGGAAAGCTGGTCGAAGGTCAGGGCTTTGCTGCCGGCGGTGTCCAAGTTTCGAGTGCCTTTTCGATTTCAGCCCAGGAAACCAGCTTGAAGTTCTGGGCCCGGGCGCCGTTGCTGCCGTCCTGGGCCACGAACAGCCCATTGGGATAGTTTGGCCCGAAATCGCCAGCTTGCAAGTCGATACCGTCGGTTTCCTCGGTCGAACCGAAAGCCCCCTTGGCAATCCGGAAGCGCCCAGCAGGCTCCATGCCCGGCAGGCGATAGACGGCATAAGTGTTATCACCCTGGCTCGATGCGACCAGCCAGCCGCCCTTCTCGCCCTGAGGCAGGATCGCCAGCCCTTCCACATCGGCCACGAGCTGGAGATTATCCACCTTGGCCACCAGTTCGCCCTGAGTAGCCCCGGCGGTAAAACGCCAGATGCCTACATCTTCTTCGCCGACATACAGCGTACCGTCACGCGGATCGGCTACGCAGCCCTCGGTCTGGGTCGGCAGCTTCATGGTGCGCACCGAAACGGAGGCCAGGGCCGCGCCCAGTTCAAGGCGGAATTCCTCGATCGTTCCGTCCTTCAGGACCGAAAAGGCGTGCAGGCCATCGGCACGTTCCAACAGGCAGATGCCATAGCCTTCACCCGTGCCGCCCGGCACGGCACCCAAGGGCACCAGCTTCCCGGCAGTGGTATCCAGCCGGTAAAGGCGGATCTGCGCAGCGAGCACATCGTTACGGTCGCTCGCCGCCACGATCACACCCTTTGCTCCCATATCCTTCAGGTCGACATTGTTCAGTCGTCCATCGGGATGGAAATCCCGCACTTGCCCGTCCATGCCATAGACGTAGAGCCCGGCCTTCTTGTCGGTGCCGATAATCAGGCTGCCTTCCGGATTGGCCGGATTGCGCCAGATTGCCGGATCGTCCGCCGCATCGGCATTGCCGGTGCCCACCGGAACCGTCTCGCCCTTGGCGAAAACCGGCGCCGCTGGCCAGGAATTGATCGGCGGCGTGGTGCTGCAGGCGCCCAGGGCGCCTGCAAGCGTGACGATCAGCGCAGCTTTTGTAACGGCCCGCATCAGAAGTTCGCCTTCACACCGAACTTGAAAGTCGGACCATACTTCTCGAACTGCAGCAGGCGCTGGGCGCCGCCGAAATCCTGATAAGCGAAGTATTTCGCATTATTGAGGTTGATCGCGTCGAAGGTGAGGCGCAGGTTTTCCATCACCTTGAACTTCGCAGAGAAGTCCAACTGGAAGTGGTTGTTCACCCAGCGATCCTCCTCAGCGCCATCGCCGACTTCATCGAGATATTTATCGCGATAAGTGCCCGCCAGACGCAGGTCGATCGGGCCCTTGTCGTAACCCAGCACCACGTTGAACGTATTGCGCGCAGCGGCAGGCATCGAAATTTCGCGACCATCGGCCAGCGTCGCCTTGCTGTCAGTGTAGGTGTAGTTCAACTGGGTCAGCAGACCGTCGAACGGGGCCGGCAGCATGGTGTAGGCCTGGCTATAGCTTGCCTCGAAACCCATGACTCGCGCACTGTCACCATTGATGGTGGTCGTGAACTGATCGTAGGTCTCACCTTCATAGGTGTAATCATCGAAGCTCTGCGTGACTGCGTAGTTCTTGATGTCCTTGTAGAACCCGCCGAGCGAGATCGCGCCATTGCCCGAGAAGTAATAGGCGACACCCGCATCCGCGTTCCACGCCTCGTAAGGCAGCAGATCGGGATTGCCGAACTCTGCCTCGTTGTCTTCGTTCACGACAGAGCGCGGCGCCATGGCGGAAAGCTTGGGACGCACCAGGGTCTTGTAGCCGGCCAGACGGAAGACGAGATTGTCCTGCGGAGTGTAGCGCAAGGTCAGGCTGGGCAGCCAGTTGGTGTAATTGCGCTCATACTGCACGGGATCGACCGGCGGCGTGGCGGACTCGCCATCGTCGGTCACAACATTGCCGTTCAGTTCGTTATGGGTGTGCTCCATGCGCACGCCGCCAATTGCGCGCAAAGTAGTGCTGTCCCACCGGCCAAGCAGATAGGCCGCAGCGATGTCTTCCTTCACCGAATAGTCGCTGGTCGCGGAATCGAGCGCCGACGCATATTTGTCGATCGACAGATTGGCTTCATTGGCGAGGAACCAGCTTGCCGTGTCGGTCTTGCTCATGACCGGCCCCATATCGAGCAGGCGATAGGTTTGATCGCCCAGCACATCGGCCAGCGTGTAGTTCTTCGACTTCTTGTAGCGGCTCATCTCGAAGTCATAGGACTTTTCGCGCCAGCGCGCCTTCGCGCCCGCCTGAACGGTGAAATCGCCGCCCGACATGGCAAAGGTGCGCGCCAGATTGGCCTTGAGCGAATATTCCTCGTCCGTGCTGTCTGAAAGCGTGGTCAGCTCGACCCGGTTGAGCGTGTAGTTCTTCGGATCGTTGACCTCATCCGCGCCGCTGGTGATCGCATAGGTGGGGTAATAACGGCCCGAATTGTCGAAATCGATCACCACGCCGGATTCATCGTCGAAGCTGGCGTTGAAACGGACCGGGTCGAGCGACCAGGTTTCCTTCTCGGTGGACTTGGCATAGCTCGCCTGCCAGTCGAACTTCCAGGTGCCGGTATCCGTTTCGCTGCCGATGGAGACAGAGCGGATGCGCTGGCGCTCGAAGCGATCCTTCAGGTCGCGCTCGACAGTGATTTCCTGATCGGCCGTATCGAAGCTTACGGTCGAGCCATTTGCGGCCGACGGGCCGTCATCCTCGAATTCGCTGAGATCGAAGGTCGTGCGGCGGCGATATTCGTGATCGTCGAACTGTGCCCAATTGCCGCGAATATAGGCCTTGGTCGTGTCGGAAGCGCGCCAGTCGAGCGAGAGCGATGCGTTGATGCGCTTACGCTTCACATCGTAATCGCGATATTCGACCGTGGGGCTGAAATAGGCGCCATTGGCTTCGACCCAATTGTCGGCTTCGACATTGTCGGTCTCGAACTGGCGTTCGTAATAGCTGACCGAACCCGCGATGCCGAAATTGTCGCCCAGCTTCTGCGTAAAGTCCAAACTGCCCTTGGGCGTCACCTTGCCGCTATAGTCGTTATAGCTGCCTTCTGCGGTCACCGAATAACGGTTCTTGCGCGCGTCAAAGGCGCTGGCCGTCTTGATCTCGACCGAGGCACCGATGAAATCGCCATCCATGTCGGGCGTGAAGGACTTCTTCACTTCGATCGATTCAATCGTGTCCGAGGAGATCACATCCAGCGCTACCGAGCGGACATCGGATTCCGGGGCGGGCAGACGCACGCCGTCAACCGAGGTGCCGTTAAGCTCGGGATCGAGGCCACGCACCGAGACAAAGCGGCCTTCGCCCTGATCGTTCAGGATGTTCACGCCCGGCAGGCGGCGCAGCGATTCCGCCACGTTCTGGTCGGGAAATTCGCCCACGGCATCGCGCGTCAGCACGCTGCTCACACCGTCAGCCGCCTTTTCGCGGGAAAGCGCGCTTGCCACATTGGCAGCTTGGCCGATCACCAGGATTGTGCTGGATTCGCTGCCCAGCGCGATGTCCTGGCGAACCGTTCCGGTCGCGGGAACCTCAATAGTCTGCTTCACCTTGGCGGCGCCGACATAGCTGACTTCCAGCGTGTAAGTGCCAGCGGGAAGGTTTGCGATGGTGTAGCTGCCATCGCGGCCCGTGCTGACGACGCGATTGGCTTCGGCAACGCGCACTTCCGCCGATTGCAGGGCAGAGGTTTCCGACGCGTCATAGACGAAGCCGGTGACGTCACCGGCAAAGGCGGGCGAGGCCACGCCAAGCGCGATTGCCGTCGCGCAGGTTGAGGCAAGCAAACGGGTGGGTGTCGTAAATTTCATGAGAGCGGGTCTCCGATCCTGTGTCCGGGCCGGGCGCTAGGAGCGGTTCGTGACTTGTCAGCTACGTGTCAGTGACAGTTCCGTGACATGGCTGTGCTGTTACCTATCGGCAACAGTCCCCCATATCGCGCGGAGAATTTCGCCACGTGGCGGCCCCGGGGCAATTTTGATCCCGCTCAACAACACCGCCCCCGGAGTCGGCTATCGCGCCTTTTGTGAAGAGTATCGATCCGGGAGTAAGCACGATGAATGCTGGCCATGCCGAGAGCGGCAAAAGGCAGATTTTTGGCACGGAGCCGTTTGACGGCGATCTGGCCATGCGTGGCTACGCGCTCAATGCCATGTGCTATTCCTTCAACACGAAGGACAACCGCGATGCCTTTGTAGCCGATGAAGAAGGCTACATGGCCAAGTTCAACCTCACCGACGAGCAAAAGGCCGCTGTGCGGGGCCGCGATGTGCTGGCCATGCTCGATGCTGGCGGCAACGTCTATTACCTCGCCAAGCTGGCGGGCATCCTGGGTCTCAACGTTCAGGATCTCGGCGCATTGCAGACCGGGATGACGCTGGATGCGTTCAAGGCCGCCCTGCTTTCCCATGGCGAAACCACCCGGAGGGCAGCAGCATGAGCCAGGTTGCAGGCGGCATTTTCACCAGCCACGTCCCGGGCATCGGCAACGCCATTGCGCGCGGGCTGCAGAAGGATCCCTATTGGAAGCCTTTCTTCGATGGGTTCGATCCCGTGCATGAATGGCTCGCCAAGGAAAAACCCGATGTGGCCGTGGTGTTCTACAACGATCACGGGCTGAACTTCTTCCTCGACAAGATGCCCACTTTCGCCATCGGCGCAGCAGCCGAATACCGGCACGAGGATGAAGGCTGGGGCCTTGCCTTTCAGCGCCCCTTCGCCGGCCATCCCGAGCTTTCCTGGCACATCATCGAACAGGTGGTGGCGAGCGAGTTCGATCCCGTGACCTGCCAGTCCATGCTGGTCGATCATGCGGTAGCCGTTCCCTACGAACTATGCTGGCCGGGCACGGAAGAATTCCCGGTCAAGCTGGTGCCGATCGCGATCAATACCGTTCAGCATCCCCTGCCCAGCCCGAAGCGCTGCTTCGACCTTGGCCGGGCCGTGGGCCGCGCGCTCAAGAGCTGGAAGGGCAGCGAGAAGATCGTGGTCTTCGGCACGGGCGGGCTCTCCCACCAGTTGGAAGGCAAGCGAGCAGGCTTCATCAACAAGGAATATGACCACTTCTGCCTCGACAATATCGGGCCGAACCCGGAGGCGCTGCTGCGCCACGATTCCCTCGAAATCGTCGAACTGGCAGGCAGCCAAGGGGTGGAAATCCTCAACTGGCTGGCCGCGCGCGGCGCCCTGACGGGTGACGTGGTGGAACTGGCATCCAATTATCACGTGCCGATCTCGAACACCGCCGCCGCAACGGTGCTGTTCGAAAATCGCGAATTCCTTCCGGCGTCGGCGTGATTTGATGAAGGTCAAAGCCCTCCTCGTTCCGGCCGCTATCGTAACGGTCGTTATAAAGGAGAGGTAAAGCTATGGTCCACTTCCCACCCGAACCGCTCTATCAGGATGTCCTGCGGCTGATCCGCCTCGAAGGGGACATCAATGACCTCGAGGTCGAAGGGGAAATCCCCGCCGACCTCGACGGGGCGTTCTATCGCGTCCATCCGGACCCGCAATTCGCGCCTAAATATCCGCACGACCAGTTCTTCAATGGCGACGGCATGGTTTCCATGTTCCGTTTCCGGGACGGCAAGGTCAGCTTCAAGCAGCGCTATGCTCACACCGACAAGTGGAAGCTGGAAAATGCCGCGGGGAAGTCCCTGTTCGGCATGTACCGCAATCACCTGACCGATGATGAGAGCGTGAAGGGCGAAATTCGCGGCACCGCCAACACCAATGTGCTGGTCCATGCTGGCAAGCTGTTCGCCATGAAGGAAGACAGCCCGTGCCTGATCATGGACCGCAATTCGCTGGCGACTGACGGCTATACGGATTTCGACGGCGATCTGGGCAATGCGCCCTTCACCGCCCATCCCAAGATCGATCACGAGACCGGCAATTTCTGCGGCTTCGGCTATGCTATTGACGGCCCACTGACCGAGGCCTGCCACTATTTCGAGATCGACCCGACCGGCAAGGTGGTGCGCAAGGCTAACTTCACCGTACCCTATTACACCATGCTCCACGATTTCAGCATCGCGGGCGATTATGCGGTGTTCAACGTCAGCCCCTATCACTCCGACTGGAGTGTGCTGGAAGAAGGGCGCCCGCATTTCTATTACGACCGGGACCTGCCCTTCTATCTGGGCGTGATGCGGCGCGATGGCGATGGCAGCGACATGCGCTGGTTCAAGATGGACCCCAGCGTCTGCGGCTGCCATGTGATGAACGCCTTCCAGGACGGGACGAAGGTCCATTTCGACCTGCCCACGAGCAAGACGGGCAGCCTGCCCTTCTTCCCCGAAAAGGACGGTCGTCCGTTCAATCCGCAGGAAGCCATCACCAATCTGATGCGCTTCACCGTGGACCTTGCCTCCAACAGCGACGAGATTCAGTCGATGGAACCCATCGGCAAGATGCCGGGCGAGTTCCCGCGCATCGACGATCGCTTCGCCGGCAAGTCCTATCGCCACGGCTGGATGATCACTTACGATTTCAGCAAGCCGTATAACGGCCCTCCGGGACCGTTCGCGGGCGTGATCAATTCGCTGACCCATTATGACCATGCCACTGGTCAAGAACAGAGCTGGTGGTGCGGGCCCGACGGCGCCCTGCAGGAGCCCTGCTTCATTCCGCGCAGCAAGGACGCGCCGGAAGGCGACGGCTGGCTGGTCGCGCTCGTCGACAATCACGTAACAAACTATTCCGACTTGTGCATCTTCGATGCACTCGATGTCGCAAGAGGTCCTGTTGCTCGTGCCAAGCTTCCCCTGAGACTGCGTCAGGGACTTCACGGCAATTGGGCAGACGGGGATAAGCTCGCGGCCTGACCGCCAAGAGCCCCCTGTCGCTTCTCCCGACTTGGCGGTCTGCCCCCCTAGCCCAGGGCAGGCCGCCTTCTTTTTGTCTGGAGAAGGTCTGACGAATTTCGACCGCCTTGGCAAGGCGGCAAAACCAGACGCAAAAAAGCGGGGCCCGCAATTACGGACCCCGCTTCAGGGAGAGCAGGTTTCAGACCGCCGAACTGAAGCGGCGCTGGGAATCCTGACGGTAAGGATCGAAAGCAGCGGCAATACTGCGGGCATAGGGCAGCGATTCACTCGCCAGCGTCAGCACCCCATCCTCGAAGGAACAAAGATCGCGTTCGAAATAGGGCTCCAACCTGGGCAGGACTTCGGCAAGAAGCGCGGGCCCGACAGCGGCATGCCCCTGGCAAAGCAGCGCCTCGATAATTGCACCGCGCATCTGGTCATCCGCATCGCGCACGATGCCCGCCGAATGTGGCAGGATGTCCTGCGAAAGGAGCATGCGATACCGGCCCGCATTCTTCTCGTTCTGCACGATCAGATCGGGAAAATTGCTGATAGAAGATGCACCCAGGCCCAGCAGGACCGGCGCCGTATCGTCGGTGAAGCCCTGAAAATTGCGGCGTAGCCTTCCTGAAAGGGCCGCCTGTGCCAGCGGATCGCCCGGCAGCGCGAAGTGGTCGAAGCCCACCGGCTCGTAACCCAGGCCTGTCAGCTCGCGATAGCCGAACTGCGCCATGGCGAAGCGTTCGTCCTGACCGGGCAGATTGGTCGCATCGATCTGCTTCTGGCGCGGGATCAGATGCGGGACATGGGCATAGCCGAACAGGGCCACCCGGTTGGCGCCCAACAGCGCCGTGCGTTCCAGCGAGTCCTCGATATCATCCTGCGTCTGGCCCGGCAGGCCATACATCAGATCGAAATTCAGCGAGCCCACACCCGCCTCGCGCAACATTGCCGTCGCCCGCTCGATCATCTCGAGCGGCTGCACACGCCCGATATTCTCCTGCAGATGCGGAGCGAAGGTCTGCACGCCCAGGCTAGCATGGGTGATCCCCACGCCCTTCAACACATCGCCCCAGTGATCCTCCAGTGTACGCGGGTCGAGTTCGATGGAGATATCGGGCGATACGAGCGGGAAATGCACCACCAGCGCATCCATCAGCCTGACGAAATCCGTGGGAGCAATCGCGTTAGGACTGCCGCCGCCGAACGCTATCCGACGCACCTTGGCGCCGCGCGGCAGGCGCGATCCCACCAGGGCTATTTCGCGGTGCAATGCTTCGAGATAGCTCGCCAGCCGGTGCTTCTTATTGGCCGCGCCCGTGTTGCAACCGCAATACCAGCAGATCTTCTCACAATAGGGAATGTGCAGATAAAGCGAGATATCGCCGGTGGCTGCCTCGATCGCGGCGCCATATTCCTTGGCGCCCGTTCCGGGCCGGAACTCGGCTGCGGTGGGAAAGCTCGTGTAACGCGGTACGGGCCGCGAGAGCAGGTCGGGATAATAAGGCCACATGAGTGCCTATAAAGCAGGCCTTGGGACCCCGGGCATTGCGGTGGGTCAAAAGTTTCAAACTTCAGGGAACTATTCGCCGTCGGCTTCTCCGGGCAACGCAGCACCCGTTCGGGCCCGTTTGCGCTTGTCGTCCGAATGACAGCCCTTGGCACAGCAGGCCGCGCCCTGCGAGCCGGGAAGCGGTGTTTCCAGAGGCACCGAGATAGCCCCCCCGCCACACAGGCTCATCAGCAATGCTTCCCCCCGCAGCATAAGCGACGGATTGGCTGCCGCTGGAATCAGCGCGACGACGGCGAAGGCCTGTGTCAGCGGCCCCATCAATCGTCCTCCTCATCGATCAGGATGCGATTGGCAGCGCCATCCATATCCTCGAACTGGCCGCTCTTCATGGACCAGAAGAACGCCGCCAGCCCGC
>MKUB01000188.1:0-9972 GCA_001898545.1 Sphingomonadales bacterium 63-6 | reverse complement strand
CCCGCATCGTCGCCCGCGCAGCCTTGACCGCACGGGGCAAGGCAAGAAGCGAATCCTGCACGAACACCAGATCGGAAGCCTGCAGCCCCACATCGCTTGCCGAACCCGGCGCGATGGAACTGTTCGCCTTGGCGAGAGCCGGGCCGTCATTCAGCCCATCCCCCACCATCAGCACATTGCGCCCTGCGGCCTGCAATCGACCGATAAGATCCTGCTTGTCCTGCGGCGAGGCCTCGGCCTGAGCGAACAGGCCGGTCTCTCGTGCGACCTGCGCAACGGAAGCAGTGTGATCGCCCGAAATGATCGAGGTTTCCACCCCCATCCGGGCGAGCCGATCAAGCGCTTCCCTGGCATCGGGGCGCAGACGATCGGCGAAGGGAATAAGCCAGGTGGGCATGCCTTCGATATCGAGAGTGACGGCAATCCCGCTTGCGCTTTCCGGGCGCCGCAGTGCCACCTTGTGCCCGTCATGAACGGCGAAGACGCCTTCGCCCGGCCGTTCTTCAACCGCCTCCAGTTCGATAGCGCGGATACCCCGAGCGGCCAGGGCGTTGGCGAGCGCCTTGGAAATGGGGTGGCGGCTATGTGAGGCAAGGGAAAGGGCAATTGCTGCCGCTTCGGACGGAAGATTTTCCACGACTGCCGGGTCCGGCACGGGCTTGCCCAGCGTCAGCGTGCCCGTCTTGTCCAGCAAGGCACGGTCGGCCTTGGAAAGCCGTTCCAGCGCCGATCCATCCTTCACCATGATCCCCGCCCGCATCAGCGCCCCGCTGGCCACCACCTGCGCCACCGGCACGGCAAGGCCGAGAGCACAGGGGCAAGTGATGATCAGAACCGAGATGGCGACGACCAGCGAGTGATACCAACCCGCACCGGCCAGCATCCAGCCGACGAATGTGACCGCCGCCAGCGTATGCACTGCGGGCGCATAGAGGCGCGCGGCGCGATCCGCGATGCGCACATATTTGGAACGGTCCTGCGCGGCAGCTTCCATCAGCCTCGCGATTTCCGCCAAGGTTGTGTCCTGCCCGATGGCAAGCACCCGGACATCCACCGGCGCATCGAGATTCAGCGTACCAGCCAGGACCCGGTCCCCTGCCACACCCGGAACGGGCGCGCTTTCGCCAGTAAGCAGGGATTGGTCGAAGCGGCTACTTCCCAAGGCGACCTCGCCATCGGCGGCCAGCCGCTCACCAGCCGCCACGCGCATGATCATGCCGGGGACAAGGTCTTCCGCCTTTTTCCATTCGAGCGTGCCGTCCGCAGCCACCACCATGGCGCCCTGCGCGGCATGGCTGAGCAGGGCATCCACGCCGGTCCGTGCCCGGTCGCGCATCATGGCATCCAGCACACGGCCCGCCAGCAGGAAGGCCAGCAGCATCAGCGCACCATCGAACCACGCATCATGGCCGCCGGTCACCGTCTCATAGGAACTCAGGGCAGTAGCGAGGAATACGCCGATGGAGATAGGCACGTCCATATTCGTCCGCCCGCGCCGCAGTGCGCCCCAGGCGGATTTAAAGAACGGCATGCCGCCATAGATGATCGCGGGAATGCCGATGCCGGCCGAAATCCAGTGGAACATAGTGCGCGTCGCGCCCTCTGCCCCCGACCAGACGCTGACCGAAAGCAGCATCACATTCATGCAGGCAAAGGCCGAAACGGCGAGCGGCGCCAGCAAGGGCTTGACCGCCGACTGGCTGCGCGCAAGCGCGCCCTTGCGCGGCTCGGCCTCGAAGCCGATCCGGTCCAGTTCCTCGACCAGGTCCCGCGGCTTCACCGACGGATCATGAGCGATAGTCACTTGCCGGGCCGAAAGGTTCACTCGCGCGGAAACGATGCCCGGCCGCCCTTCGAGCCCACGCTCGATCTTGGACATGCAGCCCGCGCAATGCATGCCCGGCACAGCTAGCACCGTCTGGGCCACATCGCCTTCTTCCTGGCGGGCCAGCGCCGTCATTTCAGCACTTCCTCGCCGCGCCAGCTATCCGTGCCGGCCTTGGCGGCAAGCCGCAGAGTCCAGCGGCCTTCCGGAAGCGTCTCGCGTGAGAGATAGCTGCCGTCAGCCTGCCGGGTAAAGGTGAGCGCAATATCATCCATGCGCCCCAGCGGATGACGCGCATCTGCATCAAGCTGCGCGTCGTCCGGCGCCCCGGCCAAGGTCACAGCCACCCGGCCCTGCGCCGTGCGAGTGGCATCGGCCTGCCAGCCCAGTTCCTTCGACTTTTCCGCCCGGTCGAGCCAGCCATTGAATTCCTGGCTGGCGACATAGGAGTTCTCGACCACGACGCCGCCGAAGGTGGAGGTGGCATAGCGGGCCATCACCACATTCACCGTGCCGACCGTACCGAAGAAGGCGATGAATATCGCCGTGGCATGCCATCCGGTGAAACGACCGCCTTTGATGGGGGCATCCATGGTCTTCACTCCTCCGATCCGGGTGCTTCGAAATTCGTCTGGCCGCTGTCACTCTCGCCCTTTTCGTCGAGCGAACGCAGGGTGAAGGTGAACTTCTGGCTTCGGGCGCCTTCCGGCACGACAACATAAGCGCGCATCGTGTCGATCTCGTCAGCCGGCACATCCCGCACGATTTTGCGAGCTGCTGCTTCACGCGGCATGTCCTCGCTCCACATCACGGCGCCGGGCAGCCCTTCGATGGCGACTTCCATCTTGCGCGGGCGGCTTTCCATGTTGCGCAGCTTCAACGTGTAGGCATTGCGTACCGATCCGTCGCTCATCAGCATGAAGGGCGGATTGCGATCCTGTGCAATGGTGATGTCCGTATGGTTGCGCGTGCCGAGCGCGAAGAGCAGCGCAAGGCCAAGCCCGCCCCATACGCTCAGATAGATAAGAGTCCGCAAGTGGAGGATCGTCTTCCACACGGGCCGCGGAGTTTCCCCAGCAGCTTCGCGCTTGTTATCCTCCAACGTGGCGTAGTCGATCAGCCCGCGCGGACGGCCCACTTCCTTCATCACCCGATCGCAGGCATCGATGCACAGCCCGCAGGTGATGCAGGCGATGTCCGGCCCATTGCGGATGTCATAGCCGGTGGGACAGACGGCGACGCATTGGTTGCAATCGATGCAGTCGCCATATTCCCCTGGGCTCTTCTCCGCCTTCTTCAAGCTGCCGCGCTTTTCGCCGCGCCAGTCCTTGTAAGTGACGATCAGCGATTTCTCGTCGAGCATGGCGGTCTGGATGCGGGGCCAGGGGCACATGTAGATGCACACCTGCTCACGCGCAAAACCGCCCAGCAGGAAGGTCGTGGCCGTCAGCACCGCCACAGTCGCATAAGCGACGGGCGCGGCCTGCCCTGTCCAGAAATCATGGGTGAGCGTGGGGGCGTCGGCGAAATACATGATCCATGCGCCGCCAGTCCAGAAACTGATCAGCAGGTAGATCGAATATTTCAGCGTCCGCTTGAAAATCTTCTGCGGACCCCAAGGTGCCTTTGCCAGACGCATCTGGGCGTTGCGATCGCCATCGATGAAGCGGTCAATATGCTGGAACAGATCGGTCCACACCGTCTGCGGACAGCTATAGCCGCACCATGCGCGGCCAACGGCGCTGGTCACCAGGAACAGGCCGATACCGGCCATGATCAGCAGGCCGGCCACGAAATAAAACTCATGCGGCCAGATTTCGATGCCGAACATGTAGAAGCGGCGATGTGCCAGATCGACCAGCACCGCTTGATCCGGCGCATAGGGGCCGCGGTCCCACCGCAGCCAGGGGGTGCCGTAATAGATCGTCAGGGTGACGAACATCACGAACCATTTGAAGCGGCGGAAGGGACCGTCGATCTTTTGCGGATAGACGCCCTTCCGCTTTTCGTAGAGCTTCTCCGGCCCCGGGACGTGCGATCCCGGGACCTTTATCTTTTCAGGGTTGTTCATTGGTCTGTTCCGCCGGGGTTGCGGGCGCGGCCGGAGCCGCCTGTTCGGTGAAATCCTCGCCCCCTCCCAGCGAATGGACATAAGCAGCCAGCATCTTGACGGTCACAGGGTCCAGACGGTTGCCCCATGCCGGCATGACGCCCGCATGCGCGTTGGTTACGCTGGCGATCACATCCTGGCGACTGCCGCCATAAAGCCAGATCGCATCGGTCAGGTTCGGCGCACCGAATTCGCGCATCCCCTTGCCTGCAGGTCCGTGACACACTGCGCAATTTTCCGCGAAGAGCTGCGCACCTGCCGGGCTGTCCTTGGCCTTGCTCGACAGCGACAGGACATGGTTCGTCACCGCGCTCACCTGAGCAGGGGTGAGAATGCCGTCACGCCCGAACGAAGGCATCTGGCTGAACCGCGTCTGGTCGTCTCCGGGCTGACGAATGCCATGGATCAGCGTCGTCTCGATAGCCTTGAGGTCACCGCCCCACAGCCAGTCGTCGTCGTTGAGGTTGGGATAGCCCTTGCTTCCGGCTGCACCCGAACCATGGCATTGCACGCAATTGACCTTGAAGGCCGCGCGGCCCCCGGCAACAGCGGCGCGCATCAGCGCCGGGTTGCCGGGCAATTGCTCGATCGGCATATCGGCCAGAGCGGCCACATTCGCGGCGCGCTCCTTCTCCTGGGCTTGCATCTCTTTCGCCAGCTCTCCCCGGCTGGTCCAGCCGAGCACGCCTTGTGTGGCGCTGGAGATCATCGGCCAGGCCGGATAGGCTATGCAATAGGCGATGGCCCAGAGGATGCAGGCATAGAAGCTGAGTATCCACCAGCGGGGCAGCGGATTGTTCAGTTCCTCGATGCCGTCCCATTCATGCCCGACGGTTTCGACGCCGGTTGCCTCATCGATGCGGGGCCCGTCGTGTTTGATGTCAGTCATCGCTATCGTCCTTGAAGATCGCTTCGGCGGCTTCCTGATTGAGGGACTTGGCCCCCGGCCGGAACGGCCACAGGCACAACCCCACGAACACCACGAGCATGGCCATCAGGCCCCAGCTATCCGCGATATGGCGAAGGTTGTCGTAGATCGAGTGACCGCTCATCGTCCCTTCTCCTTCGCCAGATCTTCCTGCGCAGCAGCGCTGTTCACATCCACCAGGGTGCCGAGCATCTGGAGATAGGCGACCAGCGCATCCATTTCGGTCAGGCGCTGCGGATTACCGTCAAAGTCGCGGATCTGCGCCTTGGGGTAACGGGTCGCCAGATCGCCTGCATCCGCATTGGGATCGGCCTGTGCGAGCAGGTCTGCCTTGGCGCGTTCGATATCGGTCTTGCTATAAGGCACGCCGACATCCGTTAGCGCCACGAGCCGCGCCGCCGGATCGCCAATCTCAAGATCGCGATCGGCCAGGAAGGAATAAGGCGGCATAACGCTTTCCGGCACAACCGCGCGCGGGTCCTTCAGGTGCTGTACGTGCCATTCGTCCGAATAGCGGCCGCCCACGCGGGCGAGGTCCGGCCCCGTACGCTTGGAACCCCACTGGAACGGATGATCGTACATGCTCTCGGCAGCGAGGCTGTAATGGCCATAGCGTTCCACCTCGTCACGGAAGGGGCGGATCATCTGGCTGTGGCAGACATAGCAGCCTTCGCGCACATAGATGTCACGCCCCGCCTGTTCGAGCGGGGTATAGGGCCGCATCCCCTTCACTTTCTCAATCGTGTTATCGATCCAGAACAGAGGGGCGATTTCCACGATGCCGCCCACGATAACCGCGAGGAAGGCGAACACGCCCAGCAGGGTGACGTTGCGTTCCAGCTTCTTGTGGTGCTGAGTCAGGCTTACCATTGCTTTTCCCTCCTCATTCGGCCGGAACAGGAGCGGCAGGACGGTCCGCCGCTTCGTCGTAGGTTGCGTTGTGCATCGGTGCTTCCTGGCGGAGATGCCCCAGGATCGTGCGCCAGACATTGATCACCAGCAAAACGGCACCGGCGAGATAGAGCGCACCGCCAAAGGCACGGGCGACATATTCCCAGTGAAGCGCGGCAACCGTGTCGGCAAAGCTGTTCACCAGATAGCCGTCGGCACCATATTCGCGCCACATCAGGCCCTGGGTGACACCTGCCACCCACATGCTGGCGGCGTAGAAAACGATCCCCAGCGTCGCGAGCCAGAAGTGCCAGTTGACCATGCGGATCGAATAGAGCCGTTCACGCTTCCACAGGCGCGGGACGAGGAAGTAGATCGCCGAGAAGGTGATCATCCCGTTCCAGCCAAGCGCACCCGAGTGCACGTGGCCAATCGTCCAGTCCGTATAGTGGCTGAGCGAGTTGACGCTCTTGATCGACATCATCGGCCCTTCGAAGGTGCTCATGCCGTAGAACGCCACCGACATGACCATCATGCGGATGATCGGATCGGTGCGGACCTTGTCCCATGCGCCGTTGAGCGTCATCAGGCCGTTGATCATGCCGCCCCAGCTGGGCATCCAGAGCATGATGGAGAACACCATGCCGAGCGTCTGCGCCCAGTCGGGCAGCGCCGTGTAATGCAGGTGGTGCGGACCGGCCCAGATATAGAGGAAGATCAGCGCCCAGAAGTGGATGATCGACAGGCGATAGCTGTAGATCGGCCGTTCTGCCTGCTTGGGCACGAAATAATACATCATGGCCAGGAAGCCGGCGGTCAGGAAGAAGCCCACCGCATTATGGCCATACCACCACTGGACCAGCGCGCCCTGCACACCGCCGAAGAACGGATAGCTCTTCGAACCCAGGAAGCTGACCGGGATGTCCACATTGTTCACCAGGTGCAGCATGGCCACGGTGATGATGAAGCTGAGGTAGAACCAGTTGGCCACATAGATATGCGGCTCTTTCCGCTTCAGGATCGTGCCGACGAAGACCACCAGATAGGCCACCCATACGATGGTGAGCCACCAGTCCACATACCATTCCGGTTCGGCATATTCCTTCGACTGCGAAATCCCCAGCAGATAGCCGGTGGCCGCGAGCACGATGAACAGCTGATAACCCCAGAAGACGAAACGGGCGAGCTGCGGAAATGCGAGCCGCGCACGGCAGGTGCGCTGCACGACATAGAAGGAGGTAGCGATCAGCGCATTACCGCCAAAGGCGAAGATAACCGCCGAAGTGTGCAAAGGCCGCAGGCGCCCGAAATTGAAAAACGGCTCCAGATTGAGCAGCGGGTATGCCAGCTGCAGGGCAATGAACAGCCCTGCAAGAAAACCCGCCATGCCCCAGAACACCGTGGCGATCACACCCCAGCGAATGGGGTCGTCATCATATTTCGTTTCGTCGGGTGTCCTGAGTATCCCCTTGGCGATTGCGGCGTAATCCGCCTTGTTCACGCTCACAACCAGCCCGATCAGGGCTGCAATGGCGACAATCGTCATGTGGATGGCGAAGCCGCTGTCCTGAGCGCCAGCAATGGCGATCACGGCCAGCAATAGGATCGCGAGCCAGATGCCCGCGCCTGATACGACCTTTACCATGAGTCCTTACCTCCTGTCGGAGCGGCCTTTGCGCCTGGTGGGTGGGTGTCACATTGATCATCGTCAAATCGCCTCGCCCCAAAGGCGTTTTGGCGTTTTCCTCCGTTTTGCGCGGGATCAATGTTTTGCGCTGCCGACGGTGGAAAGGGAGCATCGCGCTGCAAAAATCCTTGGCCGCACAGGGTGGCCACTGCAGCGTGAGGGATATGACCCGATGCGTATGATGACCGCCGCCGTGGCCCTGGCAACGGCTTTCGCCCTGTCGGTTCCGGCTCACGCCGAAGACGGCGCCAGCGGCGACAAGGGCAAGTGGCAGATCAAGCTGCTTGGCTCTGCCGTGCTCGCCGATGGCAAGCTCACCGACAAGACCAAGGATCTCGTTGGCCTTCCTGGCAATCTCGAGACCAAGGCCAATGACAATTACGTGCCGACTATCGCGGTCGAGTACTTCTTCACCAATAACATCTCGGTGGAGACGATCTGCTGCGTTACCCAGCACGATGTCGATGGCACTGTCGGCCTGCCGGGCGCGGAACTGGTCGCCGATGCGAAGATCATCCCCGCTACCCTGACGCTCAAGTACCATGTCGATGCGGGCCCGATTAAGCCCTATGTCGGCGTTGGCCCCACCTACTTCATCTTCATCGACGAGAAGCCCGGCGCCGCCGCCAAGACCCTTGGTGCCGATGGCTTCAAGCTCAATGACAAGTTCGGCGTGGCCCTGCAGGCCGGCGTCGACGTGCCGCTGGGCGACAACGGGCTTTCGCTGGCCCTCGATGCGAAGAAGTATTTCCTCAACACGTCGGCCCATTGGTATGTCGGCCAGACCGAGGTGATCGCCACCCGTCATGCGCTGGACCCCTGGGTCCTGAGCGCCGGGCTCGGCTTCCGCTTCTGAAAACGCCCGAAACGGCCTTCCTCTTCGCCATGAAGAGGGAGGCCGGGGCACCGGGCTCAGCCCGCCCGTGCCTCGAGCGCCGCGCGGTTAAGGATCGTGACCGCGCGGCGTGACGGCAAATCGACGATCCCATCCTTCTTGAGGCGAGTGAACTGGCGGCTGACCGTTTCGATCGTCAGGCCCAGCAGATCCGCAACCTGCTGGCGCGAGAAGGGCAGTTCGAATTCGTCCAGCATCTGGTCCGGATCCTCGCATCCTGGCTCGGACAATCTTTCCGACATATCGAGCAGGAAGGTCGCGAGCTTCTCCTCCGCATTCTTGCGGCCCAGCAGCAGCATCCAGCGGCGCGTACGATCCAGTTCCGACAGGGTGCGCTTGAGCAGCTTGTGCTCCAGCGCAGGATGTTCGTGAGCGAAACTGTCAAAATCCGTGCGCGAGAAAACGCAGACATTGGCTTCGGTAAGCGCGGTTACCGAATGGCGCGTGGTCGCGCCAAAGGGGCGGCCGATAAAATCAGACGGATAGACAACGCCCACGATCTGTTCCCGGCCGTCTTCCGTGCCGGTGGAAAGCTTCAGCACTCCCTCGATCACATTGGCGACCAGCAGGGAATCGTCACCCTCCCAGATCAGCGACTCACCCGGTTCCAGCTTCCGGCGACGTCCGATCGCATTAAGCGTCGCGATCTCCGTCGAATCGAGTGCGGCGCAAATTGCGCGGTTGCGCACCAAACATGTATCGCAAAAGCCCATGCCGCCGCTTACCAACGGCAGGGCTTCGCTACAACAATTCTATCGATCTTCTTTGGTCGATAAAGGCAGACCAGCCCTGTTCGGGCGAGTTTCTGCCTCCCGGGCGCGGAATTTGTTTCTTCCGCCCCCGGTGCATTTCCCGTCAGGCAGCGGATCGCGAAGGCGGCACCTGCCGGTCGACAATGATGGCCGCGGCGGAAACCAGGATCGCGGCCACACACAGAACACTGAAGAACGGCACCACGCTGCCCTTCCCAAGATCCAGCAGCCATCCGCCCAGCCCGCTTGCTGAAATCGCCCCGATCCGGCCCACGAAGATGCCGAAGCCGATACCGGCAGAACGGCACGAGGGGGGATAGCCATAGGTCATCATGGCATAGAAGCTGGCGATGGCTGCACTGAACAAGGCTGCGGCAAGACCGATCAACGCCACGATCACATTGCCCTCGTCTGCCCCTGGAACGCCGGAAAGCTGTTCCAGATGGAAAGCAAGCACCAGCAGGGTCAGAAACAGGGTAACGCTGAGAACGGCCATCACGATGCGCGATCCGAAGCGCTGGACCAGCAGGCCCGCCGCGATGGAGGATGCAATCGACGTCAGCCCGGCGACCGATACAGCGTAGCTCGCCTCCTCGAAGGTGAAGCCCTTCGCGGTCAGCATCGTAGTGGTCCAGTTGAGGATGCCATAGGCGCAGGTGGCAGCTGCGGCGAAAGCAATGCCGATGCCGATATTCAGCCGCAGATTGCCCTTGTCGAACACGCCAACGGAAACACCGCCCCGGTCCGTGTGGTGCCGTTCGGGCGCGATGTCCACATCGCCGGGCAATACCTTTGCCGCCGCCACGCGAGCTTCTGCCGCCTTGCCCCGCGCGAGCAGAAAGCTCGGGCTATCGCGCAGCACCAGCACGATCAGCACTACCACG
>MKUB01000187.1 GCA_001898545.1 Sphingomonadales bacterium 63-6 | reverse complement strand
AGCAGGTGAGTTCTTCGCGGCACGCCACCCGCCATTCGCACAGAAAACCGCGTCACCGGGCTCCCTTGCGGGCGCCCCCACACCGGCCCGGACCCGTCCGACTGGTTTCTTCCCCCCGGCGTTAGTCCGCATTCGCCAGCGGAGGGTGGGGTGTGTCTTATGAAGCCGTCATCCCGGCGAAAGCCGGGATCGCTGGCGGCTGGGCGCCAGGATCACAGCGGTCCGGATCAAGTCCGGGACGACGTGGAGGGCGCTCGTTATACCCTCCACCTTCGTCATCCCCGCGGAGGCGGGGACCCAGCAGCAACCGTCGAACTGGGTTCCCGCCTGCGCGGGAATGACGAAGGGCGCTAAACAACCAGCCCCAGCAATTCCGCCGCATTGAGCCCCAGAATCCGCGCCTTGTCATCCTCCGCCAGGCGGGAATGGAAGCCGACGGGATCGGGCTCCGACATGTCGAAGGGGTAATCCGTGCCGAGGCAGAGCTTGTCGGCGCCATGGGTGCGCACCAGGCTGTCGAGCTGGTCCTGATCGAACACCAGAGTATCGAGCCACAGCTTGCGCAGATAGCTGGAAGGTTCGTGGCGGCAATGTTCCGAACAATCGCCCCGCGCGCGCCAGCCGTGATCCATCCGGCCCCAATAGCCGGGGATATATCCCCCGCCATGGGCCACACAGATCTTCAGGCCGGGATAGGCATCCAGCACGCCGCCGAAGATCAAATGGCCGACGGCCAGCGTGGATTCCAGCGGATTGCCGATGAGGTTGTTGAAGTAATATTCGCTCAGCCGCTTGCCTTCGGTGAAGCCCAGCGGGTGAATGAAGATCAGCACGCCCAGCTCTTCCGCCGCTGCCCAGAAGGGCCGCAATTCCTGCGCGTGGAAATCCGTGCCGTTGACGTTGGAACTGATCTCGATCCCGCGCAGGTCCAGCTCTGTCACGCAGCGGCGCATTTCGGCAATCGCCATCTCGACATTCTGGAGCGGCACCGTGCCCATGCCCACCAGCCGGTCAGGATGCTGGGCAACGGCCTGCGCCATGCCATCATTCACCGCCCGCGCCGCATCGCGGCCCGTTTCGGGATCGGTGAAATAGAAATATTGCCCCGGGCTGGGCGAAAGCGCCTGCACATCGATGCCCAGCCGGTCCATATCGGCCAGCCTTGTGTCCAGCGTGTTGAGCGTGCGGCCCATGCTGGCGAATTGCCCGCGATTGACTTCCATAGTCTTCGCGCTGGTGAAATCGTTGATGCCCGGCGGCGGGCCGGGATATTTCGCCTGGACCAGCGCATCGGCGGCCGGAATGCCGAGGTGGCAGTGAATATCCACCACCAGATGCTTGCCCCGCGCCGTTACGGGAATGGGCTTGCGATCCCCGCAGGTCGTGATCTCGCCGCTCATGCCTGCACCTTTGCGGGAACTATGGTGCCGCTGCACGGGCCGAAGCCGATCGAGACATAGCCTTCCGCCACGGCCCGGCCTCGCAGGCTGAGAGTATCGCCATCTTCCAACATCACGCGTTTCGTCCCATCCGGCAGCACGAGCGGCTCCTTCCCAAGCTTGGTAATTTCAACGAGGCAGGCCCGCGCTTCTTCCGCCGCGCCCGAGACTGTGCCGGTGGCGATCTGATCGCCCGTTTCCAGCGGCGCCCCGCCCGATGCCTGATGCGCCACCATCTGCGCCAGGGTCCAGAACAGTTCCCGCACATTGGTGCGCACAATGGTCTGCGGACCGGCGCCTGTGTCGATTTCCGCCGTCAGCTCCACATTCAGCCCGCCCGCCTCGCGGTCGAACGGATCGTCGAGATAGGCAGGCAGCGCAGGCTCCTCGCCCGAGCGGCCACGGCCCGGCACGCGGAACGGCGCCAGCGCCTCCATGGTGACGACCCAGGGGGAAATGGTGGTGAGGAAGCTCTTGCCCAGATGGGGGCCCAGCAGCATCTCGTAAAACTGGATGGCGCGGGCCGACCAGTCATTGACCAGACAGCAGCCGAACAGCAGCTCATCCGCGCGGGCCATGTCCACAGTCTCGCCCAGCGCATTGACCGGGCCGCCCAGCCAGGCGCCGAATTCCAGCTCGAAATCCAGCATCGGCTCCGGCGCGACGACCATGGCATCCGCGCCGCGCGGCACGATCTGGCCCACGGGGCGGATCACCGGAGTGCCGCTGACCGCAACGGAACTCGCCCGGCCATTATAGGCCACCGGCAGCGTCGCCCAGGCGGGCATCGGCGCCTTCCCGCCATTGGCCGCCATGCGCAGAATGTGGTCGGCCGAAGTGCAGAAATCAGTGAAGGCGGCAGGCTTGGCAGGCATCAGCATCCGGGCCGAGGCCATGGGCACCAAGGCAGCCTGCGCCGCCACGAGATCCCCTGCCCCGCCCTCGCGATAGAGTTCCGAAAGCGCCGCGCGCAAAGCGGAAACTTCCGCCCGTGGCAGCGCGAACAGCGGCAGCAGATCGTCGGCAGCGGCGAGCTTCGCGGCCTGCCCGGTGAGCGCGCCCGCTTCCACAAGCGCGGCGATGTCGATGATGCTGTCGCCCAGCGCCACGCCCCCGCGCGCGCCTTTTCCGTCATCGAACACGCCGAAGGGCAGGTTCTGGATGGGGAAATCCGTGTCCGGTGCATTGGCGCTGTCCAGCCAGCTCCTGCGGGCCGGATCGTGAGTGGCGTTTAGTTCAATGGGCAGTTCAGTGGGCATGGCCGCATCCGCATTTCTCATCGTGTTCCTTGCGGTAATGGTTCATCTCGGCGAACAGTACCGGCGGTGGAGCCTCCGGCAAATCCGGGTCCCACTGGCGATAAAGTGAATAGACATTGGCCACGACCCGCTCCGGATCGGTCCAATGCGCATATTCCTTCACCGGGATGTCCCGCGCGGCTTCGCGCCAGCCCATCCCCGCCTCGAACCGCCCGCGCGCCTCATCGCGCAGATGCTCGAAATAGAGCTTCATGTTGCGCACGGCAGCGACATCGGTGATCGGCCCATGGCCCGGCACCACCACTTCGGGATCGAGCGCGATGATGAATTCGCAGGCCGTGATCCAGTTGGACAGCGGGCCTGCCCAGATGATCGGGTGCCCTTCGTTGAACAGCAGGTCGCCCGTAAAGACGCAGCGATCCTCCTTCACCCAGGCAATCGTATCGGACAGTGTGTGCGCCGGGCCGAGATCGGTCAGCTCCACCGTCTTGTCCCCCACCTGCAGGGTCAGTTTCTGTTCAAAGGTGGTGGTCGGCAGGGTCAGCTCGTCCACCCCGCTGAAGTCGAACTTGCGGCCCATGGTTTCATAGAGGAACTCGCCCATTTCGCCCATGGCCTGCCAGTTTGTGGCAAGCCCGGCGAGCGCCTTGGGATCGAAGCCCTCCATCTCCTCGCGCGCGGTGGAGGTGGCGATGATCTCCGCCCCTTCGACCACGCCATTGCCGAAATAATGGTCGGGATTGGCATGGGTATTCACCAGCCTGCCGATCCTGTCCCCCCCGGGAACCTTGGCGAAGGCCGCCAGCATGTCACGCGTCAGCGGCACGCTCATCAGCGTATCGACCAGCAGGGTTTCGCCCGCTGAGGTCACCAGGCCGGCATTGGACCAGCCCCATGTCCCGTCGGGCTGGACATAGCCATACACACCGTTGCCGATATCATGCACACCTTGGCGGAAAGGCCAGTTAGCCATCGTATTCCTTCTCCCTGCGGCGGACCCTACAGGCTAAATTCCCTTCATCAAGAATATTTTTTGGCGGCAATCCACTGTCAAACATCGCACTTTCGGCGTAGCAGGCACAGCATGACCATGGGGCGACAAAAGCCGGAACGGCGCGGCAAAGGGCGGCCGAATGCAGAGAATAGCGGGGTTGGCCGGGAAGCGCTGATTTCCGCCGCGCGGGACCTCTTGCAGGAACTCCCTCCGGCGCATGTCACCGTCACTGCGGTGGCCCGCCGCGCCAATGCCGATCCGGCGCTGGTTCGCTATTATTTCGGCAATCGCGAGAATTTGCTGTTCGAAGTGGCCAAGCAGATCGGCGAGGAAGCGAACCGCCCCTTGCCTGACGAGGGCGACCCGGCGGACCTGCTGGCCGAGATGATCCGCAACACTTTCCGCTTCACGCGCTCGGCCAAGCATATGCAGCGCCTGATGATCGAGGAGCTGGATTGCGCCAGCTCGCCCGAAGTGCGCGAGAAGGCGCGCGAATGGAACCGCAATCCCCTGTCGGCCTATCAGCGCATCCAGGAACTGGATAGCGAAGGCACGCTCAATTCCTTCGACCCGCTCTTCATGCATCTGGCCGTGATCGGCATCAGCGATTTCTTCGCTTCGGGCGAGCCGCTGATCAAGCTGCTCGTGCCCGAAGACACGGATATGAAAGAGCTTGAGCGGCAGTATGAAGCCTTCGTGATCCGTCTGCTGACGGAAGGACTGGCGCGGCGGTAGAGGCCCGATCCCCCTAGCCCGCCCCGCCTCACCCGTTAGAGGAGTTACCGCGCCTCCGCCACGCAAGGATTACGCTGGGTGCCCAGCCCGGTGATCGTCCCTTCCATCACATCCCCCGGCTTGAGGAACACGCCGAAGGCCGAGCCATTGCCATAGGGCGATCCGGTGCAGATCAGATCGCCCGGCTCCAGCACCACGCGGCTGGCGAGATAGGCCACTTGCCGTTCGATGGAGACCATCATGTCGGAGGTACTCTCGTCCTGATAGGTCTTGCCATTGACCGACAGCTTGATGTTCAGGGCGTAGGGATCGGCGACCTGTTCCTTGGGCACGATCATGGGGCCGAAGGGCAGGAACGTCGGGAAGCTCTTGCCCGAAAGCCAGTCCGCCCCGATGGCCGAACCATCGCGCCGGAAGATCAGCTCGCGCGCGGTGACATCGTTCACCACGGCAAAACCGGCGACATAATCCATTGCCTCTTCAGGCGAGATGCGATGCGCCCGCTTGCCGATCACGACGCCCAGTTCCAGCTCCCAATCGGGCTTCTCGACATCATAGGGCAGCACCACTTCATCCTGCGGGCCGACCACGCAGGAAGGCAGCTTGAGGAAGACGAAGGGCAGCGCCTTGGCCCGCTCGTCCATCATGGCTTCCACCCGCGCCTTCAAATCCTCCGGCGCCATCTGCTCATATTCCGGGGTGCGCATGGAAGGATCGCCCATGATCAGGCCGACCACATGCTTCTTGTAATTGGCCCCGGTGCAGAACACCTGCCCCGGACGGTAAGGGGCGTGGACCTCGGCCTCGTCCAGCAG
>MKUB01000186.1:33700-39547 GCA_001898545.1 Sphingomonadales bacterium 63-6 | reverse complement strand
CCGATGTGGACGCAGCAGTCCTGTCCGGCACGGGTACAGGTGAAGGTGGCGAGATCACGCTGGAAGTGAACGGCACGATCTCCACCAGTGGCACCGGTTCTGCGGGCCTGATCGTCCAGTCCATCTCTGGCGGCGGGGGCACTGTCGTTGGCACGGATGCCAGCGGTTCCGTGCTCGATCTTGCCCCGGGGGCATCCGTCCCCGCATCGAAACTCAGCCGTTCTGCGCAGGCCTATTCTCTGGCCTCGTTCGACACGGCGATGGTGCCGATGGACGTCACCGAAAACCTGTTGGGCGGTGCTGTCGACGTAACGATCAATTCGCAGATCGTGACGACTGGCGACAATGCTCCGGGCGTGATTGCGCGGTCGATCTCCTCCGGCAGCGGCGGGCAGGGCGGCACGGTTGACCTTACGGTGAACGCCAATGTCTACGCCGTGGGCGATGGCTCCACCGCGCTCGTGGTGGAAAGCTCGGGTGAGAATGGCGGCTCGGCCATTACGGTGAATATTGGCGACGTGAATGTCGTGGGCGGTTCGGGCGGTTATGCCCTTGCCCTGACCGGCGGCGGCGACAACATCGTCAACAATGCCGGTACCCTGCAGAACGTCGATGGCGAGGATGGCTGGGCGATCTATGCCGAAGGCGGCAACAACACGATCGTCAATTCCGGCCTGATCGTCGGCTCCATCGATCTGGGCGATGGGGACAACAGCTTCACCAACGTGAATGGCGGGATTTTCCTTGCCGGACCGGTGGTGAAGGTGGGCTCCGGCGTGTTCACCAATTCCGGCATCGTCAATCCGGGTGAGGTAGGGCTCGTGGCGGATCTGCAGGTGCAGGGTAATTTCGCCCTCACCTCCACCAGCGACTACAACCTCGACCTCGATCTGAAGACCAATACCTCTGACCGGGTGATGGTGACCGGTACGGCCGTGTTGGACGGCACTGTCTCGGTGAACATCCTCAACCCGGGCTATGCCCAGACGGGCGCGCATGGGGTGGTCATACTCGATGCCGATGGCGGCGTTTCGCTGGCGGATGAAGTGGATCTGGTCACGCCTGAATCGGCGATCATGACCTATCAGCTGACCTATCCGAACGATCAGCAACAGGTGCTCAGCTATGTCGTGGATTATGCGCCCGACGGGCTGACTGACCGGCAGTCTGACTTGGGTGAACTGATCAACACGATCCAGACCCATCCGACGGATGAGTTTGCCGACACGGCTGCAGTTCTGTTCTCCGTAGCCAAGGTCAGCGATCTGGGCCGGATCTATGATGGGCTCAGCGGCGAGGGCGTTACCGCCTATCAGTCGGCGGCCTATTCGGCGATCGGAACCGCTCACGATCTGGTCGCCAGCCAGACGACTGCCCGGATCGGGGCCTATGCCCAGCCGGATCGGTCGGAAGGCTGGGGCAGCCTGTGGATGGCCGTGAAGGGCGGACGCCAGCGTGTGGAGGGAACCGGCGGTGCCCATGACATGCGCAATTACGGTTACGTCGTGCAGGGTGGTTGGGACTACAAGCCGGCTGGCAATGCAGTGGTCGGGGCGACCTTCTCCTTCGGGCAGCAGGACTACCGGGTGGATGCGCTTTCCACGCAGGGTCAGGCGACGCTGTACACGATGGGTGTCTATGCCGGGATCAGCCCGGGCAACTGGTCGCTGAGCGCTGATGCGTTCTACACCACGGGTGACGCCGACTATACGCGCGACCTGCAGCCGCTTTATGCCACGGCCCTGCGCGGTGTCTTCGATGTGGAAGCGTGGTCCGGCAGGGCCCAGATCGGGCATCACTTCGATCTGGGCGGCGTGGACTTCCAGCCCTTCGGCGCGCTGGATGTTACCCGCCTGACTAATGCGGCCTTCGACGAGAAGCTGGATACGGCTGGTGGCGCGAAGGCGCCGCTGGGCATCAGCTTCGCCAAGAAGTCTGCCACTCGCGTGCGTAGTCAGCTGGGCGCCGATCTGGCGACAAAGTTCGACCTTTCGGAAGACTGGACCATGATTGCCCGTCTGCAGGGCAGCTGGCTGCATGATTTCGATACGCAGCGCATGATGACTGGCGGTTTCTCAATCCTTCCGAGCCTCACTTACGATGTCTCGGGCGCCAATGGCGTCGAGGATTCCGGCGATGTCGCTCTGACTGCCACGCTGCGGCGCAAGGCGGTGGAATTCCAGCTGGGTGTTGGGGCCACGATCAATAGCGAGTATACCGATGTGAACGCGCAGGCAGGCGTCCGCATCACGATGTAAGGTAATCCCGTGCTCCTTCGGGAGCGCGGGGCCTTCACTGGATGCCCACTGGACCTTCCGAACTCGTTCGATTCCGCGTCTTCGCCCTTTGCGCGGGACTGGCCGTGCGCCTTTTGCGGCGCTTTGCAATGGCATGCGGAGACATTTGCCGCCTTGCCCGTTGATTTGATAACCCCGGCAGAATGACGGGAATGTGTTCAAACAGATCAACGGAACCACAAACTGGTAATGTAAGGAGGATCAGATGATCGGCAAAATGATCGGCGCCTATGCAGGCGAACGCGCGGCGCGGCATGTGGACGGCCTTAACGGCACGGCAGGTGCTCTTCTGGGCGCAGGCGGCGTTGCCGCGATCAAGAAGATCGGCCCCTTCGGCCTCCTCGCAGCGCTGGCCGGCGGATATGCCCTTAAGCGCCACCTTGACCATAACCGGCAGGAGCGCGACGAAGACGCCTCTGCACCGAAGGCCGGATCGGGCCGGGCCGGAGCAAAAAGCAAGAAGTAACCGGCGGAAACGGAGCTTTATCATGGACGGTAAAGACGAGCCCCGGCAGCGCCGGGATGACTACAACGATCCGGACCTGCAGAATTCCGAGCAGAACGAGGCAGGGACTCAGGCCCAGGACGTTGCTGAAGAAGCGCTACATCCGCAGTTAGGGGAAGAGAGCGAGCCGGGAGGAAAATCCGATCCCGCGGACCTCGTGCCCCGCGATGTTCCCGATCTGGTCGATAAGGAGGAGGAGATGCTCCGTTCTGGCCGGATCGACATGGACGCCTTCGAGGGCGAGGACATGATGGACGACGAGGACGAGGAGGAGTGATCCTGCGTCGCATGAGGTAAACACCGCCTGCCCGAACCGTGCCTTTATCGGGACGGACGGGCGGCGGCAGCCTTGTCGAGCGCATTGGCCCATGCAAACTTCCCGATAGCGACAGGGGGAACTCCTGAGGCGGTTCGCCTCTCCAGATCGGGAGCTGTCCAATGTACACGTATAGGCTGATTTATGCAGACGATGGCATCGGTGTCGCCCAGACGATTGAATTCGATGCGAATGATCCCGGTGCGGCCCTGAACATTGCCGACCGGCACGAGCCTAACCGCTCCGCTGAACTATGGCTTGAAAGCGAGCACCTCTGCACCATTCGGCGTAGTGAAACCGGCTTCTGGGCGATTGATTGATAATTTGGAGCGAGCGCTTCGATTATTTGGGGCGCCGAAGCTCATAGAAGGCAGGGCAAGCGATTGGCCGCAACAGCCTTGCCACACGCCTGGTTAACCGGTGTGGCGGGAGCCGGTCATAACTCCCTGCTCCCGCCCACAGCGCCGCGTCGCACCTAACCTGTGTCTCCACTCCTACCTGGAAAGGGCGACGCGGCGCCATGCGTAAGGAGAGAACCCCATGAACCAGACAATCGGCATGGTGCATGAAGACGGCCTTCCCGGCCATGAAAGCACGTTGGAGCCCAAGCCCGATTGGCAGCCGCGCTATCCCGGCTCGGGCCGCCTCAAAGGCAAGGTTGCCGTCGTCACGGGCGCAGATAGCGGTATCGGGCGAGCGGTGGCGGCGCTCTTCGCGCGCGAAGGCGCCGATGTGGTGATCGCCTATCTTTGCGAACATGACGATGCTGAGGAAACCGCTCGAATAGTCCGAGAGGAAGGAGGCCGGGCCCTGACTTTTGCCGGCGATCTTGGAGAAGAAGCGACATCCCGGAAGCTCGTCGAAGCAGCAGTAGCCAAATTCGGCCGGATCGACATTCTGGTCAATAATGCGGGCGAGCAGCATCCGGATGAGGACATCCGGCAGATCACCGAGAAGCAGTTGCGGCGCACGTTTCAGACGAACATCTTCTCGATGTTTTTCCTGACCCAAGCGGTTTTGCCCCACCTCAAGGAAGGCAGCGCCATCATCAACTGCACTTCGGTCACCATGTATAAGGGATCGAAGCAACTGCTTGATTATTCCAGCACCAAGGGGGCGATAACGGCCTTCACGCGGTCTCTTAGCGAGAATCTGATCGAGAAGGGCATCCGGGTGAATGCGGTGGCTCCGGGCCCGATCTGGACCCCGCTCAATCCTTCGGGCGGCGCGCCACCGGAGAAGGTGGAGCATTTCGGTGAAGATACCCCGATGGGCCGGCCCGGACAGCCTAACGAAGTGGCGCCATCCTTCCTGTTCCTTGCCTGTGAGGATGCCAGCTATATGAGCGGACAGGTACTGCATCCCAATGGCGGAATCGTTGTGGGAAGCTGACAAAAAGGTTGAGAGTGAGCGCGGCTCCATAGTGCTGGTTTTCCCCGGAAAAAAACTTCTCGTGGAGTAATTTCCGAACGATGCATTAACCGTTCCCCTTCATGGTAATCCCAAATTCGAAGGGGGCTTCCATGAACGTCAGGGGATCGATTCTCGCGGCTGTGCCGTGCGCCATTCTGGGTGGGCTGATGTGTGCCGCACCAGCCTATGCCAAGGACGATGTCCAGCGGCTGGGCGTCACCGCGAAAATCTACGATCATGGGGCCAATATTACGGGAAGCTATACAACGCTTCTGTCCGGCTCCTTGAAGGAAAGCGGGCCGCTGCTGCGCGCGGATGTCAGCTACGGTTCGTCGGAATCGCGCTCCGGCGTCACTAACGAGCGGCTGCGGGCAAATGTGCTGGTAGGCTATCAGATCGCAGGCAAAGGCTGGAAGACGCGAATCTCGGCCGGGGCCGCCTATATTGACCGCACCGGCGCCAATGTCGGCCAGCGCGAAGGGGCCGCCGCGATGTTCAAGCTGGAGGCTTTTACCGGCCGCAAGGGGCCGATCTTTGCTGCCGGGACGGCGGAATATATCACGCGCGACAATGCCTATCGGGTGGCGGGGCGCGTGGAAATGCGTGCGGGCCGCGTATTCATAGGTCCCGAGGTGTCCCTGGTCGGCAGCGATTATTTCAAAAGCACGCAGGTTGGCGTCAGCCTTTCCAATGTCCGGCTGGGAGATATTCGCCTGACTTTGCGGGGCGGATATGCCTTTGGCAGTGATGAGGGCAGCGATCGCGACTCTCCCTATGCCGGTATCGGCACGGAATTCCGGTTCTAAGCCGGGCTGGCGGGAGCGCTCCGCATGGCCAGCCTGCCTGAAGAGGCGATCCTTGACCCTCGCCTGAGCTTGCGTGGGGAGGGGAAACTCATTCCGGACAGGCTGGGGAGTGTGAACCGCATGCCGGTCCTCACTCTCGACCAGTTGCGCCCGCATGCTGCCCCTGCGGCATCCGAAGCCGGTCCGGGGACGGTCACCTCCCACGGGTTGACGGGCTTTGTCTTGCTGGCTGCGCTGGCCGTTTGGGCCGCTGCGCTGCTGCTCCAGCCGGATCGCATGGCAATGCTGCTGGTGGCGGTTCCCGGCATGTATGGGCTTATCGCCATGTGGCGTCACAGCTGGGCTGGCCTGCATTTCGCAAGGGCCGCAATCTATCTGCGCCTCGTTTTCCCGCGCATGGCGGCCAGGGTGCGGGCAGAGGGCAGAGGTCTGCGCGTTCCGCATGTCGGCGTGGTGGTGACATCCTACAACATTCAGCAGGCGCATTTTCGCGCGGTCTATTCTGCCCTG
>MKUB01000186.1:29828-33672 GCA_001898545.1 Sphingomonadales bacterium 63-6 | reverse complement strand
CTGCCACGGTCATTGCCGCGATCACTACTGACCGGGATCGGATGCTGCTGGACGAAGTGCTTGCATGTTTTACCTTTCCGGCGGGGATCGAAATTATCGTGCAGTTCCAGCGGGGGGACGGGAAGCGTAGCGCTCTCGGCATGGCGCTGCGTTGCCTTGCCCGGCGGGAATTGCCGCGCGGTTCGGTAACGATGCTGCTGGACGGGGATGTCGTGATAGAGCGTGGTGCGCTGGAAAAGTGCCTGCCCTTCTTCCTGGCGGACCCTGCTCTTGGCGCGCTGACGACCAACAATGCCGCCGTCACCGAAGGCGATGAACTGGCGGCATCGTGGTATTCGCTGCGTTATGCCCAGCGCCATGTGCTGATGTCCTCTCTGTCGCTCAGCAAGCGGCTGCTGGTGCTTACAGGGCGTTTCTCGCTGTATCGGAACGAGGAAGTGGTGCGCCCCGAATTCATCGACCTGATCGAGAATGACGGGACCAGCGACTGGCTGCATGGCCGCTTCCGCTTTCTCACGGGGGACGACAAATCCGCATGGTATGCCCTGCTGCGGCGCAAGGCGAAGATGCTCTACATACCCGATGTGAAGGCGGTCGGGTTTGAGGCACTACCTGCCGGATGCGGGTTCGTTTCCGGATCGACCCGCCTGATGCATCGCTGGCTGGGCAATATGCTGCGTTCCAATTCGCGCGCGTTGCGGCTGGGACCGGGCGTCTGCGGTGCGTTCACCTGGCTGTGTATTCTTGACCAGCGGCTGACAATGTGGACCGCGCTGATTGGCCCGGTTCTGGCGCTGATCCTGTCCCTGACCGTGTCGCCGGTGATTTTCCTGTATTATCTGGCCTGGGTGGTGCTTTCACGCCTGGTTATGGCCGGGCTGAACGGTCTCGCCTGGGGGCGCTTCCATCCGCTCTGGCCGTTTCTGCTCGCTTATGACCAGATATGGGGGGCGCTGCTGAAGACTTATCTCCAGTTTCGTCTCAACCGGCAGAACTGGACGCGCCAGGGCATCGTTACCGGCGGTAGCGACACTATGGCGGCCAATCTCGCGGCAGGCGGATTACATTTGCTGGCACTGGCTGGGTTGTTCTGTGCCGTCTGGCTGATGGCGGCACGGTGATGCAGGGACTGGGAACCTCATGGATCGGATGAAGATCGACCTTACGGGGGGCAGCCCGTTGGGAACCGAGACGCTGGGCAACCCGCCCCCCTTTGTGGTGGAGCGGCGCGATCCCCGAACATTCGTCGAAGTCGCGCTCGATTTCCGCCTTACGGACGGGGACCGGGTTTATGAGGGTGTTCGGCTCTCCCGCTGTGTGTTGACGGTCAAGCTGCCACCATCCGCCAATGAAGCATGGGAACAAGGCGGCACAAACCGCACCGTCAAACTCAACGTGCCACTCTCGGGCTTCGAACTGGTGCTGGAAGTCACAGCCGTCCCGCAGGTCGATGGCAAGATCCGCGATGGCCTGCTGCATTATGTCATCGCGCCTTACGAGGTGCGTGCGCAGGCCGTGCTGGCGCAGATCGTCCGGGTCGTGCTGACGGGAGTTTTGCCCACGGTGGACGATCTCCAGTCAGGCCAGGACGCGGAAACTCCGCTGCCCGAGCAAGCAGCGCACACGGGTTCCGGTACGCGCTTCATCCCTAAGGCAGTACTGGCCTTGGGAATCGTGGCGCTGATGCTGGGAGGAGGATTTTTCGGGGCAAGGGTCTGGGCATCTGCGACTACGGTTGAGGCTGTTGCTGCCCGGCTGGTTGCCCCGCGCAGCGATGTTCTGGCGCTGGATACAGGAAGGGTCGGCGGTGTCGCCGTGCTGCCCGGCCAGCGCGTCAACAAGGGGCAGCTTCTCGCCGTCCTCGATGCTCCGCAGGCACATGCGCAACTTGCCGAGAACGAGATGCGCTTCGCCCGGGCCGATGCGCGTTCGCAGGAAGCGCTGCTGCTGGCGTCGCTACGCGGACGGGTGGCGGCGCTGCGATATAAATCCCCCTGCGATTGCACGGTCGAATGGATTGCCCCGGTGGGAAGCACGCTTGCACCCGGCTTGCCATTGGCTGTGCTGTCTGCGGCCGCCCCGGCGGATATGCGCGTGATCGCGCGCGTTCCGGCGGAGCGTGAAGGCGAATTGCAGCGTGGGCAGGGCGCGGAAGTCCGCATTGCGGGCGCGCCCCCGATTGCGGCGAAGGTGGAGAGTTTCGGCGCCGGAATCGCCACCCTGTCTCACTACGAGCCGCAAGGCGCGGGGAGTGCAGTGCCCGGCACCATCCCGGTTCTGCTGAGCATCTCGACAATGCCTGCCGGGCGGGAGAGCCCCACCATGGCCGAAGTGGTAATCTTCAAATGATGATCCTTGTCCGCAGGTTTGCGGTATTGCTGCTGGGTCTGCTCGCGCTGGCGGGAACGTCCGCGATGGCGATGACGCTGGAGGAACGGCAGGCGCTCGATCTGTCTGCCTATCGCGTGCGTGACCCGGCGGCGGGCTATTTCGACCGGGCCGCGCGCCGGGCCTATCTGGCCAACACTACTGACCCTATCCTCCGCCAGGAGATCGAGCGGGTTAGGGCCAGTGTTCCCTGCGTGGAAGCCATGGAGATGAAGCCTTTCGCGGGGGATGCTCCGCTGGCGGATTTCTACAAGGATAATCCTGCATGGAAATTGCAGGTCGCCCAGTTCCACCGTTTCGAGGATGCGCTATCGGCGCTGGCGGCAGCGCAATTCGTGGAGCCGAACCGTGTCGCCAATGGGCGCTGCGTGATCGAGGCGCTTGACCGCTGGGCAAAGGGCGGGGCCTTTCTGGCCTATGATCGCAAGAAGGCGGGGCTGCAGACCTGGTTCCAGATTGAATCCACTTTGTTCGCCATGGCCTTCGCCTATTCCCTCGTGCGGGAGGATGTGCCCGGCATGGAAGTGGAGAAGGCTCGGGTAGAGGCGTGGCTGGTGGCTGCGGCGCATGCGCATATGGCTTATCCGGGGGCGAGGGACGGCACGTGCTGCAACAATCATTTCTATCGCCGGGCGGTCTATGCGGCGATGATCGGGGTGTTGACGCGGAATGACGATCTGTTCCGCTATGGTGTCAGCGCCGTTTATTCGGCAGTGGACGATGCCGCGCCCGATGGAACGCTGCCTCTGGAAATGAAGCGGGGCAGCCATGCCGCGCATTACCAGAATTATGCGGCGATGTACCTCGCCTTCATCGCCCAGATCGCTGGGCGTCAGGGCTATGACCTCTATCAGGTGACGAAGGATGGCCGTTCACTCGATACGATCCTGGGCCAGACGCTCGCCATCAACGCCACACCTTCCATCGTAGCCAGTCGCGCCGGTGAGACACGGCAGAGCGATTCCTATCTGGGGGACGGCCAGTATCTGTCATGGCTGGAACTCGCCGCGAGGCGCCCGCATCTCCGGGAGGTTGCCTTGCCCACCCTGCAAAAGATGCGTCCGCTCTACAATCGCAGCCTTGGCGGCTATGCGACGCTCTATTTCATGGAACCTTGAGACCCGGAAGCTGCTGGGGTGATTAGCTCCGGTCGATAGGGGCCCAGACCTGTACCGGCTCGCCTCGCGCGATACGGCCGAAGGCGTCCAGAACATCCGGCGGCGGGGCGCCGGCCTGGACATACAGATTGGGGGCTATCATCCATGATGCGTCGCGTTGCGGCACGGCCTCCAACGCGCCAGCCAGTGCCTCTTGCGTCCAGGCTTGCCCGCCATTGTCGATCGCGGTTTCCGCGCTCATGCTCTGGAACAGATAGATACGGTCTCCATCCACGCCGAAGATGCGCCCGGTGAACCGACAGGCGGGTGAGGCGAGGGAGAGCATCAGGCGCGAGACA
>MKUB01000186.1:1292-29814 GCA_001898545.1 Sphingomonadales bacterium 63-6 | reverse complement strand
CCGGTCCAGCCCGGTTTCCGGTACTTTCATGATTTCGTCGAGCATCGGGATCGCCTCGCTCATTCGCGATCGGGCCATGGGCGCCAGCGCGTTTACCCGCACGCCCAGATGGCAAAGCTCCGTGGCGGCAGCCATGGTCAGGGCGGCGACCCCGGCCTTGGACACGACATAGGAAATCGCGCCCGGTGGCGGGTTCGTTCCGGCCGGGGAAGAGGTGTTCACTACCGCCCGGCCCAATTGCGGCCCTTCGCTCTCCCAATATCGCGTCGCCCAATGGAGCAGCGCGGCGGTGCCGGTGATGTTCACATCCATCACCCGCTGCCAGTTCTCTCCACTTTCAGTGGCGATGGAATCATAGAGGGTGATCCCGGCATTGTTCACCACGATGTCGAGCCGGCCGAAGGTGTCCAGCGCGTGCTCGACCAGCGCCTTCGGGCTGCCCCAACTGCCCATGTCGCCAGTGTCCGCAATGGCGCGTCCACCCAGCGCGGCGATCTCCGCCACGACCTGAGCGGCAGGGGCGGCGTCCTGTCCGCCTCCGGTGATCGCAGTGCCAGCGTCGTTCACAAGAACCGCTGCTCCTTCGCGCGCCAAAGCGAGGGCATGGCACCGCCCGATCCCGCGGCCCGCCCCGGTGACGATGGCGACCTTGCCCTCCAGCAGACCCATGTCCGATTCCTTCCGCTCGCGATTACCTATGGCTGGCCTTGATGAAATCGGCTGCCCGTTCCGCCACCATTATGACCGGCAGATTGGTGTTGCCGCCCGGCAGGCTGGGGAAGATGGAAGCATCCACTACGCGCAGGCCATCCACCCCGTTCACGCGCAGTTCTCCATCCAGAACGGAGCGCTCGTCACTGCCCATGCGGCAGGTGCCCGAGGGGTGATAGGCGGTGGCGGCGGTTGCGCGGACATAGGCGAGCACATCCTCGTCGCTTTCCGGCGCCACTTCCGGCCGCCGGATCGCGCCGGTCACGTCGGCAAGGGCAGGCTGGGCCAGAAGCTGGCGCAAGGTACGATAGCCGCGCATCATTTCCGCCCGGTCTTCCTCCGCCGACAGCAGGTTGAAACGGATGCGCGGATGGGCGCGCGGGTCGGGGGCCGCAAGCTTCAGCCAGCCCCGGCTCTTGGGGTAGTTGAGGGACCACATGGCCCCCATGCGCGGGCCGAACGGCTTGGCAATGCCGGGGAACCACACGCGCGATTCCATCGCCAGCGGGATCAGCAATATGTGCAGGTCCACAAGATCTGGGTCCGCGCCCGTCGCGACATTGGCGGAAATGGCCAGAGGCGGCGCGCCGAATGGGCTCTTCTGCCGCATAAGCCAGCGCAGGCCGGAGAGCATCAGCCGGTCAAGCCGCAGCTGCTTTTCGAAGGCGAGGGGAGGGGCGAGGTCCAGCTCCATCCCGGCGCCGGGATGATCCATCAGATTGCCGCCGACATCGGGGCTGTCATGCAGAACGGGAATGCCCATTTCCGCAAGTTCCCCCGCCGGGCCGATGCCCGATAGCAGCAGCAATTGCGGCGAGTTGATGGCCCCGCCGGACAGGATCACTTCCCGCGTTGCATGCGCCTGCTTTTCCTCGTTCCCCTGCATCCAGGCGAGGCCGGTTGCGTGCTTCCCATCGAACAGGATGCGAGTGGCCAGCGCATGAGTGCGGATCTCCAGATTGGGCCGGGAGAGCGCCGGGCGCAGGTAGGCATCGGCGGCGCTGTGGCGGCGCCCGTCCTTGATGGTGAAATCGGGCATGCCGAAACCATCGGTCCGCTCGCCATTGAAATCCATGGTGATGGGAAAACCCATGGCGCGCGCGGCTTCCACGGCATTAGCCATCAAGGGACTGGGCGCGGGATGGGGCTGGACGCAGAGCGGGCCCTTGCCACCATGCATTGGCGTATCGCCGCGCCAGTGGCTTTCCAGCTTGCGGAAATAGGGCAGAACATCGTTCCAACCCCAGCCGGGCAGGCCGGAATCTCGCCAGCCGTCATAATCGCGGCGATGCCCCCGGATTGCCATCATGCCATTGAGCGAGGAAGTGCCGCCCAACATCTTGCCCCGCGCCACAGGCAGGCGACGGCCCTCCAGCTCCGGTTCTTCCTCGGAGAAGAAGCCCCAGGTCAGGTCGGGATTGGGCCACAGTTTCGAGACGGCAAGCGGGATAGTGACATCCATCCGGCGATCGCTGCCACCAGCCTCCAGCAGCAGCACGCGGCAGGCGGGGTCTTCGCTCAGGCGATTGGCCATCACGCATCCGGCGGAACCTGCGCCGACAACGATATAGTCGAACTGCTCCATGGCGATCAAACCACCTTCCAGAAGCGGAACAGGGAGCCGTTGGGATTGCGCTGGCCCACGCCCACAAAGATGGTGCGGTTCAGCCATTCATAGGGCCCGGCAGGCGCTTCGAAGCGCGGGGTCATGCGCATGTAATAGCTGGAGGGATCGACTTCCTCGCGCGCCAGCAGCTTGGCCACCACTTCGGGCGGGGCATGGCGGATGCCGGTGCTGCGCTTCAGGATGAAGGCGCCGTCATCGGTTTCCAGCAGATATTGGGATTCGAAACGGCCATTGCCGTCGGCCTGCACCAGCGGGAAATCGCCCCCGCTGCCCGGCACGATCCGGCCGGAAATGCCGGGGCCGCGGAATGTGCCCGCCTCGATCAGAACGGCCCCGCGCGTGTAGCCATCCATGTGGATATGCATGCGCGGACCCAGCGTGATCTGCATTTCGAGTGCGAGTTCCAACTGCATCAGACGATCCTGTGAATGGCAAGGGCGGCTGCACCTGCGGGCCGTTCCGCGACATAAGCAGCCCCAGCAAGGTGGGCGAGCGGGCCATCGGCCTCCGCCTCGAACAGCAGCGTCAGGCGGGTGCCCTGGAACTCGCCATCCGTGGTGAGGTAACCCGTGCCGAAAGCGCGGGCGAGAGTGCCCTCCGCTTCGATGTAGTAACTGGCTTCCACTACGGTCACCCCATCGGCGCGGGCGAAGCGGGTTTCAGCACCGCCTTTCACCTGCGCCTCGAGCCCTTCGCCATGAAAGCGCCCGCCCGAGACGGGCCAGTGGCTGCGCTCCCCGCCGATAGGCAGTTTTCCCACATCGAGAGTGGGTCCGAACGCTGTTTCGAGAGTGAAGGCGGCGACAAGGCCGGGTGTGGGCGCTGCGGTTTCCTGTGTCATCCTCAGGCTCCTCAATAGACCATCGTGACGGCTTTGAGCTCGGTATAGGCCTCGATCCCGGCACGGCCGTTTTCCCGGCCGGAACCGGATTGCTTCACCCCACCCACGGGCATGGAAAAGTCGTTCCCGCCGCCCGAATTGATCCGCACCGTGCCTGCGCGCAGCCGGTCGATCAGGCCAAGGGCATTGGCGAGGTCACGCGTCCAGACATAGGAGGCAAGGCCATAGGAAGTATCGTTTGCCAGGGCGGCGATCTCGTCCAGATCGCTCGTCTCGAAGCTAGCCACGCACAGGACCGGGCCGAAGATTTCCTCTTCAACGGCGGCCATGCGAGCGGTCACGTCGGTGAGGATGGTGGGCCGGAAATAATGGCCCCGGCTGGCGGCGAGAATGCCTTCCAGCGCGCCGCCTGCCGCCAGGGTCGCGCCTTCGCTCTGCGCGCCTTCGACGAAGCCGGAGACGCGGGCGAATTGCGCCGCTGAAATCAGCGGGCCGAGCCGTGTATCCGGATCGCTGGGAGCGCCGATTGTCATCGTAGTGCCAATTGCGGCGATCCGCTGGACCAGATCATCGGCAATGCTGGCATGGACCAACAGGCGCGATCCGGCCGAGCAGGTCTGCCCGCTATTGAAGAAGATGCTCATGGCGATCCCGCGCGCGGCAGCGTCAAGATCGGCATCGGGCAGCACGATAACAGGAGATTTGCCGCCCAGTTCCACCGTGCAGCGCTTGATCTGCCTGCCGCAGCTTTCCGCGATCCGGCGGCCCGTGATCGTGGAGCCGGTGAAGGATATCTTCGCGACATCGGGATGTTCCACCAAGGCCGCGCCCGCTTCTGCGCCAAGCCCGGTCACTACGTTGAAATAGCCCGGCGGAACGCCGCATTCGCTGGCCAGTTCCGCCAGCCGCAGCGTGGAGAGCGAGGTTTGCTCGGCAGGCTTCAGCACCACGGCGCAACCTGCTGCGAGGGCGGGGCCGATCTTGCAGGCCGCGCCCATCAGCGGATAGTTCCAGGGCACGATCTGGCCCACAACGCCCACCGGCTCCCGCCGGGCATGGCCATGCCAATTGCCGGGGGCGGAAAGTTCCATTGTCTCGCCGGTCAGCTTGGTGGCCCAGCCCGCGAAATAGCGCAGGGCGGCAATCGCGCCGGGGACATCCACGATCCGCGTATTGAATATGGGCTTGCCTGCATCGAGCGATTCAAGCTGGGCGAATTCTTCCGCTCGCGCTTCCACCGCGTCGGCCAGCTTCAGCAGAGCGCCCTGTCGCTGGGCAGGAGTCCAGCGAGTGCGGCCCGGCGCGTACATTGCCTGATGTGCGGCGGAGACGGCAGCATCGATATCCTCGGCGCTGCCAGCCGAAATGTCGCCTATGGTCTGCCCCGTCGAAGGGTCTTCCACCGCGATCGTGGCACCGCTGGAAGGCTGCGCCCAGGCGCCGCCAATATGGTGGCGGGCAGGGGGCAGGACGGGAAGGGCGGATTGGCTCATCGTAAATCCTTTCCTCCCGTCCATAGCATCCGGCAGCCGGCCAGACTTGCCTCGCTGCGATGGTTAGGGACTGAAAGCGCAGCCGCCATGCTTGCGGTGCTGGCAGGTCAACTCCGTGGACCGAACCGTTCCAGCACCTTGCCTGCCCAGCCCATGATGTCCTTGGCGGCGATTTTCCATTCGCCATCTACCTTGACCACCTCGTCCCGCACATGGCCGCACCAGTGCAGGATGGGGTGTTCGGGCGGGCGATTGATCGTCGCCCAGGCATAGGTGCGTACCACCCAGCGATTGGGGCGGCCCAGCGGATCGGGTTCGAAGATGAATTGTTCCATCTGGTGCTGATGGCCGGGGAAATCCGGCCGCTCATGGAACTTGAGCACCAGTTTGCGGATATCGTCCCGCCCCTTGAGGACTTCCAGACCGCCGGAGGCGGTTTCTTCCGTGGCTTCGGCATCGTCGGTGAAGAGATCGCAATATCCGTCAGTATCCCCCGTATCCAGAGCCCAGCAATAGCGGGCATAGAGTTCCCTGATCGCCAGTTCGTCTTCCACCGGAATGCGTGCCATATCGGTCTTCTCCTCTCGTTTTGGGCTGCTGCCGCTGCTGGACAGCTTTGCCCTTGCGGATTACTTCTGCCTGAAGTGGCCATAAAGACAAGCGGGTCGGCAAGGCCCCTTTGGCCCGGTAGCGAGGGACGAGATGCTGAAGGTCTTTTCCACCAGAGCGGGCAGCCGCCTTGAACGCAGCCGCCAGTGGCTGGCCTTCACCGGGGCGGACCGGGTGGAGATCGACGACGATCGTGAAGCATCGCTCAGAGGCAGCGATTTCGGACCGGTGCGCCTGTGCCAGGCTTCTCTTGGCCGTCATCGCATCGCGCAGTCCCCAAGGCTGGATAGCGAGACGGAAGAGGCGGCGCTCAAGTTCTTCTTTCAGGAAGAAGGGATTACGCGATTGCGCCAGCACGGGCGCGAGATCGAAATCAGGCCTGGCCAGTGGTGCGCCCTGCGCAAGGATATGGCCTATGAATTCGATGCGCCCGGCCATTCGCGCCAATTGACCATAACCCTGCCTTGCCGGTTGCTGCCCGCACCGCGCCCCGGTTTCAACTGGTGGGGCAGGCCGCGCAGCTATCTTTCCGGGGCCGTGCAGGTGCTGCATGCCGGGGCTTCCGCCGCCGTGATGACAGGGGCGACGCTGTCCCCGCCGGAGCGTGAGCTGATCGGCGGCCATATGGTCCAGTTGCTGGAACTGGCGCTGCGGGCGGGCGATTCCGGTTCCCTGCCCGATATGCGCGAAAGGCGGCGGGCAGCCGTGCTGGAATTCATCGAACGCAACCTTGCCGATCCTGCCCTGGGTGTGACGATGATTGCGCAGGCGCTGGGCTGTTCCAGCCGAACGCTGCACAAATTGTTCGAGGGGGAGGCGAACACGCTTGCCCGCATCATCTGGAATCGTCGGCTGGATCGCTGTCGCAGCGAATTGACCGATCCGGCTTTCGCGGCGCGTTCGATTACCGACATCGCCCATTTCTGGGGCTTCAGCGATTCCCAGCATTTCAGCCGCGCCTTCAAGGCTCGTTTCGGCCGGACTCCGCGTGAATGCCGCGCTCTGGCAGTGCTGCACTGATGCCTGTCGGCGCAGCCGCCGCCGTCCATCACGCCGCGCTTCGCTGCCACGCTTGGTAATGCGCTCGCATACACGTTCAGGCGACGGCCAAGGGCTAGCAACAGGCGAATGCCCGCCGCCAGAGCGTGGCCCGGATAGAGGGGAATGCAGTGACGCAACGTGACCGCGCAGTGGCCCTGTTGCTGCTTGCCTCGCTCAACGCCTTCGGTTTCATCGACCGCGTGGTGGTTGCGCTGGTGGCTGAGAAGATCAAGGCCGAGTTCCTGGTCAGCGATTTCCAGATCGGTCTGCTGGGCGGCACTGCCTTTGCCGTGGTGAATGCGCTGGCCAGCGTGCCGGTGGCGCGGATGGCGGAAAATTATCGCCGCTCCACCATCTCCGCAGCCTTCCTGCTGATCGGATCGGCATTTACGGCGTTCATGGCGCTGACGGTGAACTTCACGCAATTGCTGGCGGCCCGGTTGGGCATGGCGGTGGGTAGTGCCGCCACGGAGGCGCCGCCCCATTCGATGATTTCGGATATGTATCCGCCGGAAAAGCGCGCTTCGGCGATTTCCATCTTCATGCTGGGCGTTCCGGTCGCATCGCTTCTGGGGTCATTTCTCGGCGGCGCCATCGCCGAGAATTACGACTGGCGCTCAACCTTCCTGTTCTTCGGCGTGGCGGGCGGCATGATTTCGCTGTTGTGCTTCCTTTTCCTGAAGGAGCCGCAGCGGGCGACTGCGACAATTGAAGTAAGCTCGGGCGCGAAACCCAGCGCATGGCAGGTGTTCACGGGCATGATGGGCAGTTCCACCATCCGTTTCCTGCTGGTGGGCGTGACCTGCATCAGCCTGGGCAGCTTCGGTGTGAACACCTTCCTTCCGGCCTTCTTCTCCCGCTCCTACGGGCTGGATGCGGGGCAGGCGGGGCTGGTTTTTGGCACCATTTCGGGCATCGCCTCGCTGGTGGGGACCTTGCTCGGCGGCTTTGCCAGTGAACATTTCGCCCGGCGCGATCAGCGCTGGCTGCTGGGCTTCCCTGCACTTGGCTCGGTAATTGGCGCGCCTCTGTTCGTGATCGGGCTGATGAGCGGCAATCTCGCCATCGCCATTCCGGTGATGCTCGTCGGTTCGTTCTTCTTCTACACGGCCATGGGCCCCGCCATCGCGACTCTTCACGGAAATCTGAACTCCTGGAGCCGGGCGACGGGATCGGCGATCTTCCTGCTGATCGTCCATCTGGTGGGGCAGGGCGTGGGCCCGCCACTGGTCGGCACGGTCAGCGATACGGCATCGTCGATGATCTATGGTGGAAACTTCGCCACCCAATGCGCGGGCGCGGCAGGGCAGGTACCGGGATCGGCCTGCGCAGCGGCTTCGGCAGGCGGCCTGCAAATGGCCATCGCGACTTTCGCCGGGTTCTTCGCGTTTGGCGGTCTTGCCCTCTATCTGGCGGCCCGTGCGCGGCATCGGGCTGAAACGGCGGCATGAGGCGGTATCTCGCGCTGGCCGTAGCCTGCCTGCTGGCGGCATGTGGCAGTGCGGATGCCGATTGGCCCATGCATGGCCGTACGGCGGAGGCGCAGCGATATTCGCCGCTGGAGGAGATCGACCGGGAAAATATCTCCCGCCTCGGCCTCGCCTGGTTCCACGATCTGGAAACGGATCGCGGGCAGGAAGCGACGCCCATCGTGGTGGATGGGAAAATCTATCTCGTCAGCGCCTATGACGTAGTGCAGGCGCTGGATGCGCGGGACGGCACACTGCTGTGGAGCTACGACCCGCAAGTGCGGGAAGCCTCTGCCCGGTCCTGCTGCGGGCCAGTGTCGCGCGGGGTCGCGGTGGCAGGTGGCAAGGTATTTCTCGGTGCGCTGGACGGGCGGCTGATCGCGCTCGATGCTCAGACTGGCAAGCCCGTCTGGCAGACCCAGACAATCGATCAGAATGATCCTCTGGCGGAAAACTACACCATCACCGGCGCGCCGCGCGTGGTGAAGGACATGGTGCTGATCGGCAATGGCGGGGCGGAGTTCGGCGCGCGCGGTTCTGTCGGTGCTTATGATCTGGCCAGCGGCAAGCTGCGCTGGCGCTTCTATACCGTGCCCGGCAAACCCGGCGTGGAAGACAAGGCTGCGTCCGACAGCGCCATGAAGATCGCCCGGCCAACCTGGGATGGCGAATGGTGGAAATATGGCGGCGGCGGCACGGTGTGGGACGCCATCGAATACGACCCTGAACTGAATCTCGTCTATATCGGCACCGGCAATGGATCGCCCTGGAACCACGGGATGCGTTCCAATGGGAAGGGGGATAATCTGTTTCTTTCCTCCATCGTCGCGCTGAAAGCGGACACCGGGGAATATGCCTGGCATTTTCAGGAAACACCCGCCGACACCTGGGACTATACGGCCACGCAGAATATCGTGATGGCCGATCTTGAGATCGACGGAAAACTGCGCAAGGTGCTGATGCAGGCACCGAAGAACGGGTTCTTCTATGTGCTTGACCGGAAGACTGGCGAGTTCATCTCCGGCAAACCCTATGTCAATGTGAACTGGGCCAGTGCGCTCGATCCGAAAACGGGACGTCCGATAGAGCTGCCCGATGCGCGCTATTATCGCACCGGCAAGGCCCATTTCCAGTTTCCGAGTTCCGGCGGCGGGCATAATTGGCCGCCCATGGCGTTCAGCCCCCGCACCGGGTTGGTCTATATTCCCGCACAGGATGTGGGCATGCCCTTCGCGCCCAATGACGCGGAAAAGCAGGTGGTTGGCGTTTACACTTCAGGCGTCGCGATGAGTGGCGGCGGCACGATGAGCGAGGCGGATCGCAAGGCGCTTTACGCCGGGATGAAGGGCTATCTCATCGCGTGGGACCCGGTGAAACAGCAGGCGCGCTGGAAGGTGGATCAGGCCGCGCCCTTCAACGGCGGAGTGCTGGCCACTGCGGGCGGGTTGGTCTTTGCCGGCAATACCGCGCGGCAAATGGTCGCCTATGATGACGAGACGGGCAAGCAGTTGTGGAGCTTCGATGCGCAGACCGGCATTCTCGCTCCGCCGATCACCTATAGGCTCGATGGCACGCAATATGTGGCGGTGATGGCAGGTTGGGGCGGCGGCTGGCCGCTGACCGGAGGGGTGATGGCATTGCAGGCTGGCAAGTCCATCGGGCCGAACCGGCTACTGGTCTTCGCGCTGGACGGCAAGGCCAAGCTGCCGCCGTTCGCGCCGCCGCAAGTGCCGCACGAACCCATCGTTCAGGCAATGCCGAAGGACAGGGCGGCTAATGTGAAGGGCGATGAGCTATTCGGCCGTTTCTGCCTGCGTTGCCATGGCAGCGGCGCGGTCAGCGCGGGCGCCTATCCGGACCTGCGCCTCTCCCCGCTGGTGATGGACGATGCATTCTTCTCCATCCTGCTGGATGGCGCGCTGGCCCAGAACGGCATGCCCAGCTTCAAGGGCAAGCTGACCCGCGCGGATGCAGAGGCAATCCGGATATATCTGGCCAAGCGGAGCTATGAGGATTTCGGGCCGGGCGGCGTGGGGAAATAGCGGCGTAATCCAAGTTTTGCGGCAGACGGGCGGGCAACCCTAAACACTTTCCTACACACCTTCGGATGGTGTTTAGACTGTGAAATGAACCGCCCCGCCGATCACCTGCCCTGTCCATTTTCCGCTCGCCTCCACGGGCGCCGTCGGGCCGCTCGCCCTGTGCACGAAACACGAAAATGGAAGGTGACACTCCGGCGCGCGCGATGCGGCGAAAAACGGCTTGAATCCGCGGCCTGGGGGGCTGACACACTTTGCACCGAACATGGCATTTTCTCGCCAGGAAAGGTGACACATCGTCGCCGCTTCCTGGCGGGAGGAAGCGGTCTCAGACCTTGTCGTAATGATAAGGCGCGATCACCGGCTCGGGATAGGCTTCATATTCCATGGTCGGCGGGAGATCGGGCTGCAGGCCATCGATCGAGCGCAGCAGCTTCACGCCGCCCTTGTGCCAGCCTTGTTCATAATCCGTGTAGATGTTCATGTAGCCGTGCAGCAGCGCGATCCGCCAATTGCCATCCACGCGTTTGTACTGGTTCTCGTAGGTCGCTTCACCCCAACGGGCTTCCGCGCCCAGCGCGCCGACCATCATGAAACTGCGCCAGCGGCCCTTCGCGGTGCCTGCCCCGCTGTCGATATGGATCACTGGCTGGAGCTGCATGTGGTTGTAGAGCACACCCCGGCCGTAAGGGGGCAAGTGATGGAGGTAGGCCCTTATCCGCTCCTGCCCGACATAGACGCCGCGCCCGGCCAGTTCCAGCGTGGCATCCGGTGCAAAAAGGTCCGCGGCATCGTCCCACCGGCCCTTGTCCACGTAATAGCCATAGGCTGCCTGGAGATTGCAGATTTCGACATAATCGTCGGCCTTGCGCGCCTTTTCCGTCAGAGCATCGAGGTCTGCCCGCAGGAGCTTGAGTTCATCCCGCATGGCTTGCAATTCATCCATCATCCGGTCCCTTTTCATGCTGTCGGGAACCAACCTAGATGCCTGGTTGCGTCAGTGCTTGCCTGCAAGTGCAGCTGTCGATGAAGCTGCAGGTTCGATCCGCCGGTCCTGATGCCCCCGAGACCAGCGGATCTCCCCTTCCGGACGCGATTAGCGTCCGGCCCCCTTATTCGTCCGGATCGGGAAAGGCCCCGATTCTGAAGTTCGTGCCGACCCAGCATGCGCAATCGTCGCGGAAAGTCAGCGGGCCCACCGGCACGAGGTCCCCTTCAAGCCCACGGCGGAACGATCCGCCGGCTTTCTCGCCGGGGCGGTCAACTTCGACGACTACCTCGGTAATCCCATCGACAAAGGCCTTGCCTCTGGCGCGGCGTATCGAAAAGCTGGGGCCTTCCCATTCCACTCGCTCGCAAGGCCCCTCGTAACTGCCTTCGGGAGTCTCCAGCACGCAATTCTTCACCCTCCGCACAGTCTCGCCCATATCGTCGACGGGAAGGGTGCTCGGTTCCTCGACTGTGGGAGAGGCGGCATGGGTGTTGTTTCCGGTTTCGTCATTGTTGCAGGCGACGAGCAGCAGGGCAGCGGAGAGGGCAATCGCCGTATGTCGGCCCAGATGTTCAGACGGCATGAAGGCCACCAGCTACTGCACCCTGCTCCAGCGGGAAGCTTGCCCGTCCCAGGTAATCAGTGTGAAGGAACCTGGATCGAATTCGGGGTGACCCGGGCCGAGTTGAAAAAACCACGACTGATGCTGGAATTCCCGCCAGTAGGCAGGTGTGCCCGGCTGATAGCCAAAGGGGCCGCAGGCGCCGCCGGCAGGTGTGCCAGGCCATGCATCGATCACCAGAGCATCGGCGGGCCAATCCGCCACATCGGCTTTGCGCGCCACGCAGCGCACGGCCTGCCCGGGATCGTCGAACGTCGCCCGCGCGAAGGCTAATGCTCCTGCGCCGGGATTGCCTTCTTCCATGCCGGTAATCACCGCGGCCAGATCGCCTGCCTTGTGGCGTAAAGCAGAGGTTCGATATTTGAGTTGGGCATTTTCGGAATTGGTGGAAGCGGACCAGACCAGACTGGTTACCTTTCCTGCGCATTGCAGTGCCCGATAGAGCAAGACATCGCCGGCAGGTATCTTGGTTTCCTGAACGACCCATTCGCACCCGCCCGGCGTCTCCGGAGTATGGCCATCGGCCTCGTAGAGATAGCCGGTCGCGCGGCTTGGGCATAACCCGGTAAGAGGAAGTCTCGGCTCGTTATCGGGGCATGGCAGATGGGCCGCCGTTGATGTCTGCGCGCGCATGGGAGTAGCTGATGCCCGGTTCCCTTCATCAGCGGGAGCATTCCCGCAGCCGCTGACGAGCAAGGCAAGCCCCAGCGTTGCAGGAGCCGCGAGCAGAGCAACTCTTTGGCCGGAGCGCTGCTGGCAAACGAGCTTCAAAATGAACACCCCTGTTCGCGGGCGGACCCGCTTGTTGGCAGGGAGGATAGGCCTGGGGCAGGTAAGCGGAACTGGCCGCACGGCCAGTTACCCCTATACGTTTGTACAGGGTGCGTTAGAAATCCGCTTCGCCCACCAGTCGGTTGCGTTCAGCCAATGCGGCGGCTTCGGCCCGGTTCGAGACGCCCAGCTTCAGCAGGATCGCGCTGACGTGGTAGCGCGCAGTGGGAAGCGAAAGGCCGAGATAGGCCGCGATTTCGCCATTGGTATAGCCCTTGGTCAGCAAGGCGAGAACGCGCCGCTGCTGCCCGCTCAGCTTGACATCACCGGGGGAGGCCGCCTGTTGTGTGGGTTCCCGGGAATCTGGCCCCGAATGGACGATGGTCTCACCGCCATGGACCCGTTTGATGGCGTCGACCAGGTCCTCGGCGGAAACGGTTTTGGGGAGGAACCCGCTCGCCCCGGCGGCCAGCAACTGCGCGATAACGCTGCCGTCGGCAAAGGTGCTCAGGGCGATTACGCGTGTATCGGGGTGGTATTTACGGATTGCCTCGGTTGCCCCGATCCCGCCCATACCCTGCATCCGCACATCCATCAGGACTACATGCGGGTGATGCTGGTGACACAGGAACAGGGCCTCCTCGCCGCTCTCCGCTTCCCCAACTACCGTGAAGCCGGCTTTTGCGCCCAGCACCTGTGCCAGCCCGGCGCGCACGACCATGTGATCGTCAACCAGCAGGATACGGATAGCCCTATTCGGCATGGTCGCGCATCCACACCAGCGTAGTGGTGGTGCCCTTGCCGGCAGCAGTCTCTATTTCCAGCGTTGCGCCGATGCGCCGCGCGCGTTCCCGCATGATCTGCAGCCCCAAATGATCCCCCTCAATGGCGGCGGGATCAAATCCCTGTCCGTCATCGGCGATGATGAGCAGTGCCTGCCCCGGCAACGCCTCGAATGCCACGCGTACTTTAGTGGCCTGCGCGTGTTTTGCGATATTATTCAAACTTTCCTGTGTGATACGATGAAAAACCGTGCGCACTTCGGCAGGGAAGGGGGCATCGCTGGAGATTTCCACCTGGGCTTTGATGCCATGCCGAGCCTCGAATTGGGCGACCAGAGCGGCGATCCGATCGCCCAGAGGCTGATCCTCCTCCGTGCCGCTGCGCAATTCGGTGAGAAGGAGCCGCATCTCACCGAGTGCATCGCGGTTGAGCTCTCCCAGTCGTTCCAGCGTCTTGGCGCCTTCTCTACGGTTCCGGCGCCACTGATCGGGCAAGGCATCGGCAAGCAGGGCAGCGGAGAATAGGGTCTGGCTTACGGAATCGTGCAAATCGGAGGAAAGGCGATTACGTTCCTCCAATTGCGCGTGTCGGGCGGTGATGTCGGTGACTTCGGCCACGCGCTGGGCAACCATCGTCTCCAGCCCATGCACCATGCCATGCTGCGAACGGGCCATGGCGTTGAAGGATTCCGTGAGATAGCCGATTTCGTCATTGAAGCTGACCGGGACTTGGGTGCCCAGATCTCCGTCGCGAAATTGCTTCATCCCCTGGAGCAGCCTTACCAGGGGGCGCACGAGAAAGCTTCTTAACAGCCGTGGCAAACCCACCATCAGAACAATCAGGGCGCCGATCAGGAAGGGGACCAGCGGCGCATAAAGGCGATCGACATGGGTCAGGAATTCGCGGTGGTAATCCCTGATCAGAGGCGCCTTTGCGGCAGTACCCGTTAAGCTTTGTTCGTTTCCGGGGGTGATCCCCATCAGCCAGGGCGAGGCCAGGGGCTCGAAAGGTTGAAACCGCGGTTGGGCAGGAATTGCCAGATAGGCAAAATCAATCCGTCCATTGGCATGGAGGACCGTCTGGAAGCCATAGCACCCGTCCTGCCCCGATATGCATCGGTCGCGCCGCGTAACGACGAGGCGCTTTGGACCAACGCGGACTCTTACATCTGTTCCGCTTTTGGGAATGGCAACCAGCAATGGATAGATCGCAGGCTGGGCGCCATAGCGGAATACGGTTTCGACTGGGCGGGGAACATGATCGAAAGCGACCGTGCCATCGGCCGAGACATAAACGGTTTGGTATTTCTGCCTGTAGAACGGGAATGCAAAGGGTAGTGCCACCGCGCTCCCTTGTGAGCCGATCCGCCGTCCGGCGACCGGTTCGGGTGACAGGGGGACATCTCCCACCGCATAGCTGCCCTGTGCGTTGGGTGAGAAGCGGACTACCTGCCCCCCGGCGACCATACCCGGTGCCCTGAACTGTGCGAAATAACCGGGGGCGATAATCCAGCAAGTGCCGTTGATCGCAGCCAGCAGCAAGGCGGCGCTGATCGAGGTGAGCTTGAACAGGAAGGACGAGCGTTCCGGCAGATAGCCGATGTACACCAGAGTGAAGCCGGTAAGTTGCGCCAGCACGGACCAGCACAGGAGGATGTCGATCGAATAGGGCCCCAGAAAGCCCTGCTGTTGCAGGGCGAGCGCGGTCGTATGCATCACCGGCAGCAGAGTGAAGATTAGGACGCCCCGGGCGGCCCTTGCCTCGCGGCTTGTCGCCGGGGCAAAGGTAATCCGGATCAGATCGCGCGCCGATGCAGCCGCCGAAGAGGAAGGTGCGGACGGGTGCATCGCCCCTTGGGCAGCCAGATATTGGCGCACGAACACGGCGGCAATCCAGAGCGCGGCGGCGTTCATCCACCATGCGACCCAATCGGGCCTGGTCCAATCGTCGCCTGCCAGCATGGCTGCATTGGTCCGCAAGGCAATGACGATTTCCATCAGGATCATGCAGATCATCGCCCCGCCGACGATCATCTGTTCCCGTTTCGCCCGGGGCAGTTGCTGGGGGAAGCGATAGGCAAACTGGGTGAAGGTGGCCGCGGCGCTGGCGGTGAATACCGAGACCCAGGGCATCGCCAGAACGGGAAGCGAAGCCGGAGAAATCCACGGCATGACGTAACTCATCCACCCGCCGCCAACCATCGTATAGAGCATGGACGTCAGCAGCGCGGGGACGAGGAAGCCGATTGTCAGCCCGAACAGCAGCGTTGGCGCAATATCGCGCCCCATCCGGTATTCTGCCCGCACGCGCCGGGCCAGATAGAGGAACAGCACAAGGGCGATCAGTAATTGCGAAAGATAGCTGATCGCTGCGGGATTCCAGAACAAGCCTGTTCTGACGCTTTCCGGCATGACTGCTTCTATCATCTCGCGCCCCCGCGTCCCCTGCCGACTTGTTTGCCATATCCTATTGGTCCGGCAAGGAAAAAGACCGGCATGGCCTGAGGCAGGTGGGCGCGGCAGTCATGTCTCCGGGGCCAGATCTCCATACCGGCCAGGTAAACAGCCATTTTCGGGGAGAATGCTCATTACGACCATGCGCTTTTTGCGTTTTCCAGAACGGATGTATGTAGTTTTTGCGCCAGAACTCAGGGCATTCCCAAACGGCACGGGATCGTGCATTTTGCGAGATGGGAAAAGGGACTGGGGCAAAAAAATCAATGGCGCATAACGCTAGAAGTACGTCATCAATTCGTAGGGAAACTGTCGCTTGTGACACGCAAGGTCGGTTGATTAAGGCTCTCTCCGCGCTTTGGCTGCAGCACAGTCAGGCGGAGATTTCCGTGCGGATGATTGCGAGGGAAGCCGATGCATCGGTTTCTGCGATTGACTATCATTTTGGCAGTCTTGAACAGTTGTTCGTTCACGCTCAGCATGCCGCGCTGATTGAGGCAAGTGCGTGGATGGAGGGCATTTTTCAAGAGTTGCGGGTTCTTCCGCTGGATAGATTTCCCATGGCTGCACGGGCATCGCTGCTGGCCTCGCTGATCGAGCAGTGGGTTTGCGATCAGCGTCCTTTGGCCCTCGCCTGGCGCGAGGCACATGCGGCTGCTGCCGCGAACCCGGCACTGCGCGAGCCGCATCGTCAATGGACGATGCTATGGCGCAATTTGTGGACGCGCCTGTGCCGAGAAGCAGGCTTCTTTCCCAATGCGGACTTGCTGGCGCTCTTTTTTGATGGAGAGGCAAGCCAGCACCTTATCCGCGGGCATCCTCTGCTGGATCGCGCCCTGCTGGACGAGACGGTTGCGGCATTGTTCCATTTTGTCGAAAAGGGCGGCGCGCCTTCTTCCGTCATCCGTGTGCAATATCAGGATTTGGCCGAGCGCGAGTATCGCGAGGCGTTCGGCGCACGAGAGGAATTTACTTCGATTGACGCAGCCGCCGCCGCGATATTGGCGGAGGAGGGCCTGGGTTCGCTGACTTTCCGTTCGGTTGCCGGGCGCGCCGATTCCACATTGGGGGCCGTGGCCTATCATTTCGGCTCCAAGTCCAAGATGCTGAGACTGGCGTTGCAGGGCGTATATGAAGGCACTTCTACCGCGCCGACCCTTGTCCTGATCAATGCCCTGCCTTCCGATCCCGAAGCCGCGATGGAAACCATTATCGGAGGCGTGATCGGTGGACGTGAGCCCTTGCTGAGGGCGCTGGACGAGGTGATCCTCAATCTGTCACGCGATGAAGAGGACCGCGCACTATGCGGTGTGATCCGGGGTTTTCGCGATCCGGTTGGAGGGGCGCTGCTCGCCAAGTTCCTGGGTGGGACTGAACTGGCATCGCCCTCGCTCGTTGCTGTGCTTTCTTCCGTCGTGAGAGGATTGGGGCATTGGCGCGATGGAGTGGCCGAGGGGGCGGCCTGGGATATGGCCCGCACGGCGCTGCGTATTTTCCGCCAGCCATCGCACATGGCCGGGCCTGCCGCGTGACATGCTGGCCAATGCGTCGGGAATGGTATTTCATCGCTTCATGACCTGATGGCTTGCCAGCGCAATTGTGCGCTGCAATATCGCGGGCATGAGGATTGCCATCGTCGATGAGCGCGCAGCGCGTGCCTCGGTCATCGAGGAAGGGCTCCGTGAACTTGCGGGATGCGAGATATTTATCCTTGCCGAACGCAAGGGTCTGCTCGCCCGGATCGAGGAGATTTCGCCGGACATAGTCCTGATCGATCTCGGCAATCCGTCGCGCGACGTATTGGAAGAATATTTTGCCGTCAGCCGCGCGCTGGCCCGGCCGATTGCGATGTTCGTGGACCAGGCAGATGATCAGGCAATTGGCGCATCGATAGATGCGGGCGTTTCGGCCTATGTGGTGGACGGGCTGCATGCTGGCCGCATTCGGGCGGTGGTTGATCTGGCGGTGAAGCGCTTCAACGCCTTTGCCCGGCTGCAGGCAGACCTGGCCGAAGCCAAGGGCAAGCTGGCCGAACGCGAGACGGTGGACCGCGCCAAGCGTATCCTGATGGACAGCAAGGGCATTACCGAGCCCGAAGCCTATGGCGAACTGCGCCGCAAGGCCATGCAATCGAGCAGGCGCATCGTGGACATAGCCGAAGCGGTGGTCACCGCGCATGAGTTGATAGGGAAATGAGCAGGATGGGAGACGCGCAATGAGCGAAAAGCTGACCATCGGTTTCCTGCCGCTCGTCGATGCCTGCCTTCCTATTCTGGCGCAGGAACACGGTTTCGCGGAAGAAGCAGGGCTGACGCTCGACTTCGTGCGCGATGTGTCCTGGGCGACGGTGCTGGACCGTCTGCTCTATGGGCATAGCGATGCCGCGCATATGCTGGCGCCGCTTGCCATCGCCACTACCCTGGGGCGCAATCGCCCGCCTCAGCCCCTTTCAGCACCTTTTGTGCTGGGTTTGAACGGGAACGCGGTTACTCTTTCGAACGATCTGGCGGCTCGCGTTTCTGCTGGGGAAACCCTTGGAAATCCGCGCGTGCTGGGCGAAAATCTGGCGCGTGAAGTGCGCGATCTGGCGGCTAGAGGCGTAAAACTGCGCTTCGGCGTAGTCCACCGCTATTCCAGCCACAGCTACATGCTGCGTTACTGGCTCGCTGCCTGTGGCATCAGGCCCGATCGGGACATCGAGATCGTAACCGTCCCGCCGCCCTTCGTGGCTGATGCATTGGCCAGCGGCGAGGTCCCCGGGGCCTGCGTGGGGGAGCCATGGAACAGTGTCTGCGTGGAACGCGGGGTCGGCACCATCGTATTGGCTACCGCGCAGATTTGGCTGCGCGGCGTGGAAAAGGTATTGGCTCTGCGCGAGCCGGTGCTGGAGGATCGCCGCCCTGCGACAGAGGCGCTGATCCGCGCCATGCGCAAAGCTGGACGGCATTTCGTCCAGCCTGAAAACTGGCAGGCCAATGCTGAGATACTTGCTCGGCCTGAATATCTGGACGGCGATGCCGGATTGATCCTGCGCTCCATCTCGGATCGGCTGGTGCTGCGCAAGGGTGGGGGCCCCGTTCATTATTCCGATTTCATGTTCCAATATCGCGAAGCGGCAAATTTCCCTTGGGTCAGCCAGGCAGAGTGGCTCTATTCCCAGATGCTGCGTTGGGATGGGCTGGCATATTCTGCCGAGGATGCGCAGGCGGCTGCCCGTGTGTTCCGTCCGGACGTTTATCGCACTGCGCTGATGGGCACGGGGGACATTCTTCCAGGGGCCAGTTCGAAGGTAGAAGGCAGCCTGCGCGGGCTTACTTCTGTGACGGCCCAGCAGGGCTCCATGGTATTGGCGCAGAACAGTTTTTTTGACGGGGGCGTGTTCGATCCGGACGATATTCCCGGCTATCTTGCGCAGCGGCCCTGACGGGGAATTTCATGCTGCATCGCAAAAACCGCTTTACGGCACTTGGCCGAATCGGTTAGTCATTTGCTTGTCCGGAGGGAGCCGCCGATGTGGGAGGCTCCATTCAAGGCCGGGCGAAATTCAACATTGCGTGGCAACGTCGCCGCCCGATCCGCTCTCTTTCCGGAGCTGAATCGTGGCGGCTTTTTTGCGTTGTTCGCATAGCGATGGGTGGTGCGAATGGCCGGGTTCGAGGGAAGCAAGTTCAACCGTCGGGGTGTGATCGTGGCTCTGCTGGCCAGTGCCGCACTGGCAGGCTGTGGTGGATCGGGTGGAGCCAGCAAGGGCGAGGCTGGTGCCAGCGTTGCCCCAGCGGCGAATGGGGCAATCGAAAAGCCGGTTCTCAAGCTGGGCTTCATCAAGCTGACCGACATGGCCCCGCTGGCTATCGCCAAGGAAAAGGGCTTCTTCGCTGAAGAAGGGCTGAACGTCACGCTGGAGCCGCAGGCCAATTGGAAAGTTCTGTTGGACGGCGTGATCGGCGGGCAGCTGGATGCGGCGCATATGCTGGCGGGCCAACCGCTCGCCGCCACCATCGGTTACGGCACCAAGGCGGACCTGATTGCGCCGTTGAGCATGGATCTGAACGGCAACGCCATCACGCTTTCCAACAAGGTCTGGAACCAGATCAAACCAGCCCTGCCCAAGGGGGCTGACGGGAAGGTGAAACATCCCATCTCGGCAGCGGCGTTGAAGCCGGTTGTCGAAGGCTTGAAGAGGCAGGGCAAGCCTTTCACCATGGGTATGGTCTTCCCGGTCAGCACCCATAATTACGAACTGCGTTATTGGCTGGCGGCTGGCGGGCTCAATCCGGGCTTCTACACCCCGGGCGATGTGAGCGGAACGGTCGGGGCCGATGTGAAGCTCTCGGTAACTCCGCCGCCGCAGATGCCGGCCACGCTGGAGGCAGGCACTATCGACGGCTATTGCGTGGGCGAGCCGTGGAACCAGGCTGCCGTGCAGAAGAAGATCGGCGTGCCGGTGATCACGGATGATCAGATCTGGCACGACAATCCCGAGAAGGTTCTGGGCCTGCGCAGGGATTTCGCGGAGAAATATCCCGCCACAACGGCCGCGCTGCTGCGCGCGATTATCAAGGCGCAGCAATGGCTGGATGCCAATGGCGGGGCCAATCGGGCAGAAGCGGTGAAGGTCCTAGCCCAGTCCAATTATGTGGGTGCGGATGAGAAGGTGATCGCCGCATCGATGACCGGCCAGTTCACTTTCGAGCCCGGCGATACCCACCCGGCGCCCGGCTTCAATATCTTCTTCGACAAATTCGCGGGCTATCCCTTCTATTCCGATGCCATCTGGTATCTCACCCAGATGCGCCGCTGGGGCCAGATCGATCAGGATCGCCCGGATCAGTGGTATTTTGATGCGGCAAAGGCCGTCTATCGCCCGGACCTCTATCTGGCGGCGGCCAACTCGCTGGTCGAAACGGGAGCGATCCCTGCGACCAGTATCCCCAAGACTGACGGTTTCCGCGAGCCCCAGGGCGGCTTCATCGACGGCATCACCTATGATGGCCGGGCACCCAATGCCTATCTCGCCAAGTTCAGCATCGGCCTGAAGCAGGGCCAGAAAGTCACGCCGGGCGGTGTCCGCTGAGGCGGTTCCCCGCGACGCTGCAGGAATTCAGGAGTACGACATGGCAACCCTTTACGCCGAGCTGGAAGAAACCGACGTGATGGAAGCAGGAGCCGGGGTTACGGAAGGTGATGCGTCCTGACCCGCCGCAGAAAAGATTGCTCCGGCCAGGCGGAACCCAGCGCTGATCCGGGTAGCGGAAATTGCGCAGGGCCTAGTCTGGCCTCTGATAGGCATCGTGGCCTTCCTCGGCCTGTGGGCCGCTCTGGCTCCTCAGGTCCAGACTTCGCTTGGATCGCTCCCCGGGCCGTTGGAAGTCGCGGAGCAGGGTGTTTCGCTTTATGAGGAATGGAGCGCGGCCAAGACGGCGGAGGCGGAATTCTATGCCGGGCAGGAGGAACGCAATGCCGCAGCGCTGGCAGCTGGCAATCCCGGCGCAGTGCAGGAATTCGAATATTCGGGGCCGCCCACTTTTCCCGATCAGGTGCTGACCTCGCTGGAAACGGTGGCTCTGGGCTTCCTGCTTGCTACGCTTGTCGCAATCCCTGTCGGGCTCGTCTGCGGGCTGTCGAAGCGGGTGAATGCGGCGATCAATCCACTGGTGCAGATCATGAAGCCAGTCAGCCCGCTGGCCTGGCTGCCCATCGTCACCATGGTGATTTCAGCCATGATCACCAGCCCGGACCCGGCGCTGCCCAAGGCCTTCGTTATCTCGGCACTGGTGGTTATGCTCTGCTCGCTCTGGCCGACGCTCATCAACACCGCCATCGGCACGGCCAGCATCGACAAGGATTTGCTCAATGTCGGCCGCGTGCTGCGGCTGGGCTGGTTCGCTCGGTTGACCCGCCTCATCCTTCCCAGCGCCTTGCCCTATATCTTCACCGGGATGCGCCTGTCCTTGGGGGTGGGTTGGATGGTACTGATTGCGGCGGAGATGCTCGCGCAGAATCCCGGTCTCGGCAAATTCGTGTGGGACGAATTCCAGAACGGCAGTTCGCAGAGCCTCTCGCGGATCATGTTCGCCGTTATCGTAATCGGCTTCATTGGCTTCGGGTTGGACCGGATCATGATGGCGCTCCAGTCGCTCGCCAATCGTAACCACGCGGCCTGAGGTAGGGGGGATGACCATGCAGCCAATCCTGTCAGTGAAGGGTGTCTCCAAGAGCTATACCGGGAAGTCCGGCGGTGTGACCGAAGTGTTGGCCGGAGTGAATCTGGACGTTGCCGAAGGAGAGTTCGTCGCCATCCTGGGTTTCTCGGGAGCGGGAAAGACGACGCTTATCTCCGCAGTGGCGGGCCTGTTGGAGCCAGATGCAGGGGAAATATTGCTGCGCGGCAAGCCTATCGACGGTCCGGACAAGGACCGGGGCCTAGTGTTCCAGTCCTACTCCCTGTTTCCCTGGCTCACCGTGGAGGCCAATGTCGCTTTGGCAGTGGATGCCGTCCACAAGGATCGGAGCAAGGCCGAGCGTACTGCGCTTGTCAGGCAGAAGATCGAACTGGTGGGCCTTGGCCATGCGATGGAGCGCAAGCCAGCCCAGCTTTCCGGAGGCATGCGGCAGCGTGTGGCGGTGGCACGGGCCTTGGCGATGGAGCCGGAAATCCTCCTGCTGGACGAGCCTCTATCAGCGCTTGATGCGCTTACCCGCGCGAAATTGCAGGATGAGATCGAACGCATCCGGAAGGAGGAAAAGCGCACGATCATCCTTGTCACCAACGATGTGGATGAGGCGCTGTTGCTGGCGGATCGGGTGGCGGTGCTTACGCCGGCGCCGGCAGCTCGCATCGGCCAGACCTTCCAAATCGCCATTCCCCGCCCGCGTGAGCGTGAAGCGATGAATGACGATGTGGAATTTCAGCGCCTGCGCAAGGAAATCGTCGGCTATCTGGGTGGGTTGAATGCCGCCGTGTCGAGCGATGTGCAGAGCAGCATTGCCTTGCCCAATGTCACGCCGCTTGACCTGGCGCCTCCGCCCCAAGCCTATCGTGACGCGGCGCGCAGCGCTGTGGAGAGCCGGTATCTGGAATTCTACAAGCTGAGGAAGGTTTACCCCACGCCGAAGGGCGAACTGACCGTGGTGGACGACTTCAACCTGCTGATGGACCGGGGCGAGTTCGTTTCGCTGATCGGCCATTCGGGCTGCGGCAAATCCACGGTGCTGACCATGGCCGCTGGGCTAAACGCGATCAGCGGCGGCGGAATTGTCCTCGACAATCGGGAGATCGATGTTGCGGGGCCTGACAAGGCCGTGGTGTTCCAGGCGCCCAGCCTGATGCCGTGGCTTACCGCGCGGCAGAACGTGGCGCTGGGGGTGGAACGCGTTTACCCCCACGCCGCTCGCGCCGAGAGGCGGGATATCGTGGATTATTACCTCGACCGGGTGGGCCTTGGCGATGCGAAGGAGAAGCTGGCGGCGGAGATGTCCAATGGGATGCGCCAGCGTGTGGGCATTGCCCGTGCCTTCGCCCTTAGTCCGCGCCTGCTGTTGCTGGACGAGCCTTTCGGCATGCTCGACAGCCTCACGCGATGGGATTTGCAGGACGTGCTGGTGGAAGTATGGAACCGCACCAAGGTAACTGCGGTCATGGTGACGCATGATGTGGATGAGGCCATCCTGCTGGCGGATCGGGTGGTGATGATGACCAACGGTCCCAACGCCATGATCGGCAAGGTGCTGAAGGTCGATCTGCCGCGCCCGCGTGACCGCAAGACGCTGCTGGAAGATCCGAAATTCTATCAATACCGGCAGGAAGTGCTGCATTTCCTCGCGGAATACGATCACGGGCCCGCCGCGAAGGCGGCCTGATAGGCCATAGGGAGAGAAGGCAACCGGCAAGGGCGCCGGTTGCCCATTACTTTCGGTTTCCCGGCAGGCCGCGCTGGCCTGCCTGATCCGGCGGGCAACGGCGCTCGCCTCTCAAGCCGGCCTTATGGGCCGCACAGGGAGGTATAGATGCGCTTCAAGTTCCTTTCGCTCGCTGCCATTTCCGCCGTTGTTTTCGCCGCGCCCGCATGGGCCGCGCCAGGCGATCCCGTGGCGTTGGGGGAGGGCGTTACCCTCGATCCCATTCTCGATGCCAATCTGCGTTATGAGCATGTCGACCAAGCCGGGGTTGCGAAGGATGCCGATGCCGTCACGATACGCCTCCGGCTGGGGGCCGAGTTGAAGGCTGGCGGCTTCTCCCTGCTGGCCGAAGGGGAGGGGACGGGCGCACTTTCCGATCGTTACAACGATACGTTGCCCGGCAATGGTATCGAGCCCTACCCCACGGTTCCTGATCCCGAGAACATCGAACTCAATCGCCTGCAGGTCGGCTATGCGAAGGGCGGGTATAGTCTCACGGTGGGGCGCCAGCGCATCGTGCAGGATAATGCGCGCTTCGTCGGCAATGTCGGCTGGCGGCAGAACGAGCAGACTTTCGACGCCGTGCGGGCGCAGGCTGCGCTAGGGCCGGTGAAGCTTGATGCCGCCTATGCTATTTCGCAGCGCACCGTCTTCGGCGCGGATAGCCCGAATGAGCATTTTGACGGCGATCTGGTGCTGCTTGATGCGGCGGTCGATGTGAAGCCGTTGAAGCTCGGTGCCTTTGCTTATCTCATCGATTACGACACCCGCCTTGCCTTCAGCAGCCAGACCTATGGCTTGCGCGCTGCCGGAACAGTCAAACTGGGCGGCGGAGCGGCCCTGGACCTCTCGGCAAGCTTTGCCACCCAGTCCGATCTTGGCGGCAATCCCACCCCTTACACGGCGGAATATTATAATCTGGAGGCGGGACTTGGCCTGCGGGGGTTCAGTATCAAGGCGGGCTATGAGGAACTGGGCAGCGATGGCGGCGTCGCTTCGTTCCAGACGCCTTTGGCCACCCTGCATGCCTTTAACGGCTGGGCGGATCTCTTCCTGACCACGCCAGCTGCGGGGCTGCGGGATTATTCCATCGGAGCGAGTTACAAATTCGCTGGGGTCAAGGCGCTGCCCGGCCTCAGCGCTGCTGTGACCTGGCACAGTTTCGAAGGCGATTTCGGCGGGGCGGATTATGGCAGAGAATGGGATGCGTCCGTGGGCTTCAAGCTCGGCAAAGTCGGGTTGCTCGCCAAATATGCCAGCTATCGGGCCAACGCTTTTGGCGCGGATACGGAGAAATTGTGGCTACAAGCGTCGGTGGCCCTGTGATGAGGACTCCCGGCGCGATGCTGCACTGCAAAAAGCCTCTTGCCGGGAGAGGTTTTTGTGAGTTAGAAAATCCTGCGAACGGAATCGCGCCGCCCAAGGAAGGGCGATCCAGCGCAGCCGTGATGAATTCAACACAGCGTGGCAATGTCGCCGCCAGTCATGTCCTTCGGGATAGGCTTGGCGGCTTTTTTGCGTGCGCTTTTGGCCCCTCGCGGGCTGGAGGACCGGAAGAGTGAACGCACCGCAGAATTTCGACAGGGGAGGGCGCGAACGGCTGGTCGTGATCGGCAATGGCATGGCCGGCTGCCGGGCCGTGGAGGAAGTCCTTGCCCGCGATCCTGACCGCTACGACATAACGATTTTCGGTGCCGAACCGCGCGTCAATTACAACCGGATCATGCTCTCTCCCGTACTGGCGGGCGAAAAGCAGTTCGACGATATCGTGATCAATCCGCCCGAATGGTATGCCGCAAATGACATAACGCTGATCTCCGGCGATCCGGTGGAGCGGATCGACCGCGAGAGGCAGACGGTGGTCGCCGCGTCTGGCCGTGTCGAGCCTTATGACCGCCTGATCATCGCGACAGGGTCGGACCCGTTCATCATCCCGGTGCCGGGCAAGGATCTACCGGGCGTCGTGACTTTCCGTGACCTGGACGATGTGAACAAGATGCTCGCCGCGGCGGATGCCGGGGGCGATGCCGTAGTGATCGGCGGTGGCCTGCTGGGGCTGGAGGCAGCGCATGGCCTCTCGCTTCGGGGTATGAAGGTCACCGTCGTTCACCTGATGCCCACACTGATGGAGCGCCAGTTGGACGAGGCGGCCGGATGGCTGCTGAAGGAAGAGCTGGAACGGCGTGGCCAGACGATCCTGACCGGGGCGGATACGGAAGCCATTCTGGAACGGAACGGACATGTCGCCGGCGTCCGCCTGAAAGACGGGCGGGACATTTCGGCCGATCTGGTGGTAATGGCGGTCGGCATCCGGCCCAACACCCTGCTTGCCAAGTCGGCAGGGGTCGAGGTCGAGCGTGGTATCGTGGTGGACGATCACATGGTGACGTCCGATCCGGCGATCCTGGCCGTGGGCGAATGCGTGCAGCACCGCGGCACTTGCTATGGTCTTGTTGCGCCTCTGTGGGAAATGTGCCGGGCGCTGGCGGATTTCCTGTGCGAGAGCCCCACGGGCTATTCCGGTTCGGTCACGTCCACCAAGCTCAAGGTTTCCGGGATCGACCTGTTCTCTGCCGGGGACTTTTCCGGCAGCGACGGGAGCGAGGACATCGTGATGCGCGATGCCTCGCGCGGTATCTACAAGCGCGTGGTGGTGCGGGACAACCGCGTGATCGGCGCGGTGCTCTATGGCGATACGGGCGAGGGCAGCTGGTATTTCGACCTGCTGAAGAAGGGCGAGGACATTTCCGATGTCCGCGAGGCGCTGATCTTCGGTCAGGCCTTTGCGATGGGGGGCGCCCTTGCGGACCCTAACGCCGCCGTTGCCGCCCTCTCGGACGAGGCCGAAATCTGCGGCTGCAACGGCGTATCCAAGGGGCAGGTGGTGGCCTGTATCGAAGGCGGGGCGTATAGCCTGGATGCCGTCCGCTCCACCTGCAAGGCGTCAGCCAGCTGCGGCAGTTGCACCGGGCTGGTGGAAAGCCTGCTGGCGCTGACTTTGGGCGCGGAAGTGAAGTCCGGCCCGAAGACGATGTGCAAATGCACCAGCTTCACCCATGACGATGTCCGCCGGTTGATCCTCGAAAAGCAGCTCCGAGCCATTCCGCAGGTGATGCAGGAACTGCACTGGACAACGCCCGACGGCTGCGCCTCCTGCCGTCCGGCGCTCAATTACTACCTGCTCTGCGCATGGCCGGGTGAATATGAGGACGACCAGAAGAGCCGCTTCGTCAACGAGCGGCTCCACGCCAACATCCAGAAGGACGGCACTTACTCCGTTGTCCCGCGCATGTGGGGCGGATTGACCAATCCGAAGGAACTACGCGCGATTGCCGACGCGGCGGAGAAATATGGCGCGCGCACGGTGAAGGTCACAGGCGGCCAGCGGATCGACCTGTTCGGCATCCACAAGGAAGACCTGCCCGCCATCTGGGCCGATCTCAACGCGGCGGGGATGGTTTCCGGCCATGCCTATGGCAAGGCGCTGCGCACGGTGAAAACCTGCGTGGGCAGCGAATGGTGCCGCTTCGGCACTCAGGATTCCACCGGGCTGGGCGTGAAGATCGAGCACGCCACCTGGGGCAGCTGGATGCCGCATAAATTCAAGATCGCCGTCAGCGGCTGCCCGCGCAATTGTGCCGAGGCGACCATCAAGGACTTCGGCATCATCTGCGTCGATAGCGGTTATGAACTGCATGTCGGCGGCAATGGCGGCATTCATCTGCGCGGTACCGATCTGCTCTGCAAGGTCGAGACCGAGGAGCAGGCAATGGAGATGTGCGGCGCCTTCATCCAGCTCTATCGTGAAGAGGCGCATTACCTTGAAAGGACCGCCCCGTGGATCGAGCGGGTAGGGATTGAGAGCGTGCGGCAGAGGCTGGCCGATGCGGAGGAAGTGCGCAAGCTCGCCGCCCGGTTCCGCCTTTCCCAGAAATATTCGCAGCATGACCCATGGGCCGAGCGAGCGGGCGGCAAGCGCGCCGATCTGCACGCTCATATCGCTCAGGTCCGCCCCCTGCAGATGGAGCCCGCAGAATGATCGGTAAATGGCTGGATATCGGCCCGGTAACGCAGATCGAGCCGGGCACCGCCCGCACCCTGCCCGTCGAAGGGGGCGAGGAGATCGCGGTGTTCCGCACCATGAATGGCGATTGCTATGCCCTGGTGAACAAATGCCCGCACAAGCAGGGGCCGCTCAGCCAGGGCATTGTCCACGGCGCTGTGGTGACCTGCCCGCTCCACAATTGGAACATCTCCCTGATGACGGGCGAGGCTTTGGGGGACGACAAGGGCTGCGTGCCCACCATTCCGCTTAAAGTGGATGGCGGACGGATATTCCTGCTGCGCGAAGCGGTGCTGGGCCGCCAAGCCGCACCGCAGGCGGCCTGAGCCCGATGGCTCCGATCCGCACCACTTGCCCCTATTGCGGCGTGGGCTGCGGTATCGCTGCCCGGTCGGGAGCGGGGAGGGCTGTGACAATCGCGGGTGATCCGGATCATCCCGCCAATCGCGGTTCGCTCTGTTCCAAGGGAACCCATCTGGGCGAAACCGTGGGGCTGGAAGGGCGCCTGCTCCATCCGATGATAGGGGATCGGCGTGTGTCCTGGGATCGCGCGCTTGGCGAAGTGGCCGGGCGCATGAAGGCCGCGATTGAGGAATATGGGCCGGATAGCGTCGCTCTCTATGTTTCCGGCCAGCTGCTGACCGAGGACTACTACGTCGCCAACAAGCTGATGAAGGGCTTCGTCGGCAGCGCCAATATCGACACGAATTCGCGCCTCTGCATGGCCAGTGCCGTGGCGGCCCATAATCGCGGTTTCGGTGAAGATGTGGTGCCCTGTTCCTATGAGGATCTGGACGATGCCGACCTGATCCTGCTTGTAGGATCGAACACTGCGTGGTGCCATCCGGTGATCTGGCAGCGCATCGAAAAGGCGCGGCAGCAGCGTGGCACCAAGCTGGTGGTGATTGATCCACGCCGCACGGAAACGGCGGAACGGGCGGATCTGCATATCGCGCTTGCCCCCGATGGGGATACGGCGCTGTTCAACGCCCTGCTGCTGGAAATGCAAGCGCGCGGTCGGCTGGATGAGACCTTTCTGGCCGGACAATGCGATGTGCCGGAAGGGTTCTGGAACAGCCTGTCCGGTCGCTCCGAAAGGGTAGGAGAGGT
>MKUB01000186.1:0-1236 GCA_001898545.1 Sphingomonadales bacterium 63-6 | reverse complement strand
CGCCATGGGCGGGCGCGAAGTGGGCGGGCTTGCCAATATGCTGGCCTGCCATCTCGGCTTTTCGGATAGCGAGCGTGCCGATGTCGCGGATTTCTGGCAGGCGCCGAACCTTTGCACGGAGCCCGGCCTCAAGGCCGTAGACCTGTTCCGTGCGGTGCATGATGGGCGGATCAGGTTTCTGTGGGTGATGGCCACTAACCCGGCGGTCTCCATGCCCGATGCCGGTTTCGTGCGGGAAGCGCTGGCGCGGTGCCCCACCGTTGTCGTCTCCGATGCGATGGCCGATACAGATACCGGCCGCTTTGCTCATATCCGCCTGCCCGCGCTCGCCTGGGGTGAGAAGGACGGTACGGTCACCAATTCGGAGAGGCGGATCAGCCGCCAGCGGCCGATATTCCCCACGCCGGGAGAGGCAAGGGCAGATTGGCGGATCGTCTGCGACGTTGCCGCCCGGCTTGGCCATGGCGATGCCTTCGCTTTCGACAATCCGGCCGCCATCTTCGGAGAATATGCCGCGATGACGGCACTGGCCGGAAAGCATGGCAAGTTGCTGGATCTGACCGATTGGGCCGATTGCGAGCCCCGGCAATATGACGCGATGGAGCCATTTCAGTGGGGCGGGCGCCATCCCTTTGCGGAGGGTTTTCCCACGCCGGATGGAAAGGCGCGGCTGATTGAGGTGGCTCCAGTGGCGCAGCGGGTGCCGGACCACCACTGGCCGCTGCGCCTCAATACTGGGCGCTATCGCGATCAATGGCACACAATGACCCGAACGGGGCTGAGCGCGACGCTGTCACAGCACCGGCGTGAACCGCTGCTGGAAATCCATCCCTCCGATGCGGCACGCCATAGGCTAACAGGCGGCAAGCTGGCGCGGATCGTCACGCCCCATGGGCAGGCCATCTATCGCGTTGCAATCACGGAGGGGCAGCAGCCGGGGCAGATTTTCGTGCCGATGCACTGGACCGACATTATGGGCAGCGCCGGGCGCACCGGGCGGCTGACGCAGGATCTACACGATCCAATCTCGGGCCAGCCGGGCTTCAAGGACACGCCCGCTCGTGTGGAGCCTATATTGCCAGCGTGGCGGGCTTTTCTGGTTTCTCGCGATCCGCTGGACTGCAATGGGGCCTATTGGGTCCGCTCGCGTCTGAGGAGCGGCTGGCTTGCCGAACTGGCCGGGGAGGCTGGAGAGCAAATTGCCGGGCTCGTCGCTCGCTTTCCGCAAGGTCAGTA
>MKUB01000185.1:92471-100134 GCA_001898545.1 Sphingomonadales bacterium 63-6 | reverse complement strand
TGGCATATCCAGCCCCAGTTGCCGCAACGGCCCGCCCACCAGCCCGCCGACCAGCAGCGCCTGAATAGCGCCGCCCGGCCCTACCCGTGAAAGCGGCGCCAGTAGCCGGTCGCGCAGCAGCGCAGGAAAGGCCCCATCGCTCTGGTAAAGCGGCGTAAACAGCGCCGTGAGCCACTGATAGAGCTTCACATGGCCGCGCCGCAGGGCAATTGCGCGCTCCAGCCGGGCCTGCAGTTCCCTCTCGCTGCCTGTCGTCTCTTCACCCAGTGCCGTGGCGAGCGCCCAGGCATCCAGCAGCGCCATATTCGCGCCCTGCCCCAGTTGCGGGCTGGCGGAATGCCAGGCATCGCCAATATGGACCAGCCGCTCATCCACGGGGCGCGGCAAGGTGCGATGGGCATAGCGCGCGAAAGTCAGCTGGCCGGGCTCCGCGATCTGGCCGAGCAGGCGCTCGCATTCGGGCCACAGGCGCAGCACCTCGTCCTTCCACGCAGCAAGGCCCGCGGCCTGCCATTGCTCCAGCGCATCGGCCCGCAGGGACCAGAACAGGGCGAGCCTACCATGTCCCGTGGGCAACACGCCCACCATCTGCCGCGCCGCGCGATAGCGTTGCTCCAGCAAGACCGGATCGAAGGCCGAATCCACCGGCCAATCCAGGGTCGTCCACAGCGCCCCATAATCGAGCCATTTCCCGGTTGGCGCGGCAAGCGTGGTGTGCAGGCCCAGCGTATCGACGATGAGATCGTGCTGCGGGGACGCCCGGCCATCGGCAAAGGCGATCATACGCCCCCTATCACCCATGGCCGAACCTGTGACTTCGCAGCCCGTGCGAATGGCGATCCCTTCTGCCTGCACCGCTTCATACAAGGCCACAAACAGGCTGGCGCGATGGATACCGATGCCGAAGGCGCCGTGGCGGGAAAGGTCTTCATAGCGGGCATCCAGCACCACCCGCCCCTGTGCATTGCGGCCCAGCAGGCGAGCGACCGGCGCCCCATCGCGCAGGATACGCCCGGCCAGGCCCAGCCGGTCCAGCACGGCAAGGCCCGTCGGCTGGATCATCAGCCCGGAGCCGAGCGGGCGTGGCTGGTCGAAGCGTTCGTAAAGAGTGACGCGGTGCCCCTGCCGATGGAGCAACAATGCGGAGGCCAGCCCCGCGATGCCGCATCCGGCAATCCCGATATCCAGTTGCTGCCCCGCCATGTGAAAGAGGTAGCGCGCGCGCTTTGGCTTTGAAAGCTACAACATGTGGAAGGTGCAGTGTTCCAATGTACCAACCTGCAGCGCGGCCAAACATCTCAAAACTGGCTGATTTCCGTGGTGGGCGGTGAGGGGCTCGAACCCCCGACCCTCTCGGTGTAAACGAGATGCTCTACCAACTGAGCTAACCGCCCGATCACTCGGAAACCGCGCCTCTAAGCGATTTTCGCGCCCCGTCAACCGTGGCGTTCGTGGAAAAGGGGCCAGCGTAAATGCCCGGAACGAAACCAGGAGTCCCGGCATAGTCCCGAACGGATAGGAAAAAATTTCCAGCCTCCGACTGTGGAGCTTCGCGAGTTGCGGCGTCCTTGCCTCGAAAGCGAGGAAACAGCAGATGCATCCAACCGCCGATACATCGTTGATCAACCGTCGATATATGGACGCTTTTGGAGCGCGTCCCGCTCCATCCTTCCGCCAATATCTGGCCCACGGCCATCACAGCCCCACCGCAGTCCTGGGGTACCGGCAAGCGGATGAAGGTGAGTTGTTTCTCGAGACTTATCTCGATCGGCCCATTCAGGCCTGCCTGAAGGAAGCGCTGGGAATTGCCGTGCCGCGCAAGGACATAATCGAGGTCGGCAATTTTGCAGCCGAAACCGCCATCGCCATGATCGAACTGTGGGGCGCCGCGGCCAATGATCTGGCCGGGCGCAGCGCAATCGCAGTGGCTACGCTGACCGCTCCATTGCGCCGTATCTTCACCCGCATCGGCGTTCCCATCGTGGAGATCGCGCCCGCCAGGCCCGAGGCGCTGGGCGCTGCTGCGGCCGAATGGGGCCGCTATTACGAAACCGATCCGCGCGTCTGCGCCGGGATCATCCGCGAAGGGCAGGCCGCGATTTCAGCCTTCCTGGCCCGCCGCAACCGCCGGGAGGCCGCATGACCCAGCTGCTTGAAGCCATCATGGCCCATGGATTAGCCCATCCGGACCGCATCGCGCTGGACCCCGGCCATGGATCGCCCGTCCCCTATGCCGCGCTTGCGGAGCTGGTCGGGACCAATGCGGCCATCCTGCGGGACATGTTTGGCGTCCGCACGCCTGCGGCCATGCAGAGCGATTATGGCACGCAGCAGGCCATTACCGAACTTGCGCTGCTGGAGGCGGGCATTCCGGTCCTCTCGCTGCCGCTGTTCTTTACTCCCGAACAAACGAAGCATGCCCTCCAGGCTTGCGGTGCGCGGCTGATCTCCGATTGTGTCCCCAAAGAGCGGGCTTCGCACCGTGAGTCCGCGCCGTCCCCGCATCTGCCCGTGGGGACGGCGCGGATAACCTTCACTTCCGGTTCCACCGGCACGCCTAAGGGCGTCTGCCTTTCGGCCGAACACCTCCTGTCCGTTGCCTCGGCAGTGGTTGAGGCAGTTGGCGCCAGCCATGCAGGCCGCCACCTCGCGCTTCTGCCGCCCGGCATATTGCTGGAGACTGTGGCGGGCTTCTTCGCCACGATGCTGGCGGGTGGAACCTATGTCTGCCCGCCTCAGGCCGAGATCGGCCTTGGCGCACCCTTCCGCCCGGATTTCATGGCGATGCTGGATGCGATCGACCGTATGGCGATCACCTCGCTCATTCTGGTGCCGGAATATCTGGCCGGTCTGGTCACGGCGATGGAACGCAGCGGCAGGCGCTTGCCGCGCCTCACTCTGGTGGCCGTGGGCGGCGCGCATACTCCGCCCGAACTGTTGCGCCGGGCCCGCGCGCTGGGCCTGCCGGTACGCCAGGGTTACGGCCTGACCGAATGCGCATCCGTAGTCGCGCTGGAAGATGGCAGCGAAAACGAACCTGGCTCCGTCGGCAGGCCGCTGAGCCATATGCAGGTGCGGATCGCGGATGATGGCGAAATTGTGCTGGAGGGGCCGCTCTGCCTCGGCACTATCGGCGCTCCACGAGAGGAAGGGCCCCTCGCCACCGGCGATCTGGGCAGGATCGACGATCAGGGCAGGCTGTGGGTCGAAGGACGCAAATCCAGCCTTATCGTCACCGGCTTCGGCCGCAACATTTCGCCCGAATGGATCGAGGCAAGTCTGCTCGCTCGGCCGGAAATCGCGCAGGTAATGGTTTATGGGGACGGATTGCCCGCGCCCGAAGCCTTGCTGGTGCCCGCCACGCCCGATGCGGACCTTACCGCTGCGGTGGACGCAGTGAACGCCGCCCTGCCCGCTTATGCCCGGATCGCCAAATGGCGCGAGGCTGCGCATTTCACACCGGGCAATGGCCGATTGACGGGCAATGGCCGGTTGCGCCGCGCGGAAATCAGCGCAGCCTATTGCGGGCCCGAACCGGATTTCTTCACCCGGCTGGAGGCCGCCACCGTGCGCGAAAGGCTGGCATTCCTGGCCATCCCGCAATTGCAGGCAGGCCTGAACGGCACGATCACGCGGCAGGCCTATCTGGACTACCTCGCCCAGGCCTATCACCATGTAAAGCACACCGTCCCCCTGATGTGCGCCGCGCATGAGCGGCTGCGCCATCGGCCGGAACTGATCGCCGCGCTCGACGAATATATCGAGGAGGAGGAAGGCCACGAGGAGTGGATCCTGTCGGACATCTCCTTCGCTGGCGGCGATGGGGAGGCCGTGCGCCATAGCGAGCCCCACCCGGCCACTCGCGCAATGGTGGATCATGCCTATCGCCGGATAAACGAAGGCAATCCGGTATCGTTCTTCGGCATGGTCTATGTGCTCGAAAGCGTCAGCGTGGCGCTGGCCCAGCGCGGTGCCAGCGCGGTGGCCGCAAATCTGGGGCTGCCGCCGAAGGCGTTCACCTATCTCACTTCCCACGGCGCGCTCGACCAGCAGCACATGGCCTTCTTCGCCGCACTGGTGAACTCGTTCAAAGACCCCGCCGACGAGGAAGCGGTTGTACGCATGGCAAAGGAGATGTTCGGCCTGTTCGGCGGCGTCTTCGCCTCGATTGCGCTGGAGCCTGCTCATGAAGCCGCTTGAAGGTCGCACGGCCGTCATCACCGGCGCTGCGGGCGGCATCGGAAGCCCCGTCGCGCGTCTGCTCGGCGAAGCGGGGGCACGCACGATTGGGATCGATCGCACGGAAAGCCCGGACTGCCAGGAAAGCATCGTCACCGATCTGGCGCAGGACGAGGCGCTCCACGCCCTCGCCACGCGCCTGTCGGATGATCCACCCGACATGCTCGTGAACATTGCCGGGGTAATGCGGTTCGGCCTGCATGAGAGCCAGCCGGCGGATGCACTGGCGTTGTGCTACCGCGTGAATCTGTTGGTGCCCTCGGTGCTGTGCGGGGCGGTGGCAGGGCCCATGCGGCGGCGCGGCAGTGGGCAGATCGTCAATGTCGGCTCTGTCCTCGGGGCGATCCCCTACCCCTGGTTCGCCGCCTATTCCGCCAGCAAGGCGGGCCTTTCAGCCCTGAGCCAGAGCCTGCGGCGCGAATTGCAGGGCAGCGGCGTGGCCGTGACTCACATCAATCCGCGCGCCGCGCGCACGCCGTTCAACAATGGCGAGGTTACTCGTTTTCTCCAGATCACCGGCATGAAAGCCGATGAGCCCGGATGGGTCGCACAGAGGATCGCTTCGGCGATCCTCTCACGTCGGACCACACTGAATATCGGGGCGATGGAACGCGTCTATGCGGCGCTCAACGCGATTGCCCCGGGGCTGGTGGACAGCGGCCTCAATTCGCAGATCAGGCGCGCCCGCGCCGAATTTTCATGACAATTGCAGAAGGAATTTTCGCATGAAGATCTCCCGCCCCACAATGGTCGCCGTGCTGGCCGCCACTCTGGCCCTTGCCATGCCCGGCGCAGCATTTGCCGGCATGACGGAGGATGTGAAGGCCGTGAACGATAATTGGGCCCACATCACTTATGAAATGCGCGGCTCCAGCACCCAGACCAAGGCGCTGGACAAGCTGGCCCACGATGCCGCCGCTCTCGTGGCGCGTTATCCCGGCAAGGCGGAGCCGCTGGTGTGGCAGGGTATCGTCACCAGCGAACAGGCCAATCGCGCCAATATTTTCCACAAGCTGGGGCTGGCGAAGAAGGCCCACGATATTCTGGCCAAGGCCTATGCGATCGATCCCAAGGCTGCCCATGGCGGCGGGGCGATGAGCCTGGGCGTGCTTTACTACAAGGTACCCGGTTCCCCCCTTGGTTTCGGTGACAAGAACCGTGCCCAGCAATTGCTCAAGGAAGCTCTGGCGCTCGATCCCAACGGGCTCGATGCCAATTATTTCTATGGCGATTATCTGCTGGATCAGGGCGACAAGGCAGGGGCAAGGTCTTACCTGCAAAAGGCGCTGAAGGCTCCGCACGATGCCTCGCGCCCGGCATGGGATGCGGGCCGCCGCCGCGAAGTGCAGGCATTGCTCGCACAGGCGAAGTAAGGGGCGGCCCGTGGGCTTTTCGGAAGGCTTGGCAGGGCAACTTGCCCTGCCGCAAGGGATGGTCGGGCGCCTGCTGGGAGGGGCGATGGACATCGCCAATCGTGTGCCGACGCGGCTCGCACTCGATCTTCTGGCTCCCCAGGATGGGGAGCGGATACTCGATGCGGGCTGCGGCACGGGCGCCGCGCTGGAGGGTCTGCTGCGCCGCGCCGATATTCGCGCCGTGGGCCTCGATCCGTCAGAGACGATGCTGGCAAGCGCGGCCCGTCGCCTGCGGGGCAAGGCCCTGCTGATTTCCGGCACGATCGAGAAATCCACGCTGGCCCCTGCCTCCTTCGACGCCGCCCTGCTGCTGAACGTCCTCTATTTCGCGGATTGGCAGGGCCGCATGGTCGCCGCCATCCATCGCGCGCTCAAGCCCGGCGGGCGGCTGGTCGCCTATGTAACGCATCGCGAAACCATGGCCGGCTGGGGTTTTACGCATGCCGGCCGGCATCGCCTGTTCGATGGGCAGGAACTTGCCGCGGCCCTTGTCGCCGGGGGATTTGTGCCGGAACGAATTTGGGTGCAGGAAGTGCCGGTAACACGCTCGGTCCGGGGGCTTCTGGTCAGGGCGGTGCGATGAAGCCATTCGGACCGGGGCACACTATGGTTCCCGATGAAAATGCGGCACAGGTGACGGGCCTTGCGCAGGTGCTTGTTGAGCATCGCGCCGAATTGCTACGTTTCCTTACCGCACGCTGCGGCAATGCTGCCGAGGCGGAAGATCTCTTGCAGGAATTATGGATCAAGGCTTCCCGCCAGCCTAGCGGGCCGATTGGCGATGGACGCGCCTATCTGTTCCGCATGGCCAATAATCTCGTGCTCGATGCGCTGAAAATGCAGCGCCGGGCAATGGCTCGCGACCGCAAATGGATCGTGGAGGAAACCGGCATGGAAGGGCAAGCGGAAGACCGCCCGGACCCGGCCGCGAGCGCGGAGGAGGAAATTGCCCGCAGGCAGGAAGCCGAAATGCTGCGCAAAGCGGTGGCAAGCCTGCCGCCGGGCGCGCGCGAGGCGCTGCGGCTCTATCGTTTCGAGGGGATATCCCAGACGGAAATCGCGCAGCTTCTGGGTATCAGCCGCAGCGGCGTGGAGAAGCATCTGGCGCTGGCGATGAAACATCTGCGACGTTCGCTGGCCGACTGCGGATTTTACAATGCGGTGGCGTCTGGAAATATGGGGACGCCCGGCGGACAGGTTCCGCCTGCGGGGCAAGTGACATGACGAATACGGAACAGGCGATTATCGAACAGGCTGTGGCTTGGCATCTGGCCAGTCTCGGCGATGCGATGGATTGGGACGGCTTCACGCAATGGCTGGAGGCAGACCCCCGCCACCGCGCCGCCTTCGACGAAGTGGCGCTGGCCGATGCCCTGATCGCGGATCATCCGGAAGCCATGCCGCCCGTGGAAGTGGCGAATGACGACTGGCGCGGGGATGATGCGTTGCCCACCCCTCGCAAGGGCCTTTTCTCCATGCGCTGGGCCGGGGGCGCGATTGCAGCATCGCTCGTGGCTGTGCTGGCCGTCTGGCAATTCGCCCCCGGCAGCACCGTGACCTATTCCACCGGAATGGAATCCCGCGAGATCGCGTTGGAAGACGGATCGCGGATCGAACTGGCGCCGCATAGCAAACTGAAGATCGAAGGCCGCGAAGAGGAACGCATGGCTCTGGAAGGCGGAGCATGGTTCGACATTCGCCACGATCCGTCCCGTTCGCTGGCGATTACTGCCGGGGCGCTGGAAATCAGCGATATCGGCACGCAGTTCGACATCCAGTCCGCCGCCGGTCAGGTGCGGGTGCAGGTGGCGCAGGGTGAGCTGCGCGTCTCGTCGGAGGCGCTGGGCAAGCCCTTGCGCCTTGCCGCGGGCCACGGGGTGACTTTCGATCCCGCCGGGGGCACGGCACAGGTGGCCACTCTTCCCAGCGGAAGGGCGGGCGAATGGCGGGACGGCAGATTGTCGTTCGATGCCGCTCCCTTGCCGCTGGTCGCGGCCGATCTCAGCCGC
>MKUB01000185.1:82666-92383 GCA_001898545.1 Sphingomonadales bacterium 63-6 | reverse complement strand
CCCGGCAGGTCGGCCCTACTGCCTGGCGGATCGAGCAGGTAAAACCGCGCGCAGCCCCTTCCGTGCGAACCGGGCCAGCCCATGTGGAAATTGCGCCCACTTCTGGCGAGCCCATTGTCGTTACCGCCACCAAACGGGCTGCAAGCCTGTTCGGCCTGCCGATGGCGGTCTCGGCAATCGATCTGGGCAAAGGCAGCCCGGTGCGGGAAAGCGCATCCAGCCACACGGCGGATGTCGCGGCCGAAATGGACGGGATGACCATCACCGCATCGGGCGGAGGCCGAAGCCGCCTGTTCCTGCGCGGTGTTGCCGACAGCCCGTTCAATGGCGAGAGCCAGTCCACCGTCGCCGTCATACTGGACAATGCCAGGCTCACCTATTCCGCACCCGACCCTGACATTGCGCTGGTCGATATGGAGCGGGCCGAAGTGCTGAAAGGTCCGCAAGGTGCCCTTTACGGCACAGGTGCGCTGGGCGGCATCTACCACCTCGTCACCCGGAAGCCTGATCTGGAGAACACCCGCTTCTCCCTGTCCGGCGGCGGCGAGGCAGTGGCGGGCGGCGGCACGGGCTACGATCTGGCCGCCGTTGCAAACCTGCCGCTTCAGCCCGGCACAGCCGGCATCCGCATGGTGGGCTATTCGCGTCTGCAACCCGGCTGGATCGACACGGGAGACAGGAAAGACAGCAATTCAAGTCAGCTTCTGGGCGCACGGATCGGCCTGGGTATCGATGCAGGGAACGGCTGGCGGATCGATCTGGGCGGCTTCGGCCAATGGCTGGAATCGCGCGACAGCCAATATGTATATCAGCCCGGTGGGCGCTCCCGGCCCGCCCAGAACGCGGAGCCCCATGACAATGATCTGCGCCATGTCTCGTTTCGCCTGACGCGGGAGGGCGATGGCCCGGCCATAACGCTCAGCAGCGCGATGACCTGGCATGAAGTCAACGACACATATGATGCGACGCAGGGGGCCGAAAGCTTCGCTCTGCCCGACCCCCAGACTCTGGAAATAGGCAGGGCCTACCGCGTGTGGGACAATGAAGCGCGCCTGAGCGGCACTGGCGGCAATCTGCGCTGGCTGGTCGGCCTTTCCGCGCTGGAGGCACGCCAGCACGATGTCTGGACGTTGTCAGCCGGGGCTGCCTCGCCAGCCGGATCGCTCACCATCGATGACGATCTCCGCACGACCAGCGATCTTTCCGCCTTTGGCGACCTGACATGGTCGCTCGGTGCGGGATTTGCCGTGGATGCCGGGGCCCGGCTGTTCCACAGCGCCGTAACCGAAACGCGCATAATCGGCGGCAATACGCAAACCCGCGATGTCGGGCGGACGGGCCTGACCCCCGCATTCGCCCTGTCATGGCGGCCCGACGCCACACATCTGGCCTATATCCGGTACGGTTCCGCGATCCGCCAGGGCGGCCTGGACATGAGCCCCACGGGCGATGTCACCCAGCTCAAGGGGGACGAGTTGGAGACGCTGGAGGCTGGCTGGCGCATGCAACTGGCCCGTGGCGGGCATCTGGAACTGGGCGCCTATTTCACGCGCTGGCAGGATGTGCAGTCGGAGATGCTGCAGGCAAACGGCCTGATCGAAACCGAAAATGCGGGCGATGCCGAGATCAAGGGCGCGGAAGCCTCGCTGGAGCTTCCCATGGGAAGGCACTGGACGCTCTCAGCCGGTGGTTCGCTTGTGGATGCCCGACTGGTCCGCAACGATCTGGGCATCGAGCTGGAAGATCACCGCCTGCCCGTAGTGCCGGAATATACGCTGCGCGGCGCGCTGGAATATGGCTTCCATCTGGGCAGCGCGGCAGGATCGCTGCGCTTTGGGCTGCATTATGTAGGGCCCGCCCGGTTCAGTTTCGATCCGCTGGTGGACCGACCCATCGGCGATTATATCGAAAGCAAGCTGCAAGGCCGCCTCGATCTCGGCAGATTCGATCTGACGCTCGACGCCAGCAATCTGTTTTCCAGCCGCGCGGACCAGTTCGCTTTCGGCAATCCCCTGAAGTTTGCGACCCAGCGCCAATATTCAGCCCAAGCACCTTTCAAACTTGCCCTTGGGCTGCACAGCTCCTTCTGATGTCCTGACTATTTGCCCGCGAGGTCAGTTAGTCATCTCAGACGATGCGGGTGTGATCACCGGCGTTGCAGGAAGCACCGCTGCGAACTTTACGGCTTCTTTATATCGCGCCGCGCAATCCCCGTGGAAACTTAATCGCATCCGGGCCCAATGGGATAGCCGACGGTTCCGCAAGGAACGCAGACGGAGTTCCCGAGGTGAAAGCGATCCTTCATCGCCTGGAAACCGGCCAGCGATGGCCTGCGGCAGATCTGTGCCTGCGCCTTGCAGGCGCGGCTCTGCTGAGCCTCTGCGCGCTGGCCGTGGCGGGCCTGTTCCGCTCAGTCCACCAGATACCCCGGCACGAGCCTTCGCCTGTTGAACTGATCGCGGGCCTTGCCGTTGTCCAGAGCTGGTGCCTCGGCACTGCCCTGTTCGCAGCCGGGCAAGGGCTGTTTGAACCTGTGATCCTGCCGCGCACCGGGACCGGCACCGACTTCCCCTTCCAGAGCTCAACCCCTCCCCGATTGCAGGAGCAATCCCATGACTGACCTGATCTGGCTTTCCGTTCTGGCGGGGCTGGCACTGCTGACCTTCGCCTTCCTGCGCCTGTGCGAAAAAGCCTGAGGAGCGCGCCAATGACCACACAGCTTATCCTGGCCAGCCTCACCGCCCTCGGCCTGCTCATTTACCTCGTCGCGGCGCTGCTGCGGCCCGAACGCTTCTGAAAGGGAGGCTGCCATGACCATTCAGGGCTGGGCCCTCATTCTCGCCTTCACGCTCCTCATCGTGGCGCTCGCCAAGCCGATGGGGATGTGGCTGTTCGCACTTTACGAAGGGCGCCGCACTCCGCTGCACCGGGTGCTCAGCCCGGTCGAGCGCGGTTTTTACAAGCTGGCTGGAGTAGATCCCCAAGCCGGGCAAGGCTGGCGATCCTATGCGCTGCATATGCTGGCCTTCCAGCTGGTAACGCTGCTCTTCACTTACGCGATCCTGCGCCTTCAAGGCGTACTGCCGCTTAACCCGCGCGGCCTTGCGGGGATCGGCGCGGATGGTGCGTTCAACACCGCGATCAGCTTCACCACCAACACCAATTGGCAATGGTATTCGGGCGAGGTCGCGCTTTCGAACTTCAGCCAGATGCTGGGGCTGACGATCCACAATTTCCTGTCCGCCGCCACCGGCATCGCCGTGGCCTTCGCGTTGTTCCGGGGCTTTGCGCGGCGCGAGACGAAGGACATCGGCAATTTCTGGGCCGACATCACGCGGGTAACGCTCTATCTGCTGCTGCCGCTCTCCTGCATCTATGCCCTGTTCCTGGTGGCCAGTGGCGTGCCGCAGACCTTTGCCAGCCTGGTGGACGCCACCACTTTGGAAGGCGTCAAGCAGCACATCGTGCTGGGCCCGGTCGCATCGCAGGAAGCGATCAAGATGCTGGGTACCAATGGCGGCGGCTTCTTCAACGCCAATTCAGCCCATCCTTTCGAGAACCCCACTGCACTGACCAATCTGGTGCAGATACTGTCGATTTTCGTGATCGGCGTGGGGCTGACCTGGTGCTTCGGCAAGGCAGTGGGCAACACCCGCCAAGGCTGGGCCATCCTGACCGCGATGATGGTGCTGTTCATCGCGGGCGTGAGCATCGTCTACTGGCAGGAGGCGGCGGGCAATCCCATGCTGCACCAGCTTGGCGTGGCAGGCGGCAATATGGAAGGCAAGGAAGTGCGCTTCGGCCTGGCCGCCAGCGCGCTGTTCTCCGTAATTACCACGGCGGCATCCTGCGGCGCGGTGAATGCCATGCATGACAGCTTCACCGCACTGGGCGGCATGATCCCGATGTTCAACATCCAGTTGGGCGAGATCGTGGTCGGGGGCGTGGGCGCAGGGATCTATGGCTTCCTGTTGTTCGCCCTGCTTTCCGTCTTCGTCGCGGGGCTGATGGTGGGCCGCACGCCGGAATATGTCGGCAAGAAGGTGGAAGCCCGCGAGGTGAAACTGGCGGTGCTGGCCATCGCCATGCTGCCGCTCTGCATATTGGGCTTCAGCGCCCTCGCCTCCGTCCTGCCGCAGGGGCTGGCCGGGCCGCTGAACAAGGGCCCGCACGGCTTTTCGGAGATTCTCTACGCGTTCTCTTCCGCCGCGGGGAATAATGGCTCGGCCTTTGCTGGGATCACCTCTGGCACACCGTTCTACAATGGCCTGCTGGGCATGGCGATGTGGATCGGGCGGTTCTTCGTGATCGTGCCGGTGCTGGCCATTGCGGGCAGCCTGGCCGCCAAGCGTCACACGCCCGAGACTACCGGCTCCTTCCCCACCACCGGCCCGCTTTGGGTGGGCCTGCTGATCGCGATCATCCTGATCGTGGGCGGCCTGACCTTCCTTCCCAGCCTCGCGCTCGGCCCCGTCGCGGATCATCTCGCGATGAGTGGCGGCCAGCTTTTCTGAGGGAAATTTCCATGACTCAGCCATCATCCATCTTTTCGGCGAAGCTGGTGGTTCCCGCCATCGCCGATGCCTTTCGCAAGCTCAACCCGCGCGAGTTGGTGAAGAACCCAGTGCTGTTCACCACCGCCATTGTGGCGCTGCTGCTGACCGTCCTGCTGCCCTTTGGCGACCGCAGCCTTTCGGCGGGGTTCCAGCTGCAACTGATCCTGTGGCTGTGGCTCACCGTGCTGTTCGGCACCTTTGCGGAGGCGCTGGCTGAAGGGCGCGGACGGGCACAGGCCGCATCGCTGCGAGCCGCCAAGGCGGAGCTGTTCGCCACCCTTCCTGACGGGCGGAGCGTGCCGGCATCACAGCTGAAGCGGGGCGATGTAGTGCTGGTCTCCACCGGCGATCTCATCCCTGCCGACGGTGAAGTGGTGGAGGGCGTCGCCTCCGTCAATGAAGCCGCCATTACCGGCGAAAGCGCCCCGGTAATCCGGGAGGCAGGAGGTGATCGTTCCGCCGTGACCGCCGGCACCCGCGTAATTTCCGACCACATCAAGGTGCGCGTCACGCAGGAGCCCGGCCAGGGCTTCCTCGACCGGATGATCGCGCTGGTGGAAGGGGCCGAACGCCAGAAGACGCCCAATGAAATCGCGCTGACCGTGCTGCTCGTCGGGCTGACGATCATCTTCCTGATCGCCGTTTCCACTATTCCGGCCTTCGCTTCCTATGCGGGCGGAGCCATTCCGGTAGCGCTGCTGGCGGCCCTGCTCATCACACTGATCCCCACCACTATCGCCGCATTGCTTTCCGCCATCGGCATTGCGGGCATGGACCGGCTGGTGCGCTTCAACGTGCTCGCCAAGTCGGGCCGCGCGGTGGAGGCCGCGGGCGACGTTTCGACCCTGCTGCTCGACAAGACCGGGACCATCACCATTGGCGACCGGCAGGCGAGCGAGTTCATCCCGGTGGGCGGCGCGCATGTGGGCGATCTGGCCACGGCCGCATTGCTGGCCAGCCTTGCCGATGAAACGCCGGAAGGCCGTTCCATCGTGGTGCTGGCGCGCGAGAATTTCGGCGTCACGCAGTCCACCTTGCCCGGCGATGCCGAAGTGATCCCCTTCACGGCCCAGACGCGCATATCCGGCGTCCGTACCGGCGATATGTTGATCCAGAAGGGTGCGGTCGATGCGATCTTCGGAGCCAATCCTGGCTCGGGCACCGGCGCGGCGGCAGAGGAACTGCGCCGGGTAACGGACGATATCGCCCGCGCTGGCATGACTCCGCTGGCGGTGGCGCAGAATTGCCGCCTGCTAGGCGCGGTGGCGCTGAAAGACGTCATCAAGGCCGGCGTGCGCGAACGCTTTGCCGAATTGCGCCGCATGGGCATCCGCACGGTGATGATCACGGGGGACAACCCCCTGACCGCCGCCGCCATCGCGGCCGAAGCAGGCGTGGACGATTTCCTTGCGGAGGCCACGCCTGAGGACAAGCTGGCGCTGATCCGGCGCGAGCAGCAGGGCGGCCGGCTGGTCGCCATGTGCGGCGACGGCACGAATGACGCCCCCGCCCTTGCCCAGGCGGACGTAGGCGTGGCGATGAACACAGGCACGCAGGCCGCGCGCGAGGCAGGCAATATGGTCGATCTCGACAGCGATCCGACCAAGCTCATCGAGATTGTCGGCCTCGGCAAACAATTGCTGATGACACGAGGGGCGCTGACGAGCTTTTCCGTGGCAAACGACGTGGCGAAATATTTCGCGATCATCCCGGCGATCTTCGTGGTGCTCTATCCGGGGCTTGGGGTGCTCAACGTGATGGGCCTTTCCAGCCCGGGCAGCGCCATTCTCTCGGCCATCATCTTCAACGCCCTCATCATCCCCGCACTGGTGCCGCTAGCCCTCAAGGGCGTTCGCTATCGTGCGATCGGCGCCGGGCCGCTGCTCGCCCGCAACCTGGCCATCTACGGCTTTGGGGGGCTGGTGGCGCCCTTCATCGGGATCAAGCTGATCGACCTTGCGGTCTCCGGCATCGGAATGGCCTGAGGAAAGGAACAGGAAATGCTCAACGATCTGAAATCCGCCCTTCGCCCGGCCCTTGTCTTCACGCTGATGTTCGCTGTGCTGCTGGGGCTGGCCTATCCCGCCGCGATCACCGGCACCGCGCAATTGCTGCTCCCCGATCAGGCGAATGGCAGCCTCATCCGGCAGGACGGCAAGGTGATCGGCTCCCGCCTCATCGCTCAGGGCTTCGCCGGAGCTGGCTATTTCCACCCGCGCCCCTCCGCCGCAGGCGCCGGTTACGAGGCGGATAACAGCTATGGCTCCAATCTCGGCCCGGCAAGCCAGGCTTTGCACGACCGGGTGCAGGCTGACATTGCCAAGCTGCGCAGGCCGGATGCCGTCCCGCCTGCCGACCTGGTCACCACCTCAGCCTCAGGGCTCGATCCCCATATCACGCCTGAGGCGGCCATGTTCCAGGTGGAGCGTGTAGCAGGGGCCCGCGGCGTGCCCGCAGACAGGATACGCCGCCTTGTAGAACAGCAGACGGAACATCGCTTGCTGGGCTTCCTGGGAGAAGAGCGGGTAAATGTCCTGCAACTCAATCTCGCACTGGATACATTGACCCGCGAAGCTGCTAAAAATCCCACGTGATTACAGAACAGGATCAGCGGCCGGACCCTGACGCCCTCCTCCGCAAGGCCGCGCAGGAGGGTCGTGGCCGCCTCAAAGTGTTCCTTGGCGCGGCTCCGGGCGTAGGCAAGACCTACGAGATGCTGACCGACGCGATTGCCCGCCGCCGGTCTGGCGACGATGTGGTGGTGGGCGTAGTGGAAACCCATGGCCGCGCCGAGACCGAGGCACTGATCCATGGGCTGGAGATAATCCCGCGCCGCATGGTCGAATATCAGGGCCGCACCCTGCCAGAAATGGACATCGACGCCATTCTGGTCCGCCGCCCGGAACTGGTACTGGTGGACGAACTTGCCCACACCAATGCGCCTGGCTGCCGGCATGACAAGCGCTATCAGGATGTGGAAGAGCTGCTGGCGGCCGGGATAGATGTCTATTCCACAGTCAACGTCCAGCACCTCGAAAGCCTGAACGATGTCGTCGCCTCCTTTACCAAGGTTCGCGTGCGAGAGACGCTGCCGGACCGCGTGATCGAGAATGCCGACATCGAAGTTGTGGACATCCCGCCCGACGAGCTGATCGAGCGATTGCGGCAGGGCAAGGTCTATGTGCCCGAGGAAGCCAGCCGGGCGCTGGGCAATTTCTTCTCCAAATCCAATCTTACTGCCCTGCGGGAACTGGCGTTGCGCCGCGCCGCGCAGGCGGTGGATGCGGAGATGGTGGAATATCTGCGAGCCAACGCACTGGCGGGTAATTGGGCCGCGGGCGAGCGCATCGTGGTTGCCGTCAGCGAAATGCCCGGCGCCGATGAACTGGTGCGCGCAGGCAAGCGCCTGGCCGACGCTTTGCGCGGGCCCTGGACGGCGGTTCATATCGAAACCCCGCATACCGGCAGGTTCAGCGATACTGACAATGCCCGGCTGGCTGCTACGCTGCATCTGGCCAGCCAGCTTGGCGCGCAAGTGGCCACAGTGCCCGCCGAATCCATCGTGGAAGGGCTGACCCGCTTTTCCGCCGAGGCGCGAGCAACGCAGCTGATCGTCGGCAAATCCACCCGTTCACGCTGGTTCGAGATGCGCCACGGCTCGGTGGTGGACCGCTTGGTGCGCGAAACGCCGGGCATCGCAGTGCATGTTCTGCCCATCCAGTCCGATAGTACAAAACGCGGCGGCATAGAGCCTCCAGCCGTGGGCAGGTGGGGCAAGCCACGCCATTATGCCTTGGCGCTGGGCCTCGTCGCATTGGTGGCTATCTTTGGCGTAATTCTGTCCGAGGCGGGCAATATCGCCAATGCCGGGCTGCTGTTCCTGCTGCCGGTGATGATCGCCGCCTCGCGCTATGGCCTGCGCGTGGGGATCGTCACCAGCCTTGTCGCCTCGCTGGCCTATAATTTCTTCTTCATCCCGCCGACTCACACTTTTACCATTCAGGACCCGCAGAACATCCTGACCGTGCTGGTGCTGCTCGGCGTGGCGATAGTCAGCAGCCAGCTCGCCGCCCGCGTGCGCGACCAGGCCTTGCTGGCCCAGCGCAGCGCCGCGCAAAACAGCTCGCTGGCCGGCTTCGCGCGGGAACTGACCCGCGTGACGAATGAGGGCGATCTGGGCGAATTGCTCTGCGAGGAGATCGGCCGCATCTTTGGCGTGCATACAATGCTGCTGCTGCCCGAGGCTGGCCAATTGCAACTGCGCGCTGCCATTCCGACCGTCTCCGGGCTGGAAACCATCGAACAGGCTGCATCACGCTGGAGCTTCGACCATAATCTGCCTGCCGGAAGAGGCTCCGAAACGCTCACCGCGTCGGACTGGCAGTATCACCCGCTCGCTGCGGGCGGGCGGGTTCTGGGCGTGTTCGGCATCGCCAGCCCGGATGCGCTGAGCCCGATCCGTTCGGACCAATTGCCGATGCTGCTCAGCTATCTCGATCAGGCCGCCCTCGCCTTCGAGCGTGTGGCGCTGGAGAGCGAGATGGCCAATGTGAGCAAGCTGAAAGAGCGGGACCGGCTGCGCGCCGTCCTGCTTTCTTCCGTCAGCCACGATCTGCGCACGCCGCTGACCACCATTCTCGGCCTCCTAGGTGAAATCCGGGCCGCCGATGCGGAACAGGGGCGGCAACTGGCCGAGACACAGGCCGAGGCGGAGCGGTTGAATCGCTTCGTGGCCAATCTGCTGGACATGGTGAGGATCGAATCAGGCTCGCTGGAACAGTCGATTGAACCGGTCGATCTGACTGACGCCGCCGCCACTGCGGTTCACGACATGCGCCGCGCCTTGCATGGCCGGCAGGTCGACCTGCAGATCCCGCCCGACCTGCCTTTCGTTCTGGTCGATCCGCAATTGTTCCATCACTGCCTGATCAATCTGATTGAAAACGCAGTGAAATATGGCGCATCCACTGCTCCCATCACGATCCGCGCCCGTCGCAATCCCGGCAATCTGGTGTTGTCGGTGCTCGATGAGGGGCCCGGCCTGCCAGAGGGAGAAGAGAAGCGGATCTTCGAAACCTTCGCGCGTATCGAAGGGTCTGACCGCAAGGGTGGAAGCGGGCTCGGGCTGGCAATCGTGAAGGGCTTTTCCGACGCAATGGGG
>MKUB01000185.1:69289-82599 GCA_001898545.1 Sphingomonadales bacterium 63-6 | reverse complement strand
TCCGCCCGCGACGCCACCGAACAGAAAGTGGCCGCGCTCGATCTCGGCGCCGATGATTACGTGACCAAGCCCTTCGATACGGAAGAAGTGCTGGCGCGCGTCCGCACTGCCCTGCGCCACCGCCTTGCCGCCGAGGCGGAAAGCCAATTGGTGGAAGTGGGGGACATCGCGATCGACCTCACCTCCCGCCTCGTCCGCAAGGGGGGCGAGGAAGTACATCTGACGCCCAAGGAGTTCGGCTTCCTGGCGGAACTCGCCAAGCATCCCGGGCGTGTCATCACCCATGCCCAGCTGCTGCGCAATGTATGGGGGCCGGGGCATGAGCACGATGTCGAATATTTGCGCGTGGCCGCTCGCGGTGTCCGCCGCAAGCTGGAGCCCGACGGCGCCCCCGCTTCCCTCATCCGCAACGAACCCGGTGTCGGCTATCGCCTGATGCAATAGCCGGCACCGGTTTTTCGAACTGCCTCAGATAGGGTCCGGGCCCAGCGAAATATCCTGACTGGTGCGCGGGCGCGGAGGCTCCTGCGAATAGAGCGCCATCGGATAGGGATCGGCGATGAACCACAACAGCCGGTTGAGCAGATGGAGACCAAAGGGCCAGTTGGCTATGCCGGAACTGGCATTGATATGCCCCACCCAACCTGCATCGACGAGCCTGCTACCCCAGGCCCGCGCCATTTTTCGGGCATGGCCGAAGGAGGCATAGGGATCGTCCTGACTGGCCGCGAGGATGGAAGGGAAAGGCAACCTCTCCCGCACCAGCGGAGCAAAATGCGTCAGGCGGCTGTCGAGCGCACTGCCCTCGACCACCGGCGGCGCGACCAACAGGGCGCCAACCACCTTGCTGTTACCGCCCGGCTGTTCAAGGGCGTTCCACCAAGCCACCGCATGGCAACCAAGACTGTGCGCAACCAGGACTACCGGGCGATCCGCTTCGGCAATCGCATTATTGAGTTTGTTGACCCAGGTATTGCGATGCGGCCGGTCCCACATGCCGAGTTCCACGCGGCGGCAATCGCTGCGTTCGCGTTCCCATATGCTTTGCCAATGCGTCGGCCCGCTATTGCCCAGCCCGGGCACAGTCAGGATCAGCGGGGCCTGACGGAACGGTTGTGCGGTAAAGGTCATGATACGCTCCTGTTCTGGAGGGAACACGACACTTGGCGTTGTCGCCCAGGTATCGGCCGTGTGAATCGAGTGACGGAACCACTCCGCCCTATATCTCTACTTAATTGATAGGGATTATAGGTCAATAATCCACAAGGCCACCAGGGCCAGAGTGAAAGCTGCTTGCGGCAAAACGAAAACTATCACCCCAGTGCATCCAGGGGGAATGACGCAAGGCCAATCCGCCGCTAGACAGGGTGCCGCGCAGCCTCGGGGAACGGCATGAATTTCGATCAGTTCGTGATCGTTGGCATCCTGCTGATAATGCTGGCTGCCTATGCCTCTGAAAGAGTGCGGGTGGAGCTCGTCGCCATGGGCGGGCTCGCAGCCGGTTTCCTATTCGGCCTCGTCCCGGCCCGAGAAGTGTTCACCGGATTTGCCACACCGGCAGTCGTCACCGTGGTAGAGGTGCTGCTGATCGTATCCGCACTCTCTTCCAGCAGGGCGGTCGACAATTTCGCGCGGCGCATTCTCGTCCGCACCCAAAACCCCACGGTCGTGCTGGCAATATTATGCGGAGTGGGCGCGTTCGTTTCCATCTTCATGAACAATATCGGGGCGCTGGCCCTGATGTTCCCGGTGACTCTCTCGGTCTGCGCCCGCCTCAATATCGCGCCCGGCCGGATGCTGATGCCGCTTTCCTTTGCGACCCTGCTTACCGGTACCTGCTCGCTCACCGGCACACCCGCCAACCTCATCGTCAACCAATGGGTCGTGCAGGAAACCGGCCGAGGAATGGGTTATTTCGAGCTGGCACTGCTGGGCGGCCCGGTGGCGCTGGCGGGCCTCGCCTGGATATTGATCGCCGCGCCGCGCTATTTCCGGAACATGGAGCCTGCCGCAGCGCCGTTTGTTTCCGGCCCCTCGGACTTTCTGGGCGAGTTCGAGATACCTCAAGGCTCAGCGCTCGTCGGCATGACGCTCCCCGATGCGGAAGCCCGCCACGAAATCGCCATTCACGGAACCTTCCGCAACGGAGCCCATGTCTTCGCCCGCCGCAACGACATCGTCCTTACAGCCGGAGACATGGTGCTGGTAGAAGGCAGCATCGCCCAACTCGATCAATTGCGCGAGGAAGAGCTGCTGCAGCTTGCAGATGAGCGTGAGGGTAATGGCTCCTCCGAACGGATCGAAGCGGTGGTCATGCCCGAAAGCCTGGTGGTTGGCTCACGCGTTGGCGACATCATTGCCCTTGCCGAACACGGCGTTCGCATCACCAGCCTCGCCAGCCGCAGGCACCGTGTGGAAGGCCGTTTCGAGGATCTGATGGTCGGCATGGGCGATGTGCTGGTGCTGAGCGGCGAGCGGGAGGCTATCCGCGAAGCAGTAGCCGATTGTGCGCTGCTGCCGCTTTCGAGCCGCCGCCCGGCATCCTCTCGGCGCGGCGCAGCCGTGGGGGTAGGAATTTTCGCCTGCGGCGTGCTGGCCACCGCGTTCAACCTCGTCCCCGCCGAAATCGCCTTCGGTGCAGTGGTGCTGGCCTTGGCACTGATCGGCAATTTGAACCTGCGTGCGGCATTCCAGGACATCAACTGGTCCAGCGTAATCCTGCTGGCCTGCATGATCCCCCTTGGCCTCGCCGTGGAAGATACAGGCGCAGCGCGCGTGATCGCCAACCAGATCGCGGAATATCTGCCCGCCTTCTCGCCCTTGATGGTGGCTACCATCATACTGTTGCTGGCGGTGATCATCACCCCCTTCATCGATAATGTCTCTACCGCGATCATCCTCAGCCCGATTGCCGCAGGGCTGGCCACACGCACCGGCGTTCCGGTTGAACCGCTTCTGATGGCGGTGGCGATCGGCGCCTCGCTCGATTTCCTTACCCCCTTCGGCCATCACAACAACACGGTGGTGATGGGCGCGGCCGGTTATCGCTTCCGGGACTTCCCGCGATTCGGCGCGCCGTTGCTAGCGGTGTGCCTGCTGACCGCGATTCCGGTGCTCGGCTGGCTGATAGAAGGGTGAGGGGTTGATAGAATTCATATTGCGGCCTAAATGCCGACTAAATCGCTAGGGAAAGCGCAAAGGCAGTTTCGATGATCTCCAATAAAGCCAAATATGCCTTCCGCGCATTGCTCGCGATAGCCTCGCAGCCGGAAGGGGAGGCCCTTACCAGCGCGGAGATCGCCCGGACCCATTCCATTCCCCACAAGTTCCTCGAACAGATCCTGCTGGACCTGAAGAAGGCCGGCATATTGGACAGTCGCCGGGGCAAAAGTGGCGGATATGTGATGCTTCGCCCGGCAGATACCATCAGTTTTGGCGAGGTCCTGCGCCTGTTCGAAGGGCCTCTGGCGCCTCTGCCCTGCCTTTCCCGCAACGCCTATCGCCGCTGCGAGGATTGCGTCAGCGAAGCGACCTGCGAGATCCGCCGCGAGTTCGGCCGCGCCTATGATGCCAGCCGTCAGGTTCTTGACAGCCGCACCCTTGGGGATGCCCTCCACAACAATCCTTATGGCGTCGAACCGGGCCATGAAGTGCGCCGGGCAGGATAAGGCGCAATAATCTCCCTTGCTTATCCCTACTAGTTAGATAGACATTATTGGGTATCCCGGGATGACGGTCGTAACGCACCTTCATCATCCCATTTCAACGGAGCCCTGACATGACGTCCAGCACCAGCACCCAGCCCAGCGCCCGGCCTGTGTCCGACGCACAGCGCTTGCTGGAAGAAGGCCTCGCCAGCGTTCGCGAAGCACTAACCGGCCTGCGCTTCGGCAGTGTCTCGATCACTGTTCATGAAGGCCGCGTCGTCCAGATCGACGTGACCGAAAAGCGCCGCCTCGTAGGCAGTTAGGCCCAGCAGTTCGACAGCCCCCTCAAGCCCGCCTGCAAGGCGTGCCTGGGCGGCGCATCCAATCCATGCCCGAAACAGACAAACAGAATGGCACGGCCAACCGGACCGCCGGAGGCAACGTGTATCCAACAGGAGGAAACACATGATCTCTCGCGCAGTTTCACGCGCCGCCCTGCTTGCAGGCTCAGCCGCAGGCGCGCTTTTCGCCCTTCCCGCCCATGCGGAAACCTCCAGCCTCCCCGCATCCGTCTCTACCGCAGCGGACAGCGTTGAGAACGATGGTGGCTATCCCGAAAACGTGATCATCATCACCGCCCGCCGCCGCGAGGAAGCGGTGCAAGACGTGCCGATCGCCATCGCCACGCTGGATGGCCGCACGATCAACGAAACGGGCGCCTTCAATATCCAGAAGCTCCAGCAACTTGCGCCTACGCTGCAGGTCTATTCCTCCAATCCGCGCAATACCTCGGTCAATATCCGCGGCATCGGTGTGCCTTTCGGCCTTACCAACGACGGGTTCGAGCAGGGCGTCGGCATCTATGTGGATGACGTCTATTACTCGCGCCCGGCTTCGGCCGTGTTCGACTTTCTGGACGTTTCACAGGTGGAAGTGCTGCGCGGCCCCCAAGGCACGCTTTACGGCAAGAACACCACTGCCGGCGCGATCAACATCCGCACCAATCAGCCGACTTTCGATTTCGAAGGCAGTGCCGAAGTGACGGTGGGCGACCTCAACCTTAAGCAGGCGAAGGTCGCAGTTTCCGGGCCGCTTTCCGACAAGATCGCGGCGCGTGTCGCAATCTCTTCCACCAGCCGCCGTGGCACGCTCTACAATGTTACCAGCGGCAATTGGGTGAACGGACAAGACAATCTGGGTGGCCGCGCACAAATCCTGTTCCGCCCCAATGACTCGCTCGACATTACCTTGTCTGGCGATTTCAGCTCGCAGGACCCGGAATGCTGCGGCACCGTCTATGTCGGTTATGGCCCCACCCAACGCGCCACCAACCGGCAATATCCCGCACTGGCGGCCGCGCTTGGCTACACGCCTGCCAGCACCAATCCGTTTGACCGGCTGACCGATCTCGATGCCAGTCTCAATGCCGGCAACAAGACCGGTGGCGCCTCGCTGCGCCTCGTTTGGGACATTGACGACAAGAACAGCTTCACCTCGATCACCGGCTGGCGCTTCTGGGACTGGAAGCCTGAGAATGACCGCGATTACACCGGCCTTTCCATCGTCAGCAAATCGCAGAATCCTTCGCAGCAGGATCAATATTCGCAGGAATTCCGCTTCAACCATTCCAGCGACAATGTGAACCTGGTGCTGGGTGCTTTCGCGTTCCATCAGCGGATCGACACGCAGGGGACGGAACAGCAGGGCTCCGACGCCAGCTACTGGAACCTCAAGGGTGGTCAGTATGATGCGCTGGCCAGCGATCCCAGCGTTCTGGAGGGGCTAACCGCCTACAACACCCAGTGGCTCAAGGCCACCAGCCTTGCCCTGTATGGCCAGCTTGACTGGAAGGTCACGGATCGCCTGACTATCCAACCCGGTCTGCGGCTGAATTACGACAAGAAGGAAGGCCATTACGAGCGCGAGGTGTATGACGGCCAGGGCCTCCTGCTGCCCGCGACTGGCGGCACCACGAAGCAGAAAGCACAGCGTAGCATCTATGCCCCGCTGTTCTATGAACCGAGCTTCAGCGACTGGAACTTCAGCTACGACCTGACGTTGAGCTATGAACTGGCCGATGACGTTCTGGCCTATGCCACCTATGCCAAGACGTTCAAAACCGGCGGCATCAACCAGAACGGTGTGCCGGTCGATGCAAATAACAGCCCCATTGAGGCGGCTTACACGATCAAGCCGGAATCGGTGAACCACTGGGAGGCCGGCATCAAGTCGCAGTTCTGGGATCGCAAGGTCACGCTGAACCTTGCGGCATTCCGTACTTCCATCGACGATTTCCAGGCTAACGTAAGCAATGGCCAGTTCGGCGTGCTGCGCGGCTATCTCGCCAACGCAGAGAAGGTCCGCACCCAAGGCGTAGAACTGGATTTCAACGTCCGGCCCAGCCCCCGCTTCAACGCCTATTTCAACGGCGCATATACCGATGCGACTTATGTGAAATTCACCGACGCACCTTGCCCGCCTGAACTGGCTGGCGCGGGCAGCGGAGGCGCGCCCTACAACACCACTCCAGGCATTCCGGGCGGCAACAGCCAGCCCAATTGCGACGTTTCCGGACAGGTGCTGCCCGGCGTTTCCAAATGGGCCTTCTCTTATGGCGCAGAAGCCAACCTGCCCGCAAAACTGCTGGGCAAGGATGGGCAAGTCTATCTGGGCGTAGATGGGAACTACCGGTCGGAATTTTCCTCCAACCCCTCGCCCTCGATCTACACCTGGATCGACGGCTATGCGCTTACGAATTTCCGTCTGGGCTTCCGTACCGACAGTGGCCTCAACATCTATGGCTGGGTGCGCAACGCGTTCGACGTGAATTATTTCGAGCAGCTCAATTTCGGGCCGAGCAACACCGGCCTGATTGCCGGCAATCTCGGCGATCCGCGTACCTGGGGCGGCACGATCAGGGTCGAGTTCTGATCGCGCTGGCCTGAAACAGAGAGGACAACCTCATGTTCGATATTTCCTCCATCGGCTTTGTCGACATCCTGCCCTTCATTGCGGTTGGGTTCGTCGCGCAAATCGTGGACGGGGCGCTGGGCATGGCCTTTGGCGTATTGACCCAGACCATGCTGGTGGCCGTGCTGGGCGTCCCGCCCGCCACGGCATCAGCTAGTGTCCATCTGGTGGAGGTTTTTACCACCGGGGCATCGGGCGCCAGCCATATCTTCCATCGCAACGTCGATTGGAGGCTGTTCTGGCGGCTGGTGCCCACCGGGGTACTCGGGGGAGTGGCGGGTGCCTACCTGCTCTCCAGCATTGATGCCAGTGCGGCCAAGCCCTTTGTCATGGCCTATCTCACGCTGATCGGCTTCTACCTGCTCTACAAGGCTGTCCGGCATAATCCGAAGCCCCATCTGGAAGACCCCAAGGCGACGGCACCGCTCGCCCTTGCCGGGGGCTTCCTCGATGCGGCAGGCGGAGGCGGCTGGGGGCCGGTGGTGACTTCCAACCTGCTGGTTCAGGGCAGCGATCCGCGCAAAACAGTGGGCACCGTCAACTCGGCAGAGTTCCTGCTCACCCTCTCCGTTTCCATTACCTTCCTCGCTACGCTGGGCCTCTCGGCCTTCACCCACGCCGTCATTGGCCTGATCATTGGCGGCGTCGCGGCGGCTCCTTTTGGTGCCATTCTTGCCAAGAGAATGCGGCCCAGAGTGCTGCTGGGTGCAGTGTCGATCGTGTTGATCGCCACCAGCATATTCAGCATCGTCAAGGCCTGGCCGATCTTCTAAGCGAAACCGGCCCGCGGGCGGGCGAGGGGAATGGGCATGGACGTCCAGCTGATTACGATTTGCGTGCTGACCGGGGTTATCAACCTGATAGGCGCCCTTGCCTATGCCGCCCGGATCGCTGGCGTGCGCACACGGCGCATCGCCATGAGCTTTGCGCTGTTCAATATCCTCATCCTCGTCTCGCGCCTGTCCAACGGTCTGCTCGGGCCGCTGGTAGCCAAACGGATCGAGAATGCCATCGCTCATGGCGGCAATGCCCGGCTGCAGGGGGATTTCCATTTGATGCTCGGCTCGGCCAGCATCGCCGTGTTCCTGGGTATCCTGCTGGTGCCGACTGCCCAGCGGATGTTTTCCCACGCCATCGGGCAATTGCAGCGCTCGCGCTCGGTGGGGCGCCTGCTTCTTCGCAGTGCCTCACCCTCGGGTATGCGTATAATGTGGCAATCGCTGGCACCTCCACAGACTGCGAGCCTGCGCCCGTTCTCCAAGCCCACAGAGCTAGGCTGGGGTATCGTGATCGCCAATTGCCTCGCCCAGGCTATCCTTGCCGTCGGCGTCTTCGCATCGATCTATGCGGGCTATCTCAATCCGGAATATCGCGTCACGGCATCCCAGCTTTCCGCAGTGATCAACGGCTTTGCCACTATCCTGCTGTTTGCCTTCATCGATCCGCATCTTTCGGTCATCACCGACGATGCAGCCGAAGGCCGGGTCAGCGAAGCGGGTTTCCGGCGAGTGATCGTGTGGATCTCGGCCAGCCGCCTCGCCGGAACCGTGCTCGCACAGCTGTTGTTCCTGCCTGCCGCCAATGCTGTCGCCTGGATTTCCAACTACGTCTGAGCACGGCTGCCCGGATTATCGCCTGGCAATTACCGCATCCGATCTTCAGGAAAGATGGGCAGCAGCCATACCCAGTTCGGCGAAATAGCGGGCCACTCCCTCGGTCGCCCTATCGGACAGGGCAATGAAGGCACGCCGCCTGTCCGTCTCATCCTCGATCCGCACAAGCAACCCGGCCTCCGTCATCTGGCTGATCCAGCGCAGTGCCGTGGTGGGCGGAACACCCGAGGCAATGCAAAGGGAGGTGACGGAAACCCGCTTGTGTTCTGCACGGGCGGCCGCAAGGTCCAGCAATATATCCCAGGCCGGATCGGCGAACAGATCCGCATCGAAGAACCGCGCCCGCAATTGCCGCTGGCGGATAATCTGGCGGATCAGGCGTGGATCGGGAAGCGCAGGGCGCACTGCCCGCCGCATCCGCTCACCATCATCGCCGCTGCCGTCGCCGCGCCATGAGGACGGTGCGGCCTCAACCCGCAAAGTGCCCCCTTCTGAAACATCGCCAGTCTTATAGCCGGATGAAGCGCCGCCAATACCGAAGCCATCCAGCTTCTGCGCCAGCGCTTCCACCTGTTCGGACAGGCGAATCAGCCGGATGCGATCCTCTTCCGACAACTCCCGCAAGCTCCGCTGCGCCGCCTGACTCAAGACACGGCCCAGTGCCACCACACGTTCTGCCCTGCCCGGCGCCACGAGAATCTGCGCACCCGACTGGTCGAGACAGGCAAAGACATCGTCCAACGCCTCCATCCCGGTCGCCACCACCAGTTTGGTCGCCGAACGCGCGGCTCTCATGTCCAATCGTGAAAGCGCAGCCAGTGTGGCCGCATCGACGTGCGGACAATCTACCAGCACCACTTCCCCCAGCGGGGTCGCATCCCGCTCCAGCAGGCTGGCAAGATCGCCGCACTGGCCAATACGCATGCCCGCCGCGAGCGTATCTTCCCGAATCTCTTCCCGCACATGCGCCCGGTCAGCAAAAACCGATATTGTGAGCCTCACTCGATCCGCATCGTTTGCCGGTTCGAAAGCCTCTTCATAGGCGAATTGCGCCTGAGCCATGCGTTGTGCCCCTTGATCCATCCGATCTTCATCCACTATGAACATAGTGAGAACAAATGAAGATCAGGTCAAGGACATTCAGCTAGGGAATTATCTCTACGGGGGTCCCATCTGGAATGGCCTGCCACAATTCATCCATTTCGGCATTGGAGAGGGCAATGCAGCCATCGGTCCAGTCGCCGGGCATGCGCCCCAACGGCAATGCATTGGGCTGGCCATGGATGAATATGTCGCCGCCTGGGGAACGCCCGTGCATGGCCGCATAGGCCCCATCCCGCGCATTGGGGTAGGATATGCGCAATGAGAGATGATAGGCGCTCTGCGGATTGCGCGCATCGATGGAATAGAGCCCCTCGGGCGTGCGCTCGTCCCCCTCGAATTGTTTGTGGCCCTGCGGCGCGCCGCCCAGTTGGATGCCGGAATACGTCTTCACCGCCCGGCCATCGGCAAACAAGGTGAGCGTCCGGGCGGATTTGTCCACCTGCACCAGTTCAACTGGCGGCAGACTCACCTCCGACCTGACCGCGCAGGAAGCAAGCGCGAACACCGCAAGGGCACACCGGGCGATACGCATCGACATATCGCCCAGTGTAATATCAGTGCAGGTCTGGATCAGTCCAGAAACGGATCGCGCACGAGGATCGTATCCTCACGCTCGGGGCTGGTAGAAACCAGCGCCACGGGCGTTTCGATCAATTCCTGCACGCGCTGGATATATTTGATCGCCTGTGCGGGCAAATCGGCCCAGGAGCGGGCACCGGCGGTGGTGCCGCTCCAGCCTTCCATTTCCTCGTAGATCGGCTCGACCTCGGCCTGATCGGCGGCGTGGCTGGGAAAATAATCCAGCACCTTGCCGCGCAGGCGATAGCCGGTGCAGATCTTCACTGTCTCGAAGCCGTCCAGCACATCAAGCTTGGTCAGCGCGATGCCGGTAACGCCGGAAATCGCGCAGCTCTGGCGCACCAGCACGGCGTCGAACCAGCCACAGCGGCGCTTGCGACCGGTAACGGTGCCGAATTCATGGCCGCGCTCGCCCAGACGCTGGCCCGTCTCATCCTCCAGTTCGGTGGGGAACGGACCGGAACCGACGCGAGTAGTATAGGCCTTCACAATGCCCAGCACGAAGCCGGTCGAGCTGGGACCAAGGCCCGAACCCGAGGCCGCCGTGCCGCTGACCGTGTTGGAGCTGGTGACGAAGGGATAAGTGCCGTGATCGACGTCGAGCAGGACGCCCTGCGCCCCTTCGAACAGGATGCGCGCACCGGCCTTGCGCACGGTATTGAGGCGCTTCCACACCGGCTGCGCGAATTGCAGCACGAAGGGAGCGATTTCCCGCAGCTCGTCCAGCAGAGCCTGCCGATCGACCGGCGGCTGGCCGAAGCCCGCGCGCAGCGCATCGTGGTGGGCGCAGAGCCGATCGAGCTGGGAATCGAGCGAATCGAGATGGTCCAGATCGCACACGCGGATCGCGCGGCGGCCGACCTTGTCTTCATAGGCCGGGCCAATGCCACGACCGGTAGTGCCGATCTTGCCGGAACCGGCCGCCGTTTCCCGCAGACCGTCAAGGTCGCGGTGCAGAGGCAGGATCAGCGGGCAATTATCGGCAATGGCGAAATTATCCGCATTGATGACGACGCCCTGCCCTTCGAGCTTCTCGATCTCGGCCTTGAGGGCCCAGGGATCGAGCACCACGCCATTGCCGATAATGGAAAGGGTGCCGGTGACGATGCCGGAAGGCAGCAGGCTGAGCTTGTAGACCTTTTCACCCACAACCAGCGTGTGGCCGGCATTATGGCCGCCCTGGAAACGCACAACGGCGTCTGCGCGACTGGCGAGCCAGTCAACGATCTTGCCCTTGCCTTCATCGCCCCACTGGGCACCGATTACGGTAACGTTAGCCATGCTTATACCTCACCACCCTGCCAGGTGGATCCTCTACGCCCTTCGACAGGACTCGGCGACGGGATGAAAACCGGGGAGGAAGCGGTTCACGCTCCCTCAGTGCGGGGGCGCGTTAATGGCTTCCGGCTCTCCGAGTCAAGGCCATGTCACATGACCGAGCATGACAATTCGCGACAATTCGCGGCTGGAATGCCAGCTTGGTGCGATTAGCGTGAGCAAAGGGGCAGGAAAGGACGAGACATATGCAGTTCATCGCGCTGGCCTCCAGCCTCCTCTTCGCCTCCAGCCTTACGCTGACCTTTGCCGATGCGGCCTGGGCTGCATCGCGCGACAACAGACAAATCGCCGCTCGCGCCGCGCCAGCGCAGACGGTGGAGAAGCAGACCCTCAGCTATGGTAAGGACAAACTCCAGACGCTGGATTTCCACGCAGCGAAAAATACGCGCGGCCCCGCCCCGCTGGTGGTGTTCGTCCATGGCGGCGGATGGTCCCGGGGCAGCAAGGACAATGCCACAGGTCAGTCCAAGGCCCCGCATTACACTGGGCTTGGCTATAATTTCGCGACCATCAATTACCGCCTCGTACCCGATGCGACGGTTGAACAGCAAGCGAAGGACGTCGCAAGCGCGGTAAAGGCACTGCTCGACCGGGCTTCAACCCTTGGCATCGACAGGAGCCGCCTTGTGCTGATGGGCCATTCTGCCGGGGCCCATCTGGTGGCGCTCGTCGGTACTGACCCGCATTATTTGCGAGCCGCCGGTCTTTCAGAGAAGGACATTGCCGGCGTTATCCCAATCGACGGGGCAGCCTATGACGTGCCCGCTCAGATGAATGCGGCACGCGGCCCGTGGTTGGGCAATATGTTCAGCGCCGCCTTTGGAAAGGATCCCGCCCGGCAAAGGGCGCTATCTCCCACTCTGCAGGCCGCAAAGCCCAACGCGCCTGCCTTCCTGATCCTGCATGTCCAGCGTGCCGACGGCATCCGCCAGAGCAATGACCTCGCCGATGCGCTGCGCAAGGCGGGAACGGATGCGACCGTTAAGTCATTCCCCGGCAAAGGGTTGAAAGGCCACATGACCATCAACCGCAGCCTTGGCGATCCGGATTATGCCGCCACGCCGGTGGTGGATGACTGGCTGAAGCGGATATTTCGCTGAAGCATCACCCCTTTCACCTTTCAGGGGAGGATACGCACCTCGGCACCATCCAGCCTGTGAGTGCAACCCAGTGTGCCAGCGTCATCCGCATCCGAAAGGGCGGCGATGGTACGCCAGCCACCGGAACGGAGCTGCGAAGCCACAGCCGGATCGTGGCCCAGCGGCAGGAACACCGCCTCACGCGCGGCGCCATTGGCAGCCACATCGATCAGCGGATCAGGATAGAGCGAAAAGCCTGTGGCCGGCTCTCCGCCTTCAGCGTCTCCACTGATGCGGTATGTACCACCCCGCCCCAACAAGCCGCGCACACCCTCGGCATAGATCGTAAAGCCGAACCAGCTCTGATATTCGAAGCCGTGGCGTTCGGTGGGATCCAGCGTCAGCCGGGCCGCCCCGCCAACCCGCGCGGCGATTTCCCTTAGCCCCGCGATGCGACTTGCCAGAACTCCGCCCACATCGATCTGTGCAAGCTTCTCGATCGCGCTTTCAAACGGGCCCGCAGCGTAAAGCAGCGGCAGATAGCTTTCGCCGCCAGCAACCTTCAGACCGCCCGCATCCTTGGAATCCAGTTCCCGGCGCACAGCATCGATTGCCTGCGGATCAAGCGGCAGGATTGTGGTAGCCAGCGTATCCACCAGATCAGGCAGCGTGAAATCGACCGAGATGCCGGTCGCCCCGGCGGCCTTGGCTGCCTCGATAGCCATGGCGACCACTTCGGCCGCGGCGGCCACGCCATCGCTGCCGATCAATTCCGCGCCCACCTGCATGCGTTCCCGCTTGGGATCGAGCGCGTCTGCCTTGATCGTCGCCACGGGCCCCGCATAGGCAAGGCGCAGCGGGCGCGGCGCGGCGGCAAGCCCGGTTTCGGCGATGCGGCCAACCTGCGGCGTGATGTCGCTGCGCAGGGCCAGCGTGCGCAGGCTAACCGGATCAATGAAACGGAACATGCGGCGGGGCTG
>MKUB01000185.1:66141-69248 GCA_001898545.1 Sphingomonadales bacterium 63-6 | reverse complement strand
GCCATACGCGCGGCAAGCGACTTCTCGAACTCGATCAGCGGCGGGCGCACGCGATCATATCCATGCGCGTCCATCACATCGAGAATGGCACGCATAATCCGGGTGGCGGCGGCCGCGCTCTGCGGCAGCCGGTCCTCAAGCCCTTCGGGCAGCAGATCGCGGTCGATATCGCTCATGACGGAGAGCCCCTAACTCCTCGGGCTTGGCCTGTCGAACCCCCAATTCAATCCGGGCTCGCAAAAGGAAAGCCCGGCCCCGGAAAAATCCGGAGCCGGGCCCATGGAGAGACGGTTACGGCGTGCCTTACGCGAAGTTCAGCGGCATCGCCCGCTTCACGCCCGGCAGCGCCCGTGCCTTTTCGAGTACGTCGGCCGAAACCGGCGTATCGACCGAAAGCAGCAGAACGGCTTCGCCGCCCGCGGCCAGACGGCCAAGGTTGAACGTGCCGATATTGATGCCGTTTTCGCCCAGCAGAGTGCCGATCCGGCCGATGAAGCCCGGAGCGTCTTCATTGACGATGTAGAGCATGTGGCCAGCCAATTCGGCTTCCACCTTGATGCCGAACAGTTCCACCAGACGCGGCTCGGCATTGCTGAACAGCGTGCCAGCGACCGAGCGCTCGCCTGCATCGGTCTTCACCGAAACGCGCACCAGCGTGTTGTAGTCGCCTTCACGCTCGGTCTTCACTTCGCGCACTTCAAGGCCGCGTTCCTTGGCCAGGAACGGAGCGTTGACCATGTTCACCGTGTCCGAATGGACGCGCAGGAAGCCGGCGAGAACGGCGGCCACAATGGGCTTGGCGTTGAGTTCGGTGGCAGCGCCTTCGGTGTGGATCGAAATCCGGGGCACCGAACCATGCGTCAACTGGCCCAGCAGCGAGCCGAGCTTTTCTGCCAGCGCCATATAGGGCTTCAGCTTCGGCGCTTCTTCAGCCGAGAGCGAGGGCATATTGAGAGCGTTGGTCACGCCGCCATTGACCAGGAAGTCGCTCAGCTGGTCCGCCACCTGCAGCGCCACATTGACCTGGGCTTCATTGGTGGAAGCGCCAAGGTGCGGAGTGCAGACGAAATTAGGCGTGCCGAACAGCGGCGATTCCTTGGCCGGTTCGACCGCGAACACGTCCAGCGCGGCACCGGCGATATGGCCGGAATCCAGCCCTTCCTTCATCGCCGCCTCGTCAATCAGGCCGCCGCGGGCGCAATTGACGATACGCACGCCCTTCTTGGTCTTGGCGAGGTTTTCCTTCGACAGGATGTTGCGGGTCTGGTCCGTCAGCGGGGTGTGCAGCGTGATGAAATCCGCACGGGCGAGCAGATCGTCCAATTCCACCTTCTCGATGCCCAGTTCCACGGCGCGCTCGGCCGAAAGGAACGGATCATAAGCGACGACCTTCATCCGCAGGCCCAGCGCACGGTCGGCCACGATGCCGCCGATATTGCCGGCGCCGATCAGGCCCAGCGTCTTGCCGGTCAGTTCCACGCCCATGAAGCGGTTCTTTTCCCACTTGCCGGCCTGCGTCGAAGCATCGGCTTCCGGCAGCTGACGAGCGAGCGCGAACATCAGCGCAATGGCATGTTCGGCAGTGGTGATCGAGTTGCCGAAGGGGGTGTTCATCACCACCACGCCCTTTGCCGAAGCATAGGGGATATCGACATTGTCTACGCCGATACCGGCGCGGCCGATCACCTTGAGCTTCTTGGCCGCGTCGAGGACTTCCTTCGTCACCTTGGTCGAGGAACGAATGGCAAGGCCATCGTAGTCGCCAATACGGGCGATCAGCTGTTCCGGCGTCTCGCCGGTGATAACGTCCACTTCACAGCCGCGTGCTTCGAAAATGCGAGCGGCGTTGGGGTCCATCTTGTCCGAAATAAGGACTTTGGGCTTGGTCATAGCATTATCCTTTGGCGCGCTCCTGCGTAGGCAGGAGCCCATGGGAATGTCGTGCAAGGGTGCGTGGGCTCCCGCTTTCGCAGGAGCTCACAGCTGTCAGGCAGCGGCCAGCGCGGCCTTGGTTTCGGCATAGGCCCAGTCGAGCCAGGGGCCGAGCGCCTCGATATCGGCGGTGTCGACAGTGGCGCCGCACCAGATGCGCAGGCCCGGAGGAGCATCGCGATAACCGGCGACGTCATAAGCCGCGCCTTCCTTCTCCAGCAGCCCAGCGAACTGCTTGATGAAGTCGGCATCGGCGCCTTCGACGGAGAGGCAGACCGAAGTCTTGGAACGGGTGCCCATGTCCACCGCGAGATGGCTCAGCCAGTCGCGTTCGGCCACGATCTTGTCGAGCGCCACGGCATTGGCATCGCTGCGCGCCTGCAGGCCCTTGAGACCGCCAAGGCCCTTCGCCCATTCCAGCGCGAAGATGGCATCTTCCACCGCGAGCATGGACGGGGTGTTGATGGTCTCGCCCTTGAACACGCCTTCGGCCAGCTTGCCCTTGGACATCAGGCGGAAGACCTTCGGCAGCGGCCAGCTGGGGGTATATTCTTCCAGGCGCTGAACGGCGCGGGGGCCGAGGATCAGCACACCATGGCCGCCTTCGCCGCCCAGAACCTTCTGCCAGGAGAAGGTGGCGACGTCGATCTTGTCCCACGGAATGTCGTAAGCGAAGACGGCGCTGGTCGCGTCGGCGAAGGACAGGCCTTCGCGATCGTCAGGGATCCATTCGCCATCGGGAACGCGCACGCCGGAAGTTGTGCCGTTCCAGGTGAACATCACGTCATCCGACCAGTCGATCTTGTCCAGATCGGGCAGCTGGCCGTAATCGGCGCGCATCACATTGGCTTCGAGCTTGAGCTGCTTGACGGCATCGGTGACCCAACCTTCACCGAAGCTTTCCCAAGCCAGCGCCGTAACCCCGCGCGCGCCCAGCATGGTCCACATGGCCATTTCGAAAGCGCCGGTGTCAGAACCGGGCACGATGCCGATGCGGTGCGTGTCGGGCAGCTCAAGCATTTCGCGCATCAGGTCGATGCAATAGGCAAGACGCGACTTGCCGATCTTGGCGCGATGCGAGCGGCCGAGCGATTCGGTAGCGAGCTTTTCGGGGGAATATCCCGGCGGCTTGGCGCAGGGACCGGAAGAAAAGAAAGGACGCGCCGGCTTAGCTG
>MKUB01000185.1:44780-66131 GCA_001898545.1 Sphingomonadales bacterium 63-6 | reverse complement strand
CGAGTCAAGGCGAATTGCCGGAAGGCCAGGAGATATCCGAATTCGCGCCGATTGAAGTTAATGGATTTTTTACTCTGATTCCGGCAGAATTGCGCCATGAAACACGCCCTCGCCCTGTTTCTGGCTGCCACAGCCTTAGGCGCCTGCTCGATGGTCCCTGGTGGATCGCAAGGTAATTCGTCTCGCCAGGCAATGCGCCCTGCCCAGCCCGCTTACGTACCCACGGCCGAGACTCGCCAGTGCCTCAGCCAGCTTGGCGCGGCCGAAGCGAGCTTCGCGCCACTGCCAGACAAGTTCCACGGCGCTGGCTGCTCGACAGTCAACACGGTGCAGCTTTCCGCACTTTATGGGGATGACCAGCGCACACTCGGCATCGGCAATCTCGGGCCAGTCGCCTGCCCGGTGGCCAACAGCTTTGCCGGATGGGCTCGCTACGGCGTCGATCGGGCGGCACGCTCGATCCTGGGTAGTCCGCTCGCCCGAATTGAAACTTTTGGCAGCTACAATTGCCGTAATGTTGCGGGCACCGCGCGCCGTTCTGCCCATTCCACCGCCAATGCGATCGACGTTTCCGGCTTCGTGCTGGCGGATGGGCGACGAATCAGTGTGAAGCAGGGATGGAGTTCCGGCAGCCGGGCTGAACGGGAATTCCTGCGGATCGTTCACACCAGTGCCTGCAAACGCTTCGGCACGGTACTCGGCCCCGAATATAACGAGGCGCATAAAGACCATTTCCACCTGGAGGGCGGCAGCAGGCCTTTCTGCCGCTAAGTCTCTGTCTTCGGCTCAGGCCGCGCGGGGGAGCATGCGGTCCAGCCGCGCATCCAGATAGAGCCGCACAGCTTCCGCCACATGTTTGGCGCCCAGCTTTTCCATCATATTGGCGCGATGGATTTCCACGGTTCGCGGGCTGATTTCGAGCTCTCTGGCAATCAGTTTGTTGGAACAGCCGTTCACCAGCAATTCCAGCACTTCACGCTCGCGTTCCGATAATCCGCAGATCCGTTCCCGCGCCTCTATCATGCGCCGCCGTGCAAGTGTTTCGCCCGGCGCGCGGCGCTCCACACGCGACAGCATGGCCGCGAACTCTTCTTCTGTGATCGGCAGGACGAGGTAATCCAAAGCGCCCATGCTGACCGCTTCAACCACATCGGAAACCGAATTGGCGGCCGAGGCGATCACCAGCGGCAGCGATACGCCGAGCCTGTCCAGTGCGCCCAGCACCGCTGCCGGGCCGCCGTCGACTTCATCGTCACGCGCGACCAGAACCCCCTCCCGGGGTGGGTGTTTCGCGATCTCATCAAGGCTTGCATAGACCTCTGCGTGATAGCCAAGCGCAAGCGCTAGCCGGGCGGCCTCTGCCCGTGCCTTGATGTCTCGTTCGACAAAGTGAATGGTAAAAACCTGTCCCATGCCCTCAATGAATGTGGGCATGCCCCCTGGCATGCGTTCCGACTTGGCGCCGATTCCAGACAATTAGATACCGTAAATTCACACCAATATGTCAGAACCAGTGTAGAAATCGGTCCGAACTGGATTTGAATTACGGAATTGCCCTTACGGAATCTCCCGAAACGGGAAATTGGAACGCTCGTATGTAGGGATGGGTTCAGTTTTTGAAGCTGTAATCGGGCAGTGCGTGAACGGCTTCCTTCAGCGAATCACCCCACATTGACGAAATCGAAAGGAAATAGGGATCATCCTTCTCGATTCGCTTTTCATGCAGAGGCGTGAAAGAATCGCGCGCCACCGCCAGCAGATCGAGCGGCATGCCGACCGAGAGATTAGCCTTCAGCGTCGAATCGAAACTGACCATCAGCAGTTTCACCGCATCCTCGAAATCCATGTCCCGCTCATAGCCGCGCAACAGGATCGGCCGCCCATATTTGGTTTCGCCGATCTGGAAGAAGGGCGTGTCCCAACTCGCTTCGATGAAATTGCCTTCCGGATAGAGCAGGAACATGCGCGGCTGCATGCCCTTGATCTGTCCGGCCAGGATCATGGATGCGGTGAAGCGCCCCTCGCTCTCCATGCCATTCCCGGCCTGGGAAGATTGGATGGTGGAGCGCAGCAGCCGCCCCACTTCCACCGCCACCTGAAACATTGTGGGAGCCTCGAGCAGGGAGTTCTGCCGCTGGTCGGGCGCCTTGTTACGCTCCTCAAGCTGGCTGATGACAGCCTGCGTCGTCGCAAGATTACCGGCCGTCATCAAGGTGATGATACGCTCGCCGGGGACTTCCCAATGGAACATCTTGCGGAAGGTGGAGATGTTGTCGACGCCCGAATTGGTGCGGGTGTCGCTCATCAGCACCAGCCCCTTTTCCAGCATCATTCCCACGCAATACGTCACTTCGAATCCCCTGATACATACCAATCGACTGCCATTGCGGGCAAAAGCTCCGCTGGCAATCCGCCGCTAAACGAGAATTACTGTTCCACGCCCTGTTGTTCCACCGCCAAGGCAACGTGCAGTTCCTGCTCCGCCGCGCCGAAGCTGATCCCCGTTACCGGCGCAGCCTCCCCATAGTCCCGCCCCGTCGCAACACGAACATAGCGCGGATCGGGGCTGATGCCGTTAGAAACATCGAAGCCGACCCAGCCCAACCCTTCGACATGAGCCTCCGCCCAGGCATGGGTCGCCTCCTGATGCACCCTGTCATCCATCATCAGATAGCCGGAGACATAGCGGGCAGGAATATCGAGCGCCCGGGCCGCGCCGATGAAGATATGGGAATGGTCCTGACAGACGCCGACACCTTCAGCCAGAGCTTCCTCTGCCGTCGTATGAACATGGGTCACACCGGTTTCGTAGCGCACCATTTGGTGGATCGCGGAAGAAAGCTCGTGCAGCATGGCGAGTGTATCGCCATCGCCGCGGCGGACCTGCGCCACCAGCGAACGCATCTTCGCGCCGGGCTTCGTCAGTTCCGTTTGGGAGAGGAAGGCCCATAGCGGCAGATGCCCGGCATGCCAGCCGATCACCCCGGCATTGTCCTGCGTTTCGACCAGGCCTTCGCAATGGATCACCACTTCCTGCACGCCCGGCAGCACCGAGATCAGCGTGGTGTGGTTCCAGTTCTGGTCGTCATATTCCAGCTCCAGTTGCGCCCCCTCATAGGTCATGGACCAGGAGAGTATCTCCTGCCCATGCGTCCCTTTGGGCGTGAGGCGAAGGCGCTGGAGGCCGTGCGCGACGGGCTCTGCAAAACGGTAATGCGTGGTGTGGCGGATGGATAGGCGCATGGCTCAGGCGATAAACCGATAGTCGTCAGAAATGGCGGTGGCGATGCCCTGGTTCTCGCGGATGAAAGCCGTCAGGAATTCGTGCAGCCCTTTGTCGAAGATGGAATCGATGGTCGCCTCGCATAGTTTTCGGTCCGCCTCGCGCATCAGCGTGTGACATTCACCGCGGTTGTGATGCAGTTCGGCCAGAGCCTTCAGATTTTCCCGCAGGGCATCGTAGCAGAAGGCAAGGCTGCGCGGGAAACGGCGGTCGAGAATCAGGAACTCGGCAATACCGCGCGGGTCCATTCGCCCAGCATTGAGCCAGCGATAGGCCCGCTCCGCCGAAAGCGAGCGCAGCACCGTGTCCCACTGCCCGGTGTCCAGGCTGGAGCCGACATAGGCGAGCGAGGGCAGTAGCAGGTAATATTTCACGTCCAGAATACGCGCTGTATTATCGGCCCGTTCCAGAAATGTGCCGGCCCGTGCGAAATGGTAGATTTCGTTCCGCAGCATGGAGCCATAAGTCGCCCCGCGCACCAGCGTCGCCTCGCGGCGGATGGATGCCAGCACGCTGCCCAGGCTGGACTCGCGCACGGGACGATCGAGCAGGTCGCCCAGCACCATCCATGCCTCGTTCACGGCTTCCCACACTTCCGCCGTTATGGAAGTGCGAGCGCTGCGTGCATTGGCGCGCGCCGCCTCGATCATGCCGAGGACGTTTTGCGGGTTCTCCCTGTCGCGCAATACGAAATTGCAGACCTGGGCACCGGAATATTCGCTGTGAATCTGCTGATAGGTGGTCTGCTCGCCCAAGGTGACGATGACAGACCGCCATTCCTCATTCGCGGCATCGGCGCCGCGCGTCAGCGCCATGCGAAAGCCCGCTTCCAACAGGCGTGCGGTATTCTCCGCCCGCTCCAGATAACGGAACATCCAGAAGATCGAATTGGCCGTCCTGCCTAGCATTCCCCGCTGCGCCCCTCAGTCTTCCAGAACCCAGCTGTCCTTGGTCCCGCCCCCTTGCGAGGAATTGACCACCAGTGAGCCTTTTTTGAGTGCCACGCGGGTGAGCCCGCCCGGCGTTATGTCGATCCCGTTGGGCGATACGAGCACGAAGGGCCGTAAATCCACATGGCGCGGCGCGAGCCCGGCCTTGGTGAAAATCGGCACGGTGGAAAGCGCCAGCGTGGGCTGGGCAATGTAATTGTCGGGCCGGGCCTTGAGCTTGTCTTTGAAGCGGGCAATCTCGCGGCTGGAGGATGTCGGGCCGATCAGCATGCCATAGCCGCCCGAGCCGTGGACTTCCTTCACTACCAGATCGGCGATGTTGTCCAGCACATAGGCCAGACTATCCGCGTCGGCGCAGCGCCAGGTCGGCACATTGGGCAGCAGCGGCTTCTCGCCGGTGTAGAACTCCACGATTTCCGGCATGAAGCTGTAGATCGCCTTGTCATCCGCAATACCGGTGCCCGGCGCATTGGCGATTGTAATCCCGCCCGAGCGATAGACGTCCATGATCCCCGGCACGCCGAGCATGGATTGCGGGTTGAAGGTCAGCGGATCGAGGAAATCGTCGTCCACCCGGCGATAGAGCACGTCGATCGGCTGGAAGCCCGCCGTGGTGCGCATCTGCACCCGGCCATCCACCACCCGCAGATCGCTGCCTTCCACCAGTTCTGCGCCCATCTGGTCCGCCAGGAAAGCGTGCTCATAATAAGCGGAATTATAGATACCCGGCGTCAGCACCGCCACCACCGGCTTGTCCGAGGCAGCATCCGGGGCGCAGGCGGCAAGGCTCTTGGCGAGGCGGCGCGGGTAATCTGAAACGGATTGGACGTGGATCTTGGCGAAGAGTTCCGGGAACATCGCCATCATCGTCTCGCGGTTTTCCAGCATATAGGAAACGCCGCTGGGGGTGCGGGCATTGTCTTCCAGCACCATGAATTCGTTAGGCCCGGTCCGGACAAGGTCGATGCCGACAATGTGAGTGTAAACCCCGCCCGGCGGCGTGAAGCCCACCATCTGCGGCAGCCACGCGACATTGCTCTTGAACAGGCTGAGCGGGATGCGGCCGGACCGCAGGATTTCCTGCCGGTGATAGAGATCGTGCATGAAGGCGTTCAGCGCCCTCACCCTCTGTTCTATCCCGCGGGAAAGGCGCCGCCATTCCGTTCCGGTGATGATCCGGGGTACCATGTCGAAGGGAATCAGCCGCTCTTCCGCGTCATCGTCGCCATAGACATTGAAGGTGATCCCGGTTCGTCGGAAGAACTGTTCGGCCTCGCGACTCTTGCGCCGCATGAGGGCCGGATCCTGTTCATCCAGCCAGGTTACGTAGTCCCGGTAAGCCGGACGGATTGACCCGTCCGCCTGCCGCATCTCGTCGAAATTAGGCTCCGGCTTTATGCTCACTGCCCCTTATGTTGCAGTGCAACACTTGCACGGAACTTTGCGCCTGCCAAGGGGTCAAAATCGAGTCAGGTCAGATGTTTTCCAACTCGCGCAGAACTGCCTCGATTGCCTCGTCCGAATAGGCAAAGCCCATATGGCCGCAGCGCAGGGCAACCGCCCTGTCGCGCTCGCCCGGTCGGCCGCAGGAACTGCGGGGCGAGACGATCCCGTCGCACGGGCTCCAGAGGGCCACGGTGGGCACGGGCGGCTTGGCGGAAATATCCGCGACAACCGGCGGCGCCTCCACCGAATGGCCTGTTATCAGGTGATAGATTCGCCAGACATTATTGGCCTTGGGATTGCCCGAGAAAGGCGATCCCATCGTCACCACCTTGGCGATTGCGTCAGGATTCCGCTTGGCCACTTCGCGGGCGAAGATGCCGCCCAGGCTCCAGCCCACCAGCACTACCTGCTCGCCATAGCGGCTCTGGAGATCGAGCACACGCTCCGTCACCAGGTCGAAGTTTTCCGGGGTCGGCCCCATGTTGAAGCCCAGCCCCCAGTTCTTCACTGTGTGGCCCGCCTTCTCCAGATGCTGCGCCAGCCTGCGTAACCGTATCGGGTGAGTCGCGAACCCGGGCAGCAGCATGACCACGCGGGGATTGGCACTCTGGCGGATCACCGGACCGGCGACCTTGCGCTTGAGCGGGCGGGTAAGGAATTGCAGCTCGCCCAGCAGATGTCTGAGCGGCGGACCATGAATGCCGCTCGGCTGAGCCTCCGCCACCAGGGCAGCGCGCGCCCTGATCGCACTCAGCCATTCGCCCGCCGCCGGCATACGGGGGTGCTGGTGCCCATTGGCACTTCGGCGCGGCAAGGCGCCCGCATGGCTTCGACTCAACGAGTTCATGCCGGGAACTGTAACAGAAATGACTTATTGCAGGCTGAACGAAATCGGCCGCCGTCATGAAACTGTAGCATTCCCCCTTGCACGGCGGACGTGGCTCAAGCCGCCTCGGCAAGGGGGGTGTTACACATGTTACACTCCCGAACGGGTTCGCCGGGAAGCGCTGAAAATTACATTTTATCTATGTTTTTCAAATAGTTAAATTAATTTTCCAACACAAGCAGGGTTATGGACTGCTTCCACTCGGGCATCAGCCTTTGCATTCCCCGATGCGTTCCGAAACCATGTGCATCTTCATATGCATCTTGCCGCCGGGCATTTCGGGAATGGCCTGATCGCCCTCAATGGTCATGTCGCTACCCGTGGAGCTGAAGCTGCCGTTGAGAGTGAAAGTGCCGCTGGTGCCCTTCTCCTCCCCTTCGCACTTCATCACTGCGTCGATCTTGCCGCCCGAGACAGCGAATTTGTCATAGGTGCAATTGCTGTCCTTGCTCATGCCCCGTTCGGTCAGTTGCTTGAGCGCTTCCTTCGATTCCTCCGGCGTGAGGCAATCGGTCATGGTCATGCCGGAAGACATGGATTGCTTCATCTGCGCGGCCGCAGCGGCAGGCATGCCGGGAATGCTCATCTCCACCATTTTGACCGTCTGCTTGTAAAGGCCCGGCTGAGGCATCTCGATACCCGCCGCGGCGATGGCTTCCGCAGGGTTTGCACCCTTGCCCGCCCCCTCGCCGCCAGCGGCAGCTTCTTCCTTCTTGCCGCAACCGGAAAGAGCGAGCGCCGCCACGATCGGCAGCAGAACCAGTTTACGCATCAAAACGATCCCTTCGAACAACGGAACAGATGACGCGACCCATCGGCATCAGAATACCAAGCCGCCGCCCTTATGCCAACGCCCCGTTGCGGAACGCATGCGGGACGACGGAGCCCACTTCCAGCCATTCGTGATCGGAATCCCGCTCCTTCCCTCCAGCCGCTCCAACTTCTTTCAGCCGGATCAGTCCATATGAAAACTAGCTCGAAACTTGAAGCGCTTGCCGACTGAACTTGTCCCGTCAGGCAATTGCGGCCGGGCCTTCAGCCTGAGGCTCAGACTCCCGACACTCCCCTCGAACAAATAGGCGTTTTCGGGTGGGACGAAACTCTCCATCCGGCAAACTGATGAGAGGTCCGCCTGCACCTGGCAAAGCAATGTCAGTGTGCCCCCGGCATTCTCGCGCATCGCTCTTGCTGGATAGTTGAGTGTGAAGTCCTGCCCCTTCACATCCACGACGCTTGTGACATCAACCATATCGCCATGGGAAAGATCGACATGCGGACGGGTCGCCGGATCGAGCGCTATCTCCGCTATTGCCCAGCGTTGAACTTTCTGCCTCTTCAACTTATCGTCGATTGCGGGAAAGTCCGGCCATTCGATGGAAGTAACGTCGACCAGGGACCTCACCCCGTCGCCGCAATGGGAATTGTAGGCAATATCCGCGCCTTCACACGAAACCCGGCAGCTTCCTGGAGCGATCGTGACCCTGCCTGATTCGGCAATCGGGCAGCTGACCCGCCCGATGCCAGCTTCGGGGCCACGCTCGTCGATCGAAAGCCAACCATAATATTGTGCTCGGATTGTTGCTTTGGCGGGTGCGACGTCCCGGCGCCCAACTTCCCAGACCTGCCGCCTTAGCGCTTCGCCAGTATCAGCGTTCTTGACCTTCTCCACCGGCGGTTGTTCTACGGGTTCCGCTGCCAGCAATGGCACCCCGAGACCAAGCAGCGCCAGGCCAATCGCTAGCAATCGCCTCATATTCCCCCCTCACCCTCCGGATTTGCCGCATTCGCGGTTAGCAGACAGCCTCAGAACGGCCAACGCCCCGTTGCGGAACGCATGCAGAACGGCCATATATCGCGCCATGGCCGAACTCGTTATCCGCAGGGGGCTGGAAGAGCCCGATACTTCCGGCACTTTCACACCGCACAAGCCCGCTCGCCCGGAAAAGTCCGACGGCGGCATCCCCTTCAAGCTGGTTTCGGATTACGAGCCGGCGGGCGACCAGCCGACCGCCATTGCAGAGCTTGTCAGCGGCATTCGCGATCAGGATAAAACGCAGGTTCTGCTGGGCGTGACCGGCAGCGGCAAGACCTTCACCATGGCCAAGGTGATCGAGCAACTGCAGCGCCCAGCCTTGATCCTGGCGCCCAACAAGATCCTGGCTGCCCAGCTCTATGGCGAGTTCAAGAGCTTCTTTCCGGAAAATGCGGTCGAATATTTCGTCAGCTATTACGACTATTACCAGCCCGAAGCCTATGTCCCTCGGTCGGACACCTATATCGAGAAGGAAAGCTCGGTAAACGAGGCGATTGACCGGATGCGCCACTCGGCCACCCGCGCCTTGCTGGAACGGGACGATGTGATCATCGTCGCCTCTGTCTCCTGCCTTTACGGTATCGGCTCGGTCGAAACCTATTCGGCCATGATCTTCGACCTGAAGAAGGGCCAGTCGGTCGACCAGCGGGAGATCATCCGCAAGCTGGTTGCCCTGCAATATAAGCGGAACGACGCCGCCTTCGCGCGCGGCAATTTCCGTGTGCGGGGGGACAGCCTGGAAATATTCCCGAGCCATTATGAGGACATGGCCTGGCGGATCAGCTTCTTCGGGGACGAGATCGAGGAGATCAGCGAATTCGATCCGCTGACCGGCGCCAAGGGGGCCAGCCTCAACAGCGTGCGCGTCTATGCCAATTCGCACTATGTCACGCCCGGCCCCACGCTGAAGCAGGCGAGCGAGGCTATCCGGTTTGAGCTGGCGGAACGGCTCAAGGAACTGGAGGCTGAGGGCAAGCTGCTGGAGCATCAGCGGCTGGAACAGCGCACCAATTTCGACCTGGAAATGATTGCGGCAACCGGCAGCTGCGCGGGGATCGAGAATTACAGCCGCTTCCTGACCGGGCGCCTGCCGGGCGAACCGCCGCCGACCCTGTTTGAATATTTGCCCGAAAATGCGCTGCTATTCGTCGATGAAAGCCACCAGACCGTGCCGCAGATCGGCGCCATGGCCAAGGGGGACCATCGGCGGAAACTGACGCTGGCCGAATATGGCTTCCGCCTGCCGAGCTGCATCGACAACCGCCCGCTGCGTTTCAACGAATGGGATGCGATGCGCCCTCAGACCGTTGCCGTATCGGCCACTCCCGGCAATTGGGAAATGGAGGAATCGGGCGGCGTCTTTGCCGAGCAGGTGATCCGCCCCACCGGCCTGATCGACCCGCCCGTCTTCATCCGCCCGGTGGAAGACCAGGTGCAGGATTGCATCAACGAATGCCGCGAAACCGCTGCGCAAGGCTATCGCACGCTGGTCACCACGCTGACCAAGCGCATGGCGGAAGACCTGACCGAATTCATGCATGAGGCGGGCCTGCGCGTGCGCTACATGCATTCCGACGTGGAGACGCTGGAACGTATCGAGCTGATCCGCGATCTGCGTATGGGCGTGTATGATGTGCTGGTGGGCATCAACCTGCTGCGCGAAGGGCTGGATATTCCGGAATGCGGCCTCGTCTGCATTCTGGACGCGGACAAGGAAGGCTTCCTGCGCAGCGAAACCTCGCTCGTCCAGACCATCGGCCGTGCGGCGCGTAACGTGGATGGCCGCGTGATCCTTTATGCCGACCGCATGACCGGCAGCATGGAACGTGCCATCGCCGAAACGGACCGTCGCCGCGAAAAACAGCGCGCCTATAACGAAGAACACGGCATCACGCCGCAGACCATCAAGCGCCAGATCGCCGACATCGTCGCCCACACCGCCAGCCGCGACGGCGTGCTGGTGGAGATCGAAGCGGAAGACGGCCGCAACAACCTCGTGGGCCACAATCTGCGCGCCTATATCGAGGACCTCGAAAAGAAAATGCGCGCCGCCGCCGCCGATCTCGAATTCGAGGAAGCCGGCCGCCTGCGCGACGAAATCCGGAGGCTGGAAGCCGAAGAACTCGGGTTGCCCGATGACGAGAAGAAGGCCCCGCTGGTGGGGCGCAGCAATGAGGGCAAACCGGGGACGCGAAAGACGCGGTATGGGAAGACGCAGCGGAAGTGGGGGCGTTGAGAACTAGTTCCACAAAGTTCTAGAACATTCGAAAAAGTTCCGCTACTCACGCCATGTCAGGAGGTGAGATGCGGAAGATTGATGTCAGCACTGAGGTCTTTGCGAAGATTTGGGCTCAGCGCATCGCCGGAGAGGAAAGTGAAGACGAAATCCTCAAGCGCCTTCTTGGGGTTAAGGCTTCAGATAACTCGCAAGCGGCGAAGACGTCCAAAGGAAACAGCATCATTAACTCAGCGCTTTGGCGTCAGGATGTTCGGCAAGGGTTGGAGAACTTAGGGGGTTCCGGGCACCTTAAAGACATTTATCAGGCTGTGCGTGATATTAGGCGGAAGCACGGACGATCAATACCTCCTAACTTTGAAGCTATAGTCCGCCGCGAACTTGAACAGAACAGCGCGGATGCAGGAGCGTACTTGGGGAAACGCAACTGGTTTCGTTCAGTTGATGGCATTGGCTCCGGTATTTGGGCTGTGCGCGAAGAGTCTGATCAATGATCCGCACTTTCGCCGATACCGAGACCGAACTAATCTGGGCAGGCCAGCAAAGCCGCAAGCTCCCGCCGGATATTCAGAACACGGCTCGGCGTAAGCTGCGGCTGTTGAACCGCACCGCGAACCTTTATGACCTTCGCATTCCAGCCGGAAATCGCTTCGAACAGTTGAAAGGTTTTACGCCTTCACGATATAGTCTACGCATCAACGATCAGTGGAGGATCACCTTCACTTGGTCTGACGGAGGCGCGGACGATGTCCGGATCGAAGATTATCACAGGGGATGAAGGCCTGCTGGACAATGTCCATCCGGGCGCGATCCTGCGTGAGGATTTTCTGATCGGCAGCGAAATCCCGCTGGATGAGGTTTGCGCAGGTGCCGGTATTGACCTCGAACGCCTGCAAGCGGTGCTTTCGGAAGCAGAGCCCGTGGATGCGAATATCGACCTTCGGCTGGCGCGCTATTTCGGCATGAGCGAAGGCTTTTTCCTCGGCCTTCAGATTGATTTCGATCTGGAAGAAGAGCGGCGCGCGCATGGCGAAGAACTCTCCCGGATCACACGCCGCGCGGCTTGACGTTCCACTCTATCGTCCATTGCCGGAATCGCTCGTGTCCCGTTGCTCTCTGATCCTCGCCGCCCTCCTCCTCACCGCCTGCGACCGGCCGCCGGTGCAGCGGATCGATCTGGAGGATGCGCAAAGCGCGGCCTTGCTGGCGATCAGCCCGTCGCCCAACAGTGAAGGGGCGGCGTGGCACATCTCGGTTGATGGCAAGGGGATCGACTTCGGGCAGGAGAAGCAGCCGCCCTTCCTGTCGCTCCGCTGTCTTCTGGCCAAGGCTGCGCAGCCGCAGCTGGAGATTATTCGCCACGCTCAGTCCGAACCCGGCGCGCGGGCGCTGTTTGCGGTGATGGGCAACGGCATCATCGCCCGGCTCAAGCTGGATGCCACGCTCACCAAATCGGCGGGCTGGCGCTGGGAAGGGCTCTATCCCGCCGATGCGCCGGAACTGGACGTATTCACTGGCCAGCGGAATATCGAAGCCACTCTGCCCGGCTCCGGCACGTTGAAGATCGCGGGCAGTTCGCTGCCGCGCGAGTTCCTGCAATGGTGCCGCCTGGGCGGGCTTGCCGCATCTCTGCCAGCAGAACCGCCTGCGAAGCCCTTGCCGGGAATCTAGCTCGCGCCCGCCAGTTCCTTGAGGCTTGCTGGCGTCAGCACCTGCGGCAATTGCTGCGGTTCCCCGCCGCCTGCCGGATACCACAGGTAAAGCGGCACCCCGCCCGCGCCATGGGCGGACAGGAAGCGGGTAATGGCCGGATCGCGCCGGGTCCAGTCCCCGACCAGCGCGACAACGCCTGCCTTCTCGAAAGCCTGCTTCGTCTCTTCCCGCTCGATTGCCACGCCTTCATTGACCTTGCAGGTGAGGCACCAATCGGCGGTAAACCACACGAATACGGGCTTGCCGCTCGCCCGCGCCTCGGCCAGCGCCTTCTCGCTGAAGGGCTGCGCGGCGATCACGCCGGTTTCGGCGGAAACAGGCGGGGCCATGCTCTGCGGCAATACCAAGGCACCGGCCAGAGCCAGCACCGGCACCGCCCCCGCCACCAGCGGCCATGCCTTCTGCCCGGCCCTCTGCCTGCGCCCGGCGATCATCAGCGCCAGCAGGAACAACGCAGCCAAACCGCCCGCCACCAGCAGGAAGGGCCAGCCCCCCAGCCGCCACGCCAGCCATGCCAGAGCCAGCGCAGTGAGCGCCATCGGCACGGCCATCACCTTGCGGAAGGTATTCATCCACTTGCCCGGACGCGGCAGGCGGCGGCGCAGCGCGGGAATGAAGCCGAGCGCCAGGAAAGGCAGCGCGATCCCAAGGCCAAGCGCGGCGAACAGCAGCATGGCCTGTGCGGCAGGCAGCAACAGCGCCGCCCCCATCGCCGCCGCCATGAAGGGCCCGGTGCAGGGCGTGGCCACGAAGGCCGCCAGCAAGCCGGTAGCAAAGGCGCCCATGGGCTGGCCGCCACCCGAAACGGAGAGCGAGGGCAGCTCGTAAAGTCCCGCGAAATTAGCCGTGATCGCCACGGCCAGCACCAGCAGAGCCACAACCACGCCAGGCTCCTGCAACTGGAAGGCCCAGCCGATCTCAGCCCCGCCCGCGCGCAAAGCCAGCATCAGCGCACCCAGACCGAGGCAGGCGAGGACTACGCCTGCGGTATAGGCCAGCCCTTCCCGCCGGGCGTCCGCCTCGCTTTCACCGGCACGGGCGAGGCTCATCGCCTTGAGGCTCAGGATGGGGAAGACGCAGGGCATGATGTTGAGCAGGAGCCCGCCCGCCAGCGCCATTGCCAGCAACAAAGGAAATGCCGGAAGACCTCCGGAAGCCCCGGAAGTGGCGGTTTCCAGAAGTTTTCCACCCTGCGGCACCGCGCCTGGCTGGCCCGCGAAACTTACGCCATTGCCTGCATCGTCCAGCTTGAGAATGCCGGAAATCGCGGTCGCGGAAGGCTCTGCATTCTTCGCCAGCACCAGTTCGGCCACCAGCATATTGCCTTCGCGGCGGAAGGTCTGGGGGGCGGCGTAGTCGATCAGGCCGGTTTGCGACAAAAACAGGTGAGGAGCCGCGATTTCCAGCGATTCCGGGAGCGGGATCGCAATGCGCAGCTTGTTGTTTTCAAAGGCGAAATCCGCCTTCCTATCGAGCAGCGGCGGGATCGCGGCGCGCCATGCATCGAAGCGCGGTTCGCTGGCACCGCCCGCCCCGACCTTCACCGTGGTGGCCATAAGCGCCTGTTCCGGCACGCAAATCTTGTCCGTACAGGCCAGCCAATTGGCCTGCACCGTCACCGGAACCGTGGCCCCCACAGGGGCGCTCAAAGGCACCGAGAGCGCGGTCAAAATGGCATAGGGGCCCTCGAAAACATGGTTCATCATGCCAGAGATGAGCAAGGTCTGCGGCACGGGATATTCCAGTTCCCCCGCCTGCCATCCCTGCGGCAGCGACCATTCCAGCTCCATCCCGTAACCCGCATCGCCGGGGTTGGACCAATAGCCATGCCAGCCCGGCTCCGGCTTCATCACGAAGGCGAGCTGCACCGTGCCGCCCGGCGTGGCAGGCCCCTGTGCCACCAATTCACCGGCAATATGGTTCGCGCGCCCCTGCGCCGAAGCGGGCATGGGGGATAGCGCCATGACCAGCATTGCAAGCAGCAGGGAGATGCAGCGGATTGCCACCATGGCAAGATGTCTCTTTCGTCGGTTAAGGTAGGACTTGTCTCGCAAGGGACTCACGGCGTAGGGCCTGAGTTCCCAACCCGCAAGGAAGGCAGATGGACGAGAGGCGAGAATTGCTGATCCTGGGCGGAGGCCTTGTGGGCATGACCCTGGCCCTCGCCGCCGCGAAACAGGGCATTGCGAGCCATGTGGTGGACCGTGCCGATCCGGCGGAGCTGACGGCGGACGGGTTTGACGGGCGTGCCAGCGCCATCTCCACCGCCAGCTGGAACCTGTTCTGCAATATCGGCCTGGGCGACAGGCTGGAGCCCTATGGCTGCCCGATCGATTCGATCGCGGTCACCGATGCGATGCGCCCCGGCAAGATCGATTTCCGCCCGCAGCCCGATGAAGGCTCGCTGGGCCGCATGTTCTCCAATCGCGACCTGCGCCTTGCCCTGTTCGAAGCTGCCAAGGACGAGAAGCTGATCGCCTGGCACGCGCCCATCGACGTGGTGAAGCGTGAACGGGGCGAACATGGCGTATCCGCCACCCTGTCCGACGGGCGCGTGCTCCATGCCAGCCTGATGGTGGCCGCCGAAGGCCGCCGTTCCCCCACGCGGGACGAGGCCGGGCTGAAACTGGCCCGTTGGGATTACCAGCACCGCGCGCTGATCGTGGGGCTGGATCATGAAAAATCGCATGGCAATGTCGCCTGGGAAATCTTCTATCCCACCGGCCCCTTCGCCCTGCTGCCCATGCGCGACGGGCCCAAGGGAGAACATCGCAGCGCCCTGGTGTGGACCGTGGCGGAAAAGGATGCGGCAGGCACACTGGCGCTTTCCGAGCGGGCCTTCCTGGCCGAAGTCGAGAAACGGATGCAGGGCATGTTCGGCAAGCTGAGCCTGAACAGCCGCGTCTCCTCCTATCCTCTGGGTTTCCAGCACACCGCGCGGATGACCGGGCAGAGGCTGGTTCTGGCGGGCGATGCCGCCCATGGCATCCACCCCATTGCCGGGCAGGGCCTCAATCTGGGCCTGCGCGATGTCGGCGCCCTGGTGGAAGTGCTGGTGGACGGGATGCGCCTCGGCCTCGATCCGGGCAATGCCCAGATTCTTGAACGCTATGAACGCTGGCGCAGCCTCGACAATTTCACCGTTTCCGCCACATGCGACGGGATCACCCGCCTGTTCGGCATCCAGGGCCGCACCGCCTCCGCCATCCGCCGCTTCGGCATGGCGGGCGTGCAGCGCATCCCCGCTCTGAAAAACTTCTTCATGGATGAAGCACGCGGGATGAGCGGGAAACTGCCTTCACTGTTGCAGGCTTAGGCAGGCCAGGCCGGGGCGATTTTGTTTCGGCCACGCCCCCACTCTTCGTCGAAAAGAATATCCCCGGAACACAAACGCCCCAGCACCGTTGCGACTTTTCGCTACAATTGCATGGTTTGCTTGGACCCTCACAGGGGCTAGGCCGCATCCTGCAACAGATCGAACCGAATATCGCGATCAGGGAGAGGAAATATGAAGTTCAAGGCAGTTCTGGCGGTGCTTGTCGCCGGCGGCATGGCCGTATCGGCCGCCGCACAGCCCAGCGGCAATGCCGCGCCCCCGCCCCGTCCGGCAGGCGGCGCCGCGCCCCGTTCGGTTCTGCCCCCGCCCGAGCCGATCGAGCACATAACCGGCAATGTCTACAAGATCTTCGGCGGCGGCGGTAATACGCTGGTGATCGTGCAGCGTGACGGCGTTGTGCTGGCCGACACGAAGATGCCGGGCAATGGCCAGGCCATTATCGACGAGGTCCGCAAGATCACGGACAAGCCGATCACCACCATCATCTGCACCCATAGCCACCCCGACCATACGGGCAGCACCGATTTCATCCGCGAACTCTATCCCAATGTGCGGGTGGTGATGAGCGAGGGGACCAAGGCAGAGCTGGCCGCCAATCCGCAGGTCAACCCCAAGCTGCTGCCGACCGAAACTTACAAGGACCGCCTGACTCTGGGCGAAGGGGATGACCGGATCGAGCTGTTCCACACCGGCGTGGGCCACACGGGCGGCGACACTTTCGTGGTGGTGCCCGCCGCGAAGCTGATCTTCATGGGTGACGTTATGGCCTGGAACATGGCCCCGTTCCTGCCCGCGGGCGGCGCCATGGCGATTGCCGAAGAAACCGAGAAGCTGGTGGATGCCGTTAAGGACATGGGCATCCAGATCGTGGTGGAAGGGCATGGCCATGTGAACGATTGGGCCGGTCTGGTCCGCCTCGCCCATTTCAACCGGGCTTTGGTGACGGCTGCCAAGGCTGCCTATGATCGCGGCGATGCGCCGGGCGCCGCCGTGGCGGAGCTGAAGCGCAATCCCGAATTCGCCGCGCTGCTGGACACACATATCAAGAAGGGTCTGGAATATGGCAACACGCCGCTGGCCCGCGCGCATATGAATGTGAATGTCGCCTTCACCGAGTTTGCGGGCGAACAGGCCGGCTTCGGCATCGCCAATGGCGCGCCCCTGCCCGCGACCGACAAGCACAAGGGTTCCGATCCTAAGGACACCGCACCGCCAACGCCGGAAATGCTGGCAGCAGCAGTGGCCAAGTAAGTCGGTTCGACCGGGCGGCGCGCCGTTGCAAGCCGCCCGGTCGCCCACGCCATGCGCACAAGGCTGAGCATCTGCCGGAAGAAGGCTTCCTACCGCACGCAGGACGATGCGCTGGCCGCCATTCTCGCCTCAGAACTGGACCTGCGCCTCTATCGCTGTGATCGCTGCTGGCAGTTCCACCTGACCAGCCGCCGCAAGGGCAAGCGCCTGCCAAAACTGACAGGCTAAGCCCTCACTCCCCTTCGGAAGCGGCCATCAGATCCATCAGATTGCGCGCTGCTTCCCGGTCGGCCTCGTCCTTGAAGGCGACATCCAGATCGGGCGCCTGCCCCAGCATATAGAGCAAGGTCCACAGCGCAAAGCGCCGCGAGCGATCCGTCTCCAGCCCGAAATCCACTCGCATCCGGTCAAGCCCATCGGCCTGAACCGCGGGAGAGACCTGCGAAAGGTCGGCAGTGCCGAAATAGCGGCGAAGCTGGTCGTCCAAATCCATTGGCCATGCCTAGCGGTTTGGACCGGGAAAGGGAATGGCGGGCCCGCCCACATCGTGGGAGAAGCCTAGGCTTTCCCCACCATCCCCCGCTCATCCGTCCGCAAAGTCAATACCTCAACCCCGCTTGAGGTAACCGCCACAGTGTGTTCGAACTGGGCGGAAAGCGATCCGTCGCGGGTTACCACGGTCCAGCCATCATCCTCGGTACGGACGGCGCGGCGGCCCTGGTTGAGCATAGGCTCGATGGTGAAGGTCATGCCTTCGCACAGGACCATGCCGGTGCCGGGGCGGCCGAAATGGAGCACTTGCGGGTCTTCGTGCATTTCCTGCCCGATGCCGTGGCCGCAATATTCGCGCACCACGCTATAGCCGTATTTCTTCGCGTGGCGTTCAATCGCAGCGCCGATATCGCCTAGCCGCGCGCCGGGGCGCACGGTGCGGATGCCCTGCCACAGGGCCTCGTAAGTGCCGCGCACCAGCCGCTTCGCCGCCGGGTGGACTTCCCCGACGAGAAAGGTCTTGCTGGAATCCGCAATGTAGCCGTTCTTCTCCAGCGTGATGTCGAGATTGACGATATCGCCATCCTTCAGCACATCCGCTGCCGAGGGAACGCCGTGGCACACCACCTGGTTCACCGAGGAATTGAGGGAGAAGGCAAAGCCATATTGCCCCTTGCTGGCGGGCCGGGCCTGAAGATCGTCCACAATGAAGCGTTCCACCAGCGTATCGATTTCCAGTGTGGATTTGCCCGCCAGCGGCGTGCGGTCCAGCATTTCGAACACCGATGCCAGCAGGCGGCCCGATTCCGCCATCAGGGCAAGTTCGTAAGGCTGCTTGATCATGTGCCGGTCAGCGCCAATGGCTGAGGCGTGACTCCGGCAGAGCGCATTTCCCGCTCCATGATCTCGGTGAAGCTGAGCGTGGGATTGGTCTCGGCCAGCATGCCCAGCCTGATCCAGAACGCGGCCTGCGCATTGATGGAGCGGCAGGAAACCTTGCTCGCCCGGCGCAGCTGCTCGTGCAGCTCGTCCTCAATATTCACGATGCCCATGAGGCCCCCATATACGATTCGTATATGGTCCATATATTCCGAAGGAGAATATGCCAAGGGTTACCCCTTGGGCAGTGGCTCAGGGCTTTACCGGGCTCGGCTGCATCACCGGCCTGCCCTGCCCGTCGCGCAGACGCGCCTCGTCGGAAATGGCAGTGGTTTCCAGCAGGTCCAGCGCATCCTGCGCGGCGGCATAGCGCCTTGCATCCGCGATCCAGCGGCGCGCCGGGGCGGAATCCGCGCCGGGCAGATTGCTGACTTCCGCCGCTGCTGCCGCGATGCGCCCGGTTTCCAAGAACATGCGCGCCCGCTCCATCCGCTTGACCGGCTGGGGCGACGGGGTCGCTTCATGCCGGACGATGAACAGTTCCGACAATTCGCGCTTGATCTGCGTCCAGCTCAGTCTGCCACCGGATGTGTCCATCAGCTCGGGTGAAAGCCCGTCCAGCCGGGCGACCAGCTGGTCCAGCGTGACCGGCGTTTTCGCGGCCTCGATCACGATGCGCACCGCATTGGGATGAGCATCGCCGAAACGCAGTTTCAGCTGATCCGCCAGCCCGCCCAGTTCCCGCCCGCGCTCAATCGCGCGGCGCGTGGAAAAGGCAATCAGCAGCGCTTCTGATCGCGCAGAATTGCCGGCGACCGATTGCGCCTGCAGCGAAAGCTGGTCCAGCCGCTGCTCCAGCGCGACCACACGGGCTTCGATCCCGCCCTGCTGCTCGGCCACCTGTTCCATCTTCTGGACCGCCTGCGCGCCCGATGCGGCACTGGCATCCTGCTGGCTGGCAAGCAGCAACTGGCGGCCGTCCGAAGGCGGAGCTTCCGGCGCAGTCTTGTCAAAACCGGGCAGGAAATCGAGCCCGCCCTGCCATGCGACATATCCAGTCGCCGCGACGCCCACCGCGAAGGAGAGGATCGCCGCGCCGATCAGCAGCCCGCTGCCGCCGGTCCGGCGCTCGGGTGTGCGGGGCCGCGCCCGGTTGAGGAATTCTTCTTCCATATAGTCCTTAGTCGACCCGGACTTGCCGCACCCTGGCTATGTTATGGCACGGAACAGTCCCAGTTCAATGGCACATGTCTTGCGCGAGTGCCAATAGCGCAGCCTCATTCGGCGCTGAAGCGGAGCGCAGCTGCGCCCAGCCCGGCCCCGCAGCAGCGGCGATGCGCGGGCCAAGCGCGGCCAGCGCGATCCGTTCCTTGCCGATGCCAAGCCGGTGGCATTCGCGCGCAAGATGCCCTGCCGCGTCGGCAGAGTAAAGCAGCACGACCCTGTCGCCTTCCCGCAGCGCCGCCGCCATCTCTTCCGGCATGGGCAGGGTCACGCTCTGATAAGCGACGCGTGTGACCAGCACGATCCCCAGCGGCGGGTTGAGCGGCACGCGCTTCTCCCCCGCAAGGCGCAGCAGGGTCAGCGGCTGGCCCGCTAGCCCATTCAGCACCTGCTGCAAGCCCCCTTCCCCCACATTCGCCACCCGGAACCCGGCGGCCCGCGCGGCATCGGCGGTCGCCTTGCCCACGGCGTGGACCGGCTTATCGGCAAATGCGGCGAGCCCCGGCCCACCCAGGCGGAAGGCATTGGCGCTGCCCACCAGCAGCCCGTCGATCCCCTCAGGCGCGGGAGGTTCCCAGGCCAGCGGGCGCACTTCAAACAAGGGCCAGCCTGTAATATCGAGCCCGGCGGCGCGCCCAGCCGCCAGCGTCTCTTCCATCCCCTTGCGGGGTCTTATGACGATGGCCCGCTTCACTCCGCCGTGCCGGTGAAATGCTGGCGGATCGCGGGACTGGCGCGCGACAGCAGTTCCGCGGCAAGCGCGCGGGGCGCATCCTCGTCCCCGGCTGCAAAGCGCATTTCATCCTCCACGCGCTCGGCACCGTCGGGGCTGAAGATCGCGGCGCGCATGGCCAGCTGCCCATCATCAAACTCGCAGAGCACGGCGATGGGGCTGTGGCAGGTGCCGCCCAATCCGGCAAGCAGGGCCCGCTCCGCCATCACCTGCGCCCGGCTGGGCGCATCGTTAATGGCGGCGATCAGCGCACGAGTAGCATCGTCATCGGCATTGCATTCGATCCCGATGGCGCCCTGCGCCGGGGCAGGCAGCCATTGATCGAGGTCCAGTGGGATACCGACATGGCTTTCCCCAAGCCGATTGAGCCCGGCCGCGGCGAGCAGGGTGGCATCCGCCTCCCCCGCTTCCAGCCTGCCGAGCCTCGTGGCGACATTGCCGCGAAAACTCACCACGCTGCAATCGGGCCGCAGATGCAGCAATTGCGCGGCCCGGCGCGGCGCGCTGGTGCCGATGCGCGATCCCGGTGCAAGGTCGGCGATGGAACCCGCGCCCACCAGCACATCGCGCACGTCCTCTCGCGGGAGGATGGCAGCGATGGTCAGCCAGTCAGGCCGCAAGGTCTCCACATCCTTCATCGAATGGACGGCAGCGTCGATCAGCCCTTCATGCAGCCAGGCATCCAGTTCCTTGGTCCACAGCGCCTTGCCGCCGATTTCCGCCAGTGGCCGGTCCAGCACCTTGTCCCCACTGGCCAGCACGGGGACGAGTTCCACCTCGCTCTCCTCCCAGCCATGGGCCTGGCACAGGCGGCGGCGGGTTTCCTCCGCCTGGGCCATGGCGAGCGGGGAGCGGCGAGTGCCGAGACGGAGCCTTGTGGAGGTGCGTTCTGAGGAAGTCATAGCAGCCGCTTGCCCTAAAGCGCATTTGCGTCCAGTGAAACCCCGGATGAGGAGGATCCTTGGCATCGAATCCAGCTGCGATGAAACGGCGGCTGCACTGGTCACTGCCGACCGGCGCATCCTGGCCCAACGCATCGCCAGCCAGGATGAAGAGCATCGCCCCTATGGCGGGGTGGTGCCGGAGATTGCCGCGCGCGCTCATGCCG
>MKUB01000185.1:6481-44774 GCA_001898545.1 Sphingomonadales bacterium 63-6 | reverse complement strand
GACACTGGCCGATGCGGGCATGACACTGGACGATGTGGATGCCATTGCCGCCACGGCCGGGCCCGGGTTGATCGGCGGCGTGATGGTGGGGCTGGTTTCGGCCAAGGCGCTGGCCATGGCCACGGGCAAGCCGCTTTATGCGATCAACCATCTGGAAGGCCACGCGCTCAGCCCGCGCCTGGCCGATGCCGGGCTGCACTTCCCCTATGCGCTGCTGCTCGTCTCGGGCGGGCATTGCCAGATTTTGCGAGTGGACGGGGTTGGCCAATATCGCCGCTATGCCACGACTATCGACGATGCTCTGGGCGAGGCTTTCGACAAGACAGCCAAGATCCTCGGCCTCGGCTATCCCGGCGGCCCCAAGGTGGAGAAGCTGGCTCGGGAAGGCGACGCCAAGGCTGTGCCCTTGCCCCGCCCACTGGTGGGCAGCGGGGAACCGCATTTCTCCTTCGCCGGGCTGAAAAGCGCTGTATTGCGCGCCAAGGAAAGCGGCAAATATGCCGATGCCGATATTGCGGCGAGCTTCCAGCAGGCCGCCGTGGACTGCGTAGTGGATCGTTTGCGGATCGCTCTGGGGGGCATGGACGGCGTGACCGCGCTGGTCGTGGCGGGCGGGGTTGCCGCCAATTCCGCCATCAGGGCGGCGCTGGAAGGCGTGGCGGAACAATTCGGCCTGCCCTTCACAGCCCCGCCCATGGCTCTGTGTACCGATAATGCCGCGATGATCGCCTGGGCCGGGCTGGAACGGTTCGAGCCGGGCCATTCCGATCCGCTCGACATTTCCGCACGCCCGCGCTGGCCGCTGGACCCGGATGCCGAAACAGTCCGCGGCGCAGGAGTGAAAGCGTGACAGCAGCTTCGATCGGCGTGATCGGCGCAGGGGCCTGGGGCACCGCGCTGGCCCAGATGCTGGCAAGCGATGGCAGCGAAGTGCTGCTCTGGGCACGCGAAGCGGCGCTGGCCAAGGAAATCAACGAAGCGCGGGTGAATAGCGCCTATCTTCCCTCCGCTGCTCTTGCCCCGAGCATCCATGCGACCAGCGAAATGGCCGAAACCGTGGAATGCGACATTCTGCTGGTGGTCACTCCGGCCCAGCATATGGGCGAAGTGTTGCGCCGCCTGCCGCGCGCGCCGCGCGATCTGGTCTTGTGCAGCAAGGGGATCGAGGCTGGCAGCGGGCGCCTGATGGCCGATGTTGCCCGCGATGCGGTGCCCGACGCCGATATTGCCGTGCTTTCTGGCCCGACCTTCGCCCATGAAGTCGCCGCCGGGCTGCCCACGGCGGTCACCCTCGCCTGCGGCGGCGGCAAGGAGCAGTGGCAGCGATTGGCCCCCGCCATCGCCCGCCCCAGCTTCCGCCCCTATTATACGGACGATGTCGTGGGCGCGGAGATTGGCGGCGCGGTGAAGAACGTCCTCGCCATTGCCTGCGGCGTGGTGGAGGGGCTTGGCCTTGGCCAGAATGCCCGCGCCGCCCTGATCGCGCGCGGCTATGCCGAAATGCTCCGTTTCGGGGAGGCGCTGGGCGCCAATCCCCATACGCTGGCGGGCCTGTGCGGGCTGGGAGATCTTGTGCTTACCTGTTCCTCCACTTCCAGCCGCAATTTCTCGCTCGGCAAGGCGCTGGGCGAAGGGCAGCTTCCCGCCGCCCTGCTGGCCAATCGCCGCACTGTGGCGGAAGGGGCCTCTACCGCGCCCGTGCTGGTGGAACGCGCCGCGCAGCTGGGCATCGCCATGCCTATCGCCGAAGCGGTGGAGCGCCTGCTGGCAGGTGTTCCTGCTCGTGAAGTCGCTTCCGACCTTCTGGCGCGCCCGCTGCGCGCGGAGGGCCTTACCGCGTGAGCTCAACTGCGCATAATCCCGCGCCCGAAGGCGGCGACATTGCCGCGCTGGCCAAGGGCGGACGCACCAATTTCTTCGGTTTCCTCCTGCGCCTTGCCGCGCGCATCCCCTTCCTGTTCATTGCCGGGCGTCTTTATGGCGCGGAGGCGCTGGGCCGCTTCGCCTATGCGCTGGTGGCCGTGGAACTGGCCGCGCAGCTGGCCACGCTGGGCCAGAAACGCGGCCTTGCTCAGCAGCTTTCGCGCGGGGAACAGCCTGCCGCCCATATCATTGCCGACGGCATGGTGCTGAGCATCATCACCGGCGGCGCGCTGGCCGCCCTGTTGATGCTGTTTCCGCAGGCCATGTTCCCGGCGGGGCAATATTCCGAGATCGACTGGCTGCTGCCGCTGGCGGTGATACCCTTCACCCTCACCGACATCGCCCTATCGGCCCTCGCCTATCGCTACGATATCGGCACTACGGTGAAGGCCCGGTCGGTGGTGGAGCCATGGGCCCTGTCTATCGCTGCTGCAGCGGCGTTCTTCCTGTTGCCGCATAGCGGGCTGGCCCTGGCCTATATCATCTCCATCTTCGCCGCCGCCATGGCTGCGCTGGTGCCGCTGTTCCGCGCCTATGGCCTGCCGCATGGCTGGGTGCCGCACCCCTTCCGCATCGGCAAGCTGGCGCTCACCAACATGCCGCTGGCCGCCGCCGATGCCGTGGAATGGGGCACGCGCCGGATCGACGTGGTCATCATGGGCCAGTTCGCCACGCCTACGGCGGTGGGCGTCTATTGGGCGGCGCAGCAGGTCGCCAGCCTGCCCTCCAAGCTGAAGAGCAGTTTCGAGCCGATCCTCGGCCCCGTCATCACCCGCAATCTGATGGAAAAGAACTATCGGGCCATCGCGAAACAGGTCTGCCAGGTGGGCTTCTGGATCACTGCGATGCAGGCAGGCGTGGCGCTGGCGCTGGGCATTCCGGGCGAGGCGGTGATGGGCCTTGTCGGGCCGGAATTCGTCGGCGGCACTGGCGCACTGGCCTTCCTGCTGATCGCGGAAGTGGTAGCTGCCACGGCGGTCGTTTCCGAAGCGGCGCTGATCTATGTGGCGCGGATGAAGAACTTGTGGATCTCGCTATCCACCATCTCGCTGCAGGCGGCGCTTACGGTGGTATTCATGATGGCGGTGGACCATTACCACCTGTCGGAACTCTATTATGCGGGCGGCGCCGCATTGGCGCTGGCACTGGCGCTGGGCTATGCCTCGATCATCAAGGGCGTGCTGCTTTCGCGCCTGCTGGGCGAGCCGGTGAACAACTGGCGCTGGGCGCTGGTATGGGCCGCCGCCCCCGCCATTTTCGTGGGCTGGGTTGCCATCCAGCTTCCCGAATGGCTGGAACTGAGCCTTGGCGTTCCGCTGATCCTGGGCGTCTATGGCTGGATGATCTGGAACAAGGGCTTCGGCCCGGAAGATCGCCTGCTGTTCCGCCGCAATGTGGCCAAGAAGCAGGCCGAGGAAAAAGAGGACTGAAGTTTTTCCCGCTCGGGGATGGACCTTGCGCCGCCTGCCGTGAATAAGTGTGGGCACATGCATCGTTCACCGCTGATCCCCCTTGCCCTTGGCGTGCTGGCAATCGTGCTGCTGGCTATTGTCGGCGCACGCATAACCGCCTCCGATCTGACGGCGGAACTTTCGCTCAAGGCGCAGGCGGCCATCGCAAAGGCCGGGGGAACGGGCGTGACCGCGCGCTTCTCTACCGCCAGCGGGATGCCCAGCCGCCACCCGCTGCTGATCGGCGGCAATGCACTCGGCTCTGCCACTCGCGCCAAAGTAGCGCGGGCCGTGGCGGCGATCCCCGGCGTGGGCGGCGTGCGCTGGGAAAACAGCTCCGCCCTGGCATCGCGCGCCGCTCCGGCAGAGCGCCCGCTCCATTGCGAGGACGATGTCGCGGCCCTGCTGCGTTCCCGCACCATCCGTTTCGAGGAAGGCTCCAGCCGGATCGACGCAAGCAGCCAGGGCCTGCTGGACCAGGTTTCCGCCGCCTTGCGCCCCTGCCTCGGCGCAATCATCGCGATTACCGGCCACACCGATGCCTCTGGTCCTGAAGCGGGTAATCTCGTCCTCTCACGGGACCGGGCCAATGCCGTGCTGACGGCCCTCGTCGCGCGCGGCATTCCGGCGGATGGGCTCAGGGCAGCGGGTGTAGGTTCGGCCCGCCCGGTGGAGGGGCTGGACCCGAACGACCCGGCCAATCGCCGCATCGAATTCTCAGTGGCGGAAAGCCAGCCCTTCAAGCCCACTCCGGTCGATACGCCCGGACCGTAAACCCGGGCATGACGGCCCTCTTGGCTACGGCCTTCGCACCCCTTAGGAACCGCCCGGAAAGGAACCATGCGCCCATGCCGATCTGGCTCGAATTGCTGGTCTTGCTGCTGCTCACCTTCGCAGGCGGGCTGGCGCTGGGCTGGGCGCTGTGGGGCCGTTCGCCGGCCCGTGGGATCGAGGAGTAGAAAATGATGGAACTGGTCGCCGCCAATTGGTGGCTGTTCGTGATTGCGCTGATCATCGGCATTGCAATTGCGTGGTGGATTTTCGTCGCCAATCGCAAGACCCGCGTGGTCAGCACCCGGCCCGACGTGCTGGAGGAAGGCTCCGCCCCCGCCCAGCGCAATCAGGCGCTTATAGATGCCCCCACGGCAAGCGCGGCGACTGCACCAACCGCACCTGCGCCAACTCCCGCACCTGCGCCAGCCCCGGCTGCCACGGGCGACGATCTCAAGCGGATCAAGGGCGTAGGGCCCAAGCTTGAGAAGCTGCTCCAATCCCTCGGCGTCACCACCTATGCCGAAATCGCGGGGTGGAGCGAGGCGGATATTGACCGGATCGACGCCCAGCTGGGCAATTTCGCAGGCCGCATCCGGCGGGACAACTGGCCCGAACAGGCCCGCTTTCTCGCTGCCGGGGACGAGGCGGGATTCAAGGCCAAATTCGGGGCAGTCTGACCCCTCTCGCCGATCCCTCTTGCTAGGCTTTCCGCGGCCCGCTAGGTGACCGGTTTCAGAGGAGACTATCCCTTATGGTTCCCTTCGACTGGGCCGATCCCTTCGATCTCGACAGCCAGCTTACCGAAGAAGAACGGATGATCCGCGATGCCGCCAATGGCTTCGCGCAATCCGAGCTGCAGCCCCGCGTGATCGATGCCTTCCGGGACGAAGTGGACGCGCCGGAACTGTTCCGCCTGTTCGGCCAGTCGGGCCTTTTGGGTGTCACCATCCCCGAGGAATTCGGCGGCGCGGGCGCGGGCTATGTTGCCTATGGCCTCGTCGCGCGGGAGATCGAGCGGGTCGATTCCGGCTATCGTTCCATGGCCAGCGTCCAGTCCAGCCTAGTGATGTATCCGATCTATGCCTATGGCTCTGACGAACAGCGCCGCAAATATCTGCCTGGCCTGGCCTCTGGCGAATTGATCGGCTGCTTCGGCCTGACCGAACCCGATGCGGGCAGCGATCCCGGCGGGATGCGCACCGTGGCCAAGGCCGATGGCGATGGCTACGTCATTTCCGGCAGCAAGACCTGGATCAGCAATTCCCCCTTCGCCGATGTCTTCGTCGTCTGGGCCAAGAGCGAGGCCCATGGCGGCAAGATCCGCGGCTTCGTTCTGGAAAAGGGCATGGCGGGCCTTTCCGCGCCCAAGATCGAGGGCAAGATCAGCCTACGCGCCAGCACCACCGGCATGATCATGATGGATGAGGTGAAGGTGCCGGGCGATGCCCTGCTGCCCAATGTCGAAGGGCTGAAGGGCCCCTTCGGCTGCCTCAATCGCGCACGCTATGGCATATCGTGGGGGGCGATGGGTGCGGCCGAATTCTGCTATGCCGCCGCGCGCCAATATGGCCTCGACCGCAAGCAATTCGGCCGCCCGCTGGCCGGCACGCAGCTTTACCAGAAGAAACTGGCCGACATGGTGACCGAAATCACGCTGGGCCTGCAAGGCTCCCTGCGGGTCGGCCGCCTGATGGAGGAAGACCGGTTCGCCCCCGACATGATCAGCCTGGTGAAGCGCAACAATGTCGGCAAGGCGCTCGACATCGCCCGCCTCGCCCGCGACATGCATGGCGGCAACGGCATTTCCGAGGAATATCAGGTGATCCGCCATATGGTGAACCTGGAAACCGTGAACACTTATGAAGGCACGCATGACGTGCATGCGCTGATCCTGGGCCGGGCGATTACAGGGCTGGCGGCGTTTTAAGTCCTCCCCCACAGGGGGAGGGGGACCATGCGCAGCATGGTGGAGGGGCACCGGCCTTTGCCTTGTGCCCAAGGGAGGTGCCCCTCCGTCAGCCCTGCGGGCTGCCACCTCCCCGATCCGGGGAGGTTCCGATCGTCCCAAATCTGCGGAAAGCCTCCCCCGCCCCATAGGCACACCCCGCCCGGCCACCTATAGCCTCAGGCCATGCGCCCCTCCCCCGCCACTCTGCTCCACGATGTGTTCGGCTTCGAACATTTCCGGGGCGTGCAGGAACAGGTGGTGGAGCGGGTATTGGAAGGCCAGGGCACGCTGGCGATCATGCCCACCGGCGCAGGCAAGTCGCTCTGCTACCAGCTGCCTGCCGTGGCCTTGCCGGGCTGCTGCGTAGTCATTTCCCCGCTGATCGCGCTGATGCATGACCAGTTGCGCAGCGCGCGGGCGCTGGGCATTCGTGCGGCCAGCCTTACTTCCGCCGATGCGGATTGGCGCGAGACACAGGACCGGCTGCTGGCAGGCGATGTGGACCTGCTTTACGTCGCGCCGGAACGGGCCAGCGGTGAGCATTTTCGCAATTTGCTCGAACGCTCGAAAATATGTCTCTTCGCCATAGACGAGGCCCATTGCGTATCCGAATGGGGGCATGATTTCCGCCCCGATTACCGCCTGTTGCGCCCTCTGCTGGACGCCTTCCCCCAAGTGCCGCGTCTGGCGCTGACGGCGACGGCGGACCACCACACACGCACGGACATCCTCGCCCAACTCGGCATTGCACAGGATGGGCTGATCGTCTCGGGCTTCGACCGGCCGAACATCCGCTATGCCGTGCAACCGCGCGATGGGCTTTCGCGCCAATTGGCCGACATCCTCGCCGCCAATAGCGGCCCCGGCATCATCTACGCCCCTACGCGCGCACAGACCGAGCGTCTGGCCGAAAGCCTTGCCGCCAAGGGCACGCGCCGGGTGCTGCCCTATCATGCCGGCCTCGACCCGGAAGTGCGCGCGCGCAATCAGGCCGCCTTCATCGCCAGCGAGGATATGGTGATGGTGGCAACCGTCGCCTTCGGCATGGGGATCGATAAGCCCGACGTGCGCTTCGTGGTCCACGCGGGCCTGCCCAAGAGCATCGAGAGCTATTATCAGGAAAGCGGCCGCGCGGGACGCGATGGCGATCCGGCGCAGGCCACTTTGCTATGGGGGCCGGAGGATTTCGTCCGCGCCCGCCAGCGCGTTGCCGAGGCAGAGGAAGCCCGTCAGCCAGGCGAGCGCGCCCGCATCGGCGCATTGGGCGCGCTGGTGGAAACCGCCACCTGCCGCCGCGCCGTGCTGCTACGCCATTTCGGGGAGCATCCCCCGGCCACCTGCGGAAATTGCGACAATTGCCTCAGCCCGCCCAAGGGGGTGGACGGTACGGAAGTGGCCCGCAAGCTGCTGTCAGCTGCCTATCGCACCGGGCAGAGCTTCGGCCTCGGCCATCTCGAAGCGGTGTTGCTGGGGCAGCAGAATGACAAGGTAATCCAGCGAGGCCATCACGCCCTGACCGTGTTCGGCATAGTCGAAGGCGATGAGGCCGCTCTGATCAAGCCGGTCGCGCGGGCCCTGCTGGTGCGCGGGGCCCTGGAGACGACCGAACATGGCGGGCTGATGCTGGGCCCGGCCGCGCGCCCGATCCTACGCGGAGAAGAACGCGTCCAGTTCGTCCTGCCCCCGGCGCGGGCAAAGCGCGGCAAGCGCGGGGACAGCACCGCGAACCCGGTGGGCGATCCGCTGTTCGATGCCCTGCGCGAACTGCGCCGCGATCTCGCCCGCGACGCCGATGTGCCGCCCTATGTCATCTTCCATGACAGCACATTGCGCGAACTGGCTGCCCGCCGTCCGCGCAATCATGCCGAACTGGCCGAAATCCCCGGTATCGGCAGCCGCAAGCGCGAAGCCTATGGCGACGTCTTCCTGCGGCTGATCGAGAATTTCGCCTGAGCTGGCTTATTCGGCCGGAATAACATCGTCCGGCGAAACGATGATGACCACGCGGCGGTTCTGCGCCCGGCCTTCTTCCGTGTCGTTGCTGGCAATCGGCTGGCTTTCGCCAAGACCCACAGCGTCCACCCGGTTCGCGGCCATGCCGCCGCCTACCAGTACGTTTTTCACAGACTGAGCACGGCGCAGCGACAGGTCGCGATTATAGTCGTCATTGCCCACCGAATCCGCATGGCCTTCCACATCGGCGCCATCGATGCCCACTTTCGACAATTCGCTCGCCATGGTGCCGATGGTTGCAACCTGCCCATCAACCAGAGTGGCGCTGTCAGTGGGGAACAGCAGCTTGCTGTCCAGATCCAGCAGCCAGCGGTCCCCGTCCTGCTCGAACTGATACTGGCGCAGGGCCGCGATCTGCGCGGCAGAATAGGGCGAGCGGTTATCGGGCACGGTCTGGCACGCGGCCAGAACCAGCATGACCACCGCAAGCCCACCTATTCGAAATTTCCTCGCCACGCGTTCAGTTAAAGCCATTGTTGTTCCTCCTGATCTTGTCTCTGTACATAGCCTCGTCAGCCTTGCGGACCAACTCGGCCGGCGCATCGCCATGATCGGGGCAAATGGCGTAACCCACGCTGACGGACAAGGCAGCAAAGCCTCCCCGGCCAAGGTCAACCGCCTCTTCCATCGCCTGATCGATCCGCGCCACAACCGCTTCCACTTCGCCGATGTCGATTGGCGCGCCGAGAATGATCGCGAATTCATCGCCGCCCAGGCGGAATACGTGATCCGCCTGGCGCACAGACTGGCGCAGGCGCTCCGCAATGGCCTGCAACACCTTGTCGCCCGCCTCATGGCCGTGACAATCGTTGATCTGCTTGAAATCGTTCCCGTCGAGGTAAAGCAGCGCGAAACACGATTCCTTCTGCCGTGCAGTCTCGACCGCTGCCTCCAGATGACGCTCGAACAGCACGCGATTGCCAAGGCCGGTCAGCGCGTCATGCCGGGCCAGACGGGCCAGTTCCTCGTTCTCTTCGGTCAGCCCGTCATACCAGCCCTGGATTTCGGCCAGCAGGCCGTTGAAATCCGCCACGAAATTATCGATCTCCGCCAGACCCGCAGGCGGGACGCGGCGATGGAACGCGCGTTCCGTGCGGACCGAATGGGCCACTTCGGCCACATGATTCAACGGCGAGATCACACCGCTCCGCAATTGGCGGGCCAATATCCGGGTGGCGACCAGAGCGATGCCCATGCAGCATATTACGATGAGTACGCCTTGCAGAACAAAGCGTTCGATCCCCGCCGCACTGCCGGTAACGCGCACTTCCCCGATCTTCTCGCCGCTCCTTTCGATCGGAAGGCGGAAGGGCTCGGACCACAGAATCTTGCTGCCTATCCGTTCGACCCAGGCCAGCGGATTGTTATCCTCGCTCGACCAGCTGGCCAGCAGACGGCCTTCCGCATCGGTCACCTCGATCCGCTCGACCGCATCATTATCGGCAACCGAGTGGATGCCTTCCAGGATCGCTTCCTTGTCACCGAAGACAATCGCCGGTTCCACCGAATAGGACAATGTCCGCGCGATCAGCTCCAGATTTCGGGCCGCATGGTCGCGGATTATCGAGGCCCCGCTGAACAGCACGGTGATACCGGCAATAAGCACGGCAGCTAGGATCAGCCGCCCATGCGCGCGCGCCAGAATACGGTTAAGGGTGGGTGTCCGCACTTCCGCCACGATGCCTACCTGTCCTTCGCAATGCGCAGGACGCGCGGATCGATCCGAACGCCGGAACGGGAAACTGCATCGATGTTGAGCCGGAATGAGACCTTGCCCGGGCTATAGACCATGCAGAACATGGCTTCGCTGCGGCATTGGGGATCGCGCTCGGCTATGGTGACGACTGGCCCGCCATGAGCCCTGGCGGTCCATTGCCGCATGGCCCCTGCATCCAGCGCGCCGAGATAATAGGCGTCGCATCCGGCGGAAGCAGCGAAACCGTCCCGCGCGAGATAACGCACGGCAACCTCACGACCATCGGACAGGCTGATTGCCTCGATAGCCGCGCCGTTGCCCGCCGTGCCCACGATGCAAACCTCCACTGGATTAACCGGCTTGGGCCAGCGCGTATATTCGAGGATAGCCCGAACGATGCGCGCCGTTGCAGTAGCTGCCCCCTGCTCCCCGGGTTGCGCCGGGATTCCGATTCCGGGCTGCGCCGTAGCAGCAAGCGCGTTAGCGGAATTACCGAGCACGGCACCCAGAACGAACATCGCCACAAGCCGGGAACGCCATCCACCATGGACACCCGGCATCCCTTGCGATCCGGCCTCCATGACTGATTGAAACGTCCTATGGCTTGTTTTCACATGCATTCCGATGCCGTGAAGGCCCGAAGCCCCCTATTTCAGATTTTGGTAAAGGGTCAAAGAATAATCCTTAACGTGCGCGGAATATTTCGGCCGAACGGAAAGGGATAGACGATTGAAAGCCGTTATTCATTCACGAGACATTACCTAGCCACGCTGATATCCAGCCCCCGATACGCCCGCACAGAATACCTTCGTCACCCCGCCTAGCCCATCAGAGGTTCCTTGTCCCAGCCGGTCTACGCCTCCAGCACGACATTGATCGAGCGTATCCGCACGGAATTCGGCCGTCGGGCCGCAGGGCTTGTCATTGCCCTGCTGTTGGAGGCAGTCATCATCGGCGTGCTGCTGACGCTGAGCATGGGCAAGAAGGAAGAGGCGCCGCTGGCCACAATTGTCACCACTTTCGATTCGGCTTCGGAGGAAGAACCTTCCAAGGAACCGGAAGCAAAACCCGCCGAGCAAAAGCCGACAGTGCAGCCCAGCGCTCAGCCGCAGGATCAGCCCCAGCCCGATCCGCAGCCCGTGCCACAACCGGTGGCGCAGCCCCCGGTGCCTGCCCCGCCGGCAGTCATATCCCTGTCCAAGAACCAGATGGCGCAACTGGATATTTCCAACCTGCCCAAGGCCCAGCCCGCCCCAGCACAAGCCAAGCCGGTCTATGGCCCCGCCAATAGTGGCAGCGCCGGAGATTCCCAGCGCGTCGGCACCACGCCCAATGGCCAGCCGATGTATGCCGCGCAATGGTATCGCGAGCCCACGGAGCAAGAACTGGCGGGTTATCTCTCCACTGCCGACGGGCCGGGCTGGGCTACGATAACTTGCAAGACCGTGCCGGAATATCGTGTAGAAAGCTGCATCTTTCTAGAAGAGTCCCCAAGCCATTCCAATATTGGCAGGGCGACTATGGCTGCGGCGTGGCAATTCAAGGTCCGCCCCCCGCGGTTGGGCGGGAAATACAAATATGGCGAATGGGTGCGGATCAGGATCGATTACGGCATCAGCCGTTCGCAATATTAAATACTAAATTTACTCGCCAGCTACTTTCCTAGCCCAGCCAAGTATTGGAGCGGAAAGGGAAACATCATCCGTGCCCACGGCCATGCCTTCGGTGAAATGATTGTGATCGGGCAAGTCCACGCTGGCGGAGCAAGGCCCGGTGGGCGTGCATAGGCCAGCGATCATCTGCTGCGCCGTGTGACGCATCGGATCGGGATCGAACTCGGCGAAGCCCACGAACAAGGGCGTGGCGGCATGATGCAGGCGGGCGATTGCGGCAGGCAGGGTCTGAAGCGAGGCATCGGCGCCGTAATAGACATGCGGTTCGGCAGGCGCCTCATCGGCATAATTCGGCGATAGCAGGATCGCGCCCTTCAGGCCCTTTGCCTCATCGCCATGCAGCTCCGTATGGCCGACATAATCCGCTACATGGTTCGCCCCGGCTGAATGGCCCCACAGGACGATCCTGTCGGGATCGCCACCATGCTCTGCGATATTGGCCCGCACCCAGCCGAGCGCCGCGCGCAGATCCTCCACCCCACCGGGCCAGGGATGATCCGGCGCGAGGCGGTAATTGATGCCCACACCCACCATGCCGTGCCGCGCGGCCCAGGCAGTGATGTTGTCGGGATAGAATGTGCCGTGCTTGTCCCCCCGCACGAAACCTCCGCCATGGACGAAGACCAGCACCGGCAGCGGGCCCTTGCCCTTACCCGGAACAAAGAGGTCTTCCGGCACATAGAGATCCAGCTTTTGCAGCGGATCGGCGCCATAGGCGATGTTGCGGGTCAGGAGAATGCCGGCATAGCTCTCATCGGCGAATAGCGGCTCGTAGAGCTTGCCCACCTCCGGGTCCATCGACTGCCCGCGCTCGCGAAGCTGGGCTGCGATATCCGGGGGAACCTGTGCCATGGCGCTTCCTGCCAGCAGAAGGGAACCGAGGCCTGCGGCCAGTTTCAGATGCATCGCATTCTCCCCGGCGCGGGCTTATTGCTGCCCTTCGCCAAATATCCTTCCGGGCCATCCCGAAAGGCTGCCCCTCCCCCGCCAGCGCGGAGGAGGGGCTGAGCGATTACTTGTCCATCACCATGGCAACGAAGTCCACCGTCTGGCGGGTAGCCGCGGCGAATTCCGTTTCGGTCGCCTTGAAGGAACCGAAATGGGCGAACTGGTCAGGCGCCATGCCATCGAATTCATAGGCGGCGCGGAAGCTGGGCAGCTTCAGCAGCTTTTCGATGCTGGCCTTGTTCGGCTCGCGGTCGATCGCCTTGGCATCGAAGGGGGCCAGCTCGTCTTCGGCATTCATCAGGCCGGCGATGTAGCTGGGCGGGCAGGTATAGACCATGTCCGAACCGGCATAATCCTCGATATGGCGGCTCACCAGCTTGCCGGTGCGCTCGTCCTTTTCGACGCGCATGGAGCATTGCAGCATCTTCGAGGGATGGTTCTCCGATTTGCCGAAGTGATAGGCGCGCTTCAGCACGGCTTCTTCACCGTCGCGGATTTCCGGCAGGGTCAGTTCGATGCCGCGAGTCTTGGCTTCGGTCTTCCAGTCGGACAGTTCGCCAAGGCGAGCCGACATGTGAGTAATGACCGAACGCCACTTGGACAGGTCCACACCGGCAGCGCGAGCGCGCAGCAGGCCAGCGCTGACGGCGGACATACAGCGCATATACTGCGGCACGGTGAAGCTGGTGGTGTTGTTGGTGGAGATGCCGCGCGCGGTCAGCTCTTCCAGAACCTCATATCCTTCCTTCGAACCGGGCAGCTTCACCATCACGTTGGGCGCCTGTTCGTAGATTGAAAGGCCCTGGGCCAGCATCTTGTCGCCATCGCGCACGAAGCGCGGATCGACCTGGCCGGAGAGCATACCATACTTGCCGCCCGACTTTTCATAGGCCGGCAGGATCGCTTCCGCGCCCTTCTTCACCAGTTCCAGATAAAGCGTCCAATACACGCCTTCCACATCCATGCCCGGATTGGCGCGGGCGATGTCGCGAATGTGGTTGGCCCAGCGTTCCGGCGCCAGCTTGATCGCCTGCAGCGACAGCGGCGGGTTGGTCGTGACGCCGCGGAAGCCCATCTCGCCCGTGGTCTCGATGGTTTCATGATCCATCAGGCGGGTAAGCTGCGCGTCCCATTCCGCCCGCTTGCCTTCCGGCGCCTTGGCGAGGGTTTCTTCCTTCCAGCTGGGGAAGATCAGGGGCGAGGAATCCCACCAGATTTCGGCTTCGGGATTGGTCGCGGCGAGCTTTTCGAGAATGTTCTGGGTCATAGTGGCGCCCCTCTAGGCCTGTTTACACGCGCGCGGCAATGGCTGGTTTGCTTTGCAGGCGTGAGAAAAATCTGGACCGCGAAGCCATAAAAGGCCGCGCGGTCCCGATCAATTGATTGATAATGTCCGAAAACCGCGCTCTGCCGCTCCGGTTCCCCGAAAACGGCATGGCGCGGAAAACAGGATCAGTGCTGGACCAGCATCAGCGCATCCAGCGCCACCACGCCCTGCCCCTTGGGGTGGACGATCACCGGATTGAGGTCGATCTCGCGAATCGAAGGATTGCCTTCCATCACGCGACCGATCTCGACGATCAGCTTGGCCAGCGCCGGAACGTCCAGCTCGGGCGAACCGCGATAGCCCTTGAGCAGCGCAGCCTGCTTGAGGGTCAGCAGCTTGGCAGCAACCTGTTCTTCGGAAAGATCGGTGGTCAGCAGGACGACATCCTTCAGGATTTCCGCCGTCACGCCGCCGAAACCGGCCAGGACCACCGGGCCCCATTCCGGATCGGACTTGGCACCCACGATCATTTCCATACCCATCGTGCCCATCTTCTCGACCAGTACGCCATCGAGCTGGATCGAAGCGTCATAGGCCGCGACATTGGTGAAGATCTTGTCGAAGGCAGCCTTCACCGCTTCGGCGCTGTCGAGCTTCAGGATCACACCGCCCGCATCGGACTTGTGGCCCAGCGCGGCAGCCTGCGCCTTGAGCACCACCGGGAAGCCGATTTCCTCGGCAGCGGCGGCGGCATCGTCAGCCGTGGCGGCGAACTTGCTCTGCGGGAAGGGAATGCCCAGCGGAGCGAGCAGTTCCTTGGCCTTGTATTCCGGCACCACGCCCGACACACCCTTGAGCGCGGGGACCGGCAGCGGGGCCTGCGAATTGTCCGACAGGTCGCGCTTGGCGAGGTCCGCCAAACGCGAGATGGCGCGATAGGCGCGCTCGGTCGAGGGGAACCAGGGGATACCCACGGCGCGCAGACCGTCGATATATTCCTGCGGCACCCGCGCACCTTCGTCCACGCCCGCGAAGACCAACGGCTTGGCGAAGGAACCGTCTTCCAGCACCTTGATGATCGCCGGGAACTTGATCTTCGAAGTGATCGGGTCCGACTGGATGATCGAGGCGACCACCGAACCGACGCGTTCGTCAGCCAGCAGCGCGGTCAGCACCTTGGTGTAGATTTCAGGCTCGGAAAGACCCGCTGCGGTGATGTCCGTCGGGTTCGACACCGGCACGAAGTCCGGCAGCACAGCGCGCAGGGCCGGGCTATTGTCATCGTTGAGGTCGATCAGGTCGAGCCCGATATCCTCGGCAATGTCGAAAGCCAGGCCGCGCAGCGCGCCGGATTCGCCCAGAACCGCCATATTGGCGCCGGGCAGGCTGGGGCAGCGCAGGGCGATTTCGGTGATGTCTTCCAGCTCTTCCAGCGTATCGGCGAAGATCACGCCTTCACGGCCGAGCTTGGCCTTCATCAGCGCATAGTCGCCGGCCATGGCGCCGGTGTGAGTCGCGGCCGATTCCTGCGCCTTGTTGGACTTGCCGGGGTGCAGCATGATGATCGGCTTGCCAGCGGCGCGGGCGCGCCGGGCAGCGGCGATGAACGCCTTGGGGCGGCGCAGCGATTCCACATACATGGAGATGACGTGGGTATCCTCGTCATCGATCAGCCATTCGACATAATCTTCCACGCCCGATGCGGCTTCATTGCCGGTCGAGACCGAAGTGGAGACATAGCAGCCGCGCGGATGCAGCGCAGTGGCAAGCACAGCGGCCAGAGCGCCCGACTGGCTGGCGATGCCAACCGCGCGCGCGCCCTTGGGCGGGGTGATCATGTTGGTTTCGACGAAGGTCAGCGGCACGCGCTCGACATAATTGGTGCAGCCAAGGCAGTTCGGGCCTTCGATCACCATGCCATATTCGGCGGCGATGGCGCCCAGTTCGAGCTGTTCCTTCATGCCTTCCTCACCCGCTTCGGAGAAGCCGGCCGAGTAGATCACCACGGCGCCGCAGCCACGCTTGGCCAGGCTGCGCACGGTATCGAGCACGAAGGGACGCGGAATGGCGAGAACTGCGCAGTCGATGCCTTCAGGCAACTGATCGACCGAAGCGTAGCACTTGAGGCCCTGAATCTCTTCCCGCTTGGGGTTCACGGGGTAGATGTCGCCCGCGAATTCATACTGGACGAGATTGTTGAGCAGCGTCGCGCCGAGCGCGCCGTGCCGGTCGGATGCACCGACAACCGCAACGCTCTTGGGGCGCAGCAGCCGGTCGATCTGCTTGTTGGTGAAGCGCTTGCCGCTCATTGATTCAGTCTCCCGAGAAATCGTCCGCCCCGTTGCCAAATCCCGCCCGGCAAGTCGAGCATGGATATGAAAATCCCCTCCTCTTCAGAGGAGGGGCAGCGAGACTTGGGCTTGCGCAGCAAGTCTAGTCGCAGCGGCGTGGTGCCTTGCCGCATGCGCGGCGCTCTCGCGCCGCGCCACCACCCCCTGCCCCCTCCTCTGAAGAGGAGGGGGTGGAGTAACAAATCAGTCCTTGGCGACCTTAGTCTTGTCGAAAGCGCCAAGGCCGGGCTTGAAGGTCTTCTCGTCAAGGAACTGCTTGGTAGCTTCCTTGCGGGTTTCCCAGCCGCCGAAATCGTTCAGCGCTTCCTGCGTGCGGATCAGGTAGTCTTCGGCGTTGTCATAGGTCATTTCCATGACGCGGCGCATTGCCCACTTGGTGGCGCGAAGGGCATGGGTGTCCTTCTTCTTCAGATTATCCGCGATTTCCTGCACGCGGGCCTTCAGCTTGTCGGCCGGGACGCTCTCGGTAACGAGGCCCTGCTCGGCGGCCTGCTGGCCGGTCAGGTTCTCGCCCATCATGGCGTGATACATCGCCTTGCGATAGGGCATCAGCTCAGCCGCGACCTTGGAGGCGCCGCCGCCGGGCAGGATCGCCCAGTTGATTTCCGAAAGGCCGAACTGCGCATCGTCCGAAGCAATGGCGATATCGCAGGCGAAGAGCGGGCCGTAAGCGCCGCCGAAGCACCAGCCATTGATCATGCCGATGGTGGCCTTTTCATACCAGCGCAGGCGTTCCCACCAGCTATAGGCTTCGCGCTGGGCCTTGCGGACCGCGCCGATGCCGCCGGCTTCGTTCATGCGGAAATATTCGAGCAGATCCATGCCGGCCGACCAGGCAGAGCCTTCGCCGGTGAGGACGAGCACCTGCACGTCATCGCGGAATTCCAGCTCGTTCAGCACGCGGCCCATCTGGCGGTTGAGCTTCGGGCTCTGGCAATTGCGCTTGTCGGGGCGGTTGAAATAGACCCAGGCAACACCGTCAATCACTTCGTACTTGACGGTTTCCTCTTCGGGACGCGGATCGGGTTGCGACGGCATGGCCATGGTACAGACTCCTCAAAGGACGGTGGATACACCGGATGCTTGGATTGTTATTGCTCATAACGATCTGGATTGTTATACGCAACAACAATAGCAGGGGGCAAAACATGCACGATCCACTCGTCAAACATCCCGGCTACACCCTGCGGCGCGCCTCGGGCGCGATGACCGCCGAACTGACGCAGCGCCTTGCCGATCATGGCGTGAGGATCGTGGACGCCACCGTTTTGCTGTGGATCAGCGAGAACCCGCAGGTCACTGCCAGCGCGCTGGGCCGCGCTCTGGACATTCAGCGCGCCAACATGGTGCCCCTGCTCAAACGGCTGGAGGATGCCGGGCTGATCGAGCGCGCGCCTATCGACGGAAAATCGCAGGGACTCAGCCTTTCGGAAGAAGGCCGCAAGCGCGTGCCCGCTATCGAGGCCACGATAGAGGCCTTTGAACAGGACCTGCTGGCGCGGATTCCCTTGCAGCACCGCGAACATTTCATTCCCGCGCTAGACGCCCTCTGGCGCTAGTCCCAATCGCTCGTTAAGCCGTGGCCGCAAGCTAGGTTTTGGGAGCATATGATGCACGAGGTGTCCCTCCACCCGGTTCCGGCGGAATGGTCCGAAAAGGCCCTGATCGACGCCGCGACCTATGAGGAGAAATATCGCCGCTCGGTAGAAGACCCGGAAGGGTTCTGGCGAGAGGAAGCGCAGCGCCTCGACTGGATCAAGCCGTTCACCCAAGTGAAGGGCACCAGCTTCAACGAGGAAGATTTCGGCATACGCTGGTTCTGGGATGGCACGCTGAACCTGGCCGCCAATTGCCTCGACCGGCACCTTGCGACCAAGGGCGACACCGTTGCGCTGATCTGGGAGCCGGACGATCCGGCAAACCCCGTCCGCACCCTCACCTACAGCCAATTGCACGAACAGGTCTGCCGCTTCGCCAATGCGCTGAAGGCCAATGGCGTCGAAAAGGGCGACCGGGTCACCATCTATCTGCCGATGATCCTGGAAGCCGCCGTGGCCATGCTGGCCTGCGCGCGGATCGGAGCGATCCATTCCATCGTCTTCGCCGGTTTCAGCCCCGAGGCTCTAGGCGGCAGGATCGACGATTGCGCCAGCACCATCGTCATCACTTCCGACGAGGGCTTGCGCGGCGGCAAAAAGATACCGCTCAAGGCCAATGTCGACATGGCGCTGGAACATCACGCCAAGAATGTCAGCCGCGTGATCGTGGTGAAACACACCGGCGCCCTGGTTCACATGGAGCATGGGCGCGATGTCTGGTGGCACGATGCTATCGCGGCGGGCAGCCACACTTGCCCCCCGGTGGAAGTGAATGCGGAAGATCCGCTGTTCATTCTCTATACCAGCGGCTCCACCGGCAAGCCCAAGGGCGTGCTGCACACAACCGGCGGCTATGCCGTCTGGGCGGGCATGACGCATGAATACACCTTCGACTATCAGCCGCATGAAGATGGCAGCAATCCGATCTATTGGTGCGCTGCCGATATCGGCTGGGTCACCGGCCATTCCTATGTCGTCTACGGCCCGCTGCTGAACGGCGGCACCTCGCTCATGTTCGAGGGCGTGCCGAACTATCCTGATTTCTCCCGCTTCTGGCAGGTGGTGGACAAGCATCAGGTCGAAATCTTCTACGCCGCCCCCACGGCCCTGCGCGCCCTGATGCGCGAGGGGGACGAATGGGTGAAGAAGACCAGCCGCAAGTCGCTGCGCGTGCTGGGTTCGGTAGGCGAGCCGATCAATCCCGAGGCCTGGAACTGGTATTACGAAGTGGTGGGCGACAATCGCTGCCCCATCGTGGACACCTGGTGGCAGACCGAGACGGGCGGCCACATGATCACCCCCCTGCCCGGCGCGACCGCGCTCAAGCCCGGCAGTGCGTCCAAACCGATGTTCGGCGTCCAGCCCGCTATCGTCGATAATGAGGGCAATATTCTGGAAGGGCCCTGCGAAGGCGCACTGGTCATCACCGATAGCTGGCCCGGCCAGATGCGCACCGTCTATGGCGATGACGAGCGCTTCTTCCAGACCTATTTCAGCACCTTCAAAGGCTATTACTTCACCGGCGACGGATGCCGCCGTGACGAGGATGGCTATTACTGGATCACCGGCCGGATCGACGATGTGATCAACGTCTCCGGCCACCGCATGGGCACGGCCGAAGTCGAAAGCGCGCTGGTGGCGCATGATGCCGTGGCCGAAGCCGCCGTGGTGGGCATGCCGCATGACATCAAGGGACAGGGCATCTATGCCTATGTCACCTGTGTGGCCGGCGTCGAGCCGAGCGATGAATTGCGCAAGGCGCTGGTCGCCTGGGTCCGCCGCGAAATCGGCCCTATCGCCACCCCCGATGTGATCCAGTTCGCGCCCGGCCTGCCCAAGACCCGCAGCGGCAAGATCATGCGCCGCATCCTGCGCAAGATCGCGGAGAACGACACGGGCAATCTGGGCGATATTTCCACCCTGGCAGATCCTTCCGTGGTGGACGATCTGCTGGCGAACAGGCCGCAAGGCTGAGGCGATAGGGAGGGTGCGCCCATGAATGTCTCGCCCTCCACTCGCCGCCTCGGTATCCGGGCGACGGGCGCCAGTCTCGCCTTAAGCCTGGCCTATATCGCCGCGCAAATAGTGGAATGGATGGGCCTGCTCGGTTCGGCGGGAGGACCAAATTCGGCCAGCACGCCGCTGGGCATCGCCCTGCTGCTTACGCCTTCGCTGCTGCTTGGCCCGGCCTTTGTCGTCACCATGGCGGCACTGCATCAGGCAACGCCGGAGGATCGCAGGACCTTCACCCTGTCAGGCCTCGCCTTCGCGGTGATTTACGCCACCCTCACTGGGCTGGTCTATTTCGTGCAGCTCACCTTCGTCGGGCCCAGGATCGCGGCGGGCGATACGCAGGGGATCGAGCTGCTGCTGTTCGTGCCATATCAATCCTTCCTCTTCGCGGTGGACCTGCTGGGCTATGCGCTGATGAGCGCGGCAACACTGATAGCGGCCTTCGGTCTGCCGGACGCGCCGGGCACGCGCGCGCTGCGCCGGGCGATGATCGCCAATGGCGCGATCCTGCCCTTTCTGGCCTTCCAGATGTTCATTCCTGCACTGATATGGGGCGGAGCGGCCTGGGGAGTGACCTTTCCGCTTGCCATGGCCCTTCTCCTGCGCCACTGGCGCGGCCTTCCCACATCAACTTGAGGTTGACGGTGCTCTGGCAGGGCACGGTCGTCTCTGGTAACTTTCCTAACGCCCCCCTGCAGGAGAGGCCCCATGCGCGAACGCCTATATCCCCTCGAGGATCTCGAGGACATTCCCGGTACGACCGTCTTTACTGCCCGGCGCTCGCGCCAGGCCTATCACCTCCACAAATTCTGCATGTCGCTGATGGATGCGGAGAACCGCAAGCGCTTCAAGGCTGACGAGCGCGCCTATCTCGATACCTTCCGCATGTCGGACGACCAGAAGCAGGCCGTGCTGGACCGCGATTTCAACCAGCTCATCGAATTGGGAGGCAATATCTACTTCCTCGTCAAGCTCTCCAACACCGATGGTTGGAGCACCCAGAAGGCCGTCGGTTCCATGACCGGCATGACGGCGGACGAATATGCCGCAATGATGCGCGCCGGGGGCCGTAGCCCTGAAGGCCAGCGTTCCAAGCGGGGAGGCAACTGACCATGGCGAAGATCACCGCAGGCATTGCCACCAGCCACGTTCCCGCCATCGGCGCCGCCTTCGACCAGGGCCGCGACCAGGACGAATATTGGAAGCCCGTTTTCGACGGCTATGAATGGGCCAAGGAATGGATCAAGGACAACACGCCCGACGTGGTGATCCTGTGCTATAACGACCATGCCAGCGCCATGATGCTGGACATAGTTCCCACCTTCGCGCTGGGCTTTGCCGAAGATTTCGAACCGGCCGATGAAGGCTGGGGCCGCCGCGACGTGCCGATGGTGTATAACAACACCGATCTGGCCGGGCATATTGCCGAACAGCTGGTGATCGACAATTTCGACATCACCATCATGAACCAGATGGATGTGGACCACGGGCTGACCGTGCCGCTTTCGCTGATGTTCGGCCGGGTCAGTGAATGGCCCTGCAAGGTCATTCCGCTGGCGGTCAACGTCACGCAGTTCCCCACCCCCTCGGGTGAACGCTGCTGGCAGCTGGGCGCCGCGATCCGCGATGCCGTGGCCTGTTTCCCGGAAGATCTCAACGTGCAGATCTGGGGCACGGGCGGCATGAGCCACCAGTTGCAGGGTCCGCGCGCCGGCCTGATCAACCCGGACTTTGACAATGAGTTCCTCGACAAGCTGATCGACGGAACAGACGATCTGCGCAAGATCACCCGTCTCGACTATCTGCGCGAATCCGGTTCGGAAGGGATCGAGCTGATCATGTGGCTGATCATGCGCGCGGCGCTGGGCGAGAAGGTGGAGGAACTGCACCGCTTCTACCACGTTCCCGCCTCCAACACTGCGGTAGGCCACGTGGTTCTCAAACCGCTGGACTAGCAAACCTCTCCTCCGGTAGGACTTAGTCAATAAGCCCCGCAAAGGGGCCTACCGGGAAGAGGGGAAATCATGAAGAAGCCTGTTCGCAGGGCGATTGCCGCCCTTGCTCTGGCAGCCAGCTGCCTCGCCACAAGCACTCTTGCCACCAGCGCCTCGGCGCAGGTGGCGGGCGTGCCGGTTCCCGCCCAGACATGCCAGCGCACCTGCCTGGAAACTTTCGTGAACCGCTATCTGGCGGCCATGGCAGCGCATAAGGTCGATCCCGAGCTTTTTGCCGCCAATGTCCGCTTTACGGAGAACGGGATCGAACTGCCCTTCGGCAATGAAGGGCTGTGGGCCACGGCCAGTGGCGTAGGCCAGTACAAGCTCTATGTTCCCGATATTGAGACGCAGCAGGTCGCCTTCCTCGGCACGGTGAAGGAAACTGCCTCCAGCTCGGCCACCGGGGCGGCGCGCCCGCCGGAGCTGGTAGGGCTGGCCCTGCGCCTGCGGATCGAAGGCGGCAAGATCACCGAAGTGGAACAGATCGCTGCCCGGCCCGACCGGGCCATTGGCGGGGCTGCCGTCACCGGCTCCAGCAATCCCTTCCCCGCCACGGGCGAAGCGGTGGAGAAGATGGGCGCGCCTGCCCCGATTTTCTCGCAGGCCATTCCCGAAAAGGAACGCATGAGCCGCGCGGAACTGATCGCGGTGGGCAATGCCTATTTCGAAGGGCTCCAGCGCAATGACGGCAAGGGGTATTATCCCTTCACCGACGATTGTATCCGCTTTGAAAACGGCATGGATGTTCTGCTGGGCCGCGACGGCAAGCGTAAGACCTGCAAGGCCCAGTTCGAGAACGACCTCAAGGGCACGGTCACCGGCATTCGCGACCGGCGCTTCGTCGCGGTGGACCGGGAACGCGGCATCGTGTTCGCCTTCGGCTTCTTCGATCACCGGCCGATCAACTGGACCTGGCAGCTGGGCGAATTGTTCAAGATCGAGAAGGGCCAGATCAGCCGGATCGAAGCGATCTTCATTCGCGGGCCTTACGGGATCAATTCGGGCTGGAGCACCTATAAACAGGGCCGCTCCGAAGAGATTCAAGACGTTCGGTGATCTCTCTTTTTCTCCCCTCGTCATGCTGAACTTGTTTCAGCATCCATCGTGCATCCGGGTGATGACAGCGCGGGGGGAGAAATGGGCCCTGAAACGAGTTCAGGGTGACGGTTTGCGTAATTTGAAGGGGCATTAGTCATGAAGCACATTCTTTCCGCTGCCGCCCTGCTGGCCGTGGCCGCCACCGCCACACCCGCAATGGCCCAGAACGGCCCGCCGCCCAGCCCATGGGCCCGCTTGCAGGACAAGCCCAGCTGCACGCGCGATGAACTGAAGGCTGCCACCGCCGCCTATGTGGAAGGCCAGCGCAAGGGCAGCCTTGCAGGTCTGCCGCTCGACCCCAAGGCGCATTATTTGCAGGACATGCAGACGGTCGAGCCGGACAAGGGCCTGTGGAACACCGCCATGCCCGTGGCCCATTCGCTGAGCTTCCATGATGACAAGCGCTGCAAGACCTTTACCGAACTGGTCATCACCGAAGGGCCGGTCCAATATATCATCGGCACGCGGCTCTATATGCATCAGGGCAAGGTGATCCGGGTGGACAGCCTCGTCACCAAGAAGGGCGACTGGCTGTTCAACGCCAATGCCTTCCTGAAATATTCGAAGCAGGAAGATTGGGAACCTCTGTTCAAATATCAAAAGACCCCGCCTTCGGAGATGATCCGCGGCGCCAATGCCTATCTGGATGGCTTTGCCGACAAGTTCACCGATATCCCCTGGGGTACGCCCTGTGCCCGGCTGGAAGGCGGCGCCTATACCAACCGCACCAATGATCCCCACGCCTCCTGCGAAATCGGCATGCCGCCGGGCGTGCTCTACATCACCAATCGCGATTATCTGGTGGATGAGGAAAAGGGCGTGATCAACATCTTCTGCCGCTTCGGCGACAGCAAGGCGGGCGGCCCGGATTCGCATAGCTTCCGCTTCATCGACGGCAAGATCCGCGCGGTCCATACGCTCACCGTCATCCCCGGCCCGCAGGCGGATGACAATGGCGCGATCCTGAGCAATCCGGGGATCAATTTGCAATAGGGCCAGTCGTCGTCCCGGGCCTGTTACGCATACGGTAGGGGAAGAGATCTATCCTTCGTCATTCCCGCGCAGGCGGGAATCCAGTTCCAACCGTTGCTGCTGGATCCCCGCCTGCGCGGGGATGACGATCTACCAGACGTCCCCCTTACCCCTCCCCCAGCATCGGCGAAGGCTTGCCCAGCGTGAGGTCCGCGTCCGAAAATACGATCGGCGTCCTCAGCCCCGGAACATGGGTGCCATCGGGCCGCTGCATATCCAGCACCATGCCGCGCGCCGCGATCTGCGGATCGCGCAGCGCCTCACCCACATCGTGGATCGGGCCGACCGGGATGCCATGCTGTTCCAGTGCGGCGAGGAGTTCATCGCGGCTCCACTGGCGGGTCTTCTCGATAATCAACGGCACCAGAGTAGCGCGGTGGGCCACACGGTCGGGATTACTCTGCCATTCCGGCTGCACGTCCAACCCCAGCACTTCGGCAAAGCGCGCGAATTGTGTGTCATTGCCCACGGCCACGATCACCCAGCCATCGCTGGTGGGGAAACCGTCATAGGGCACGATATTGGGATGGCTCATACCGATGCGATGGGGCGCATTGCCGGTGATGAGGTAATTCATCGCCTGATTGGCCATGGTGCCCACCATCACGTCGAACAGGGCAAGGTCCACATGCTGCCCCCTGCCCGTATGCTGGCGCTGGTGGAGCGCGGCCTGAATGCCGATCACGGCGTAAAGTCCGGTCATGATGTCCGCATAGGCGACGCCGATCTTGGTCGGCGGGCCATCGGGCAGGCCGGACAGGTCCATGATCCCGCTCATGCCCTGAATGATGAAATCATAGCCGGGGCGCGGGGCATAGGGGCCGGTCTGGCCGAAGCCGGTGATGGAACAATAGACGAGGCGTGGATTGATCTTGCTGAGGCTCTCGTAATCGAGGCCGTATTTCTTCAGCCCACCCAGTTTGAAATTCTCGATCACCACATCCGCCTCGCGGATCAGGCCGAGCACCATTTCGAGGTCTTCCGCTTTGTGATAATCGGCCGTGACCGAGCGCTTGCCGCGATTGGCGGCATGGAAATAGCCGGCATCCTTCGTGCCATCGGCATTCTCGATGAAGGGCGGGCCCCATTCGCGCGTATCGTCACCCTGCGGGCTTTCCACCTTCACCACATCCGCGCCGAGATCGGCGAAAATCTGCCCCGCCCATGGCCCGGCCAGGACACGGGCGAGTTCGACTACCTTTATGCCTGCAAGCGGCGCGGGTCTGGTCATTTATAAACCTCGTCATTGCGAGGGGCGAAGCCCCGAAGCAATCCAGAGCGTCACGCGTTGCGCCCTGGATTGCTTCGCTTCGCTCGCAATGACGATTCAAGCAAGCCCGGAACTTCAAAGCGGATCGATATGGAATATCCGCTCCGCATTGCCATGGCACAGCGCGTGCATCTCCGCCTCGGTGCAGGGGAAGCTGTCGATGAAGTCCACTGCCGGTTCCTGGGGCTGGTAGGGGTAGTCGATGGCCCACATCACATTATCGATGCCCAGCTGGTCGATGGAATAGCGCAGAGCCAGCGGGTCTTCCACGCCGCTGGTGGTGATGACGAAATTGTCCTGGAAATATTCCGCCATGCTGCGCTGGGTCTTCTTCGCGCGGCCCACGGTCTGCGCACGACTGTTCATGAAGTTGATGCGCCAGATCCAGAAGGGCACCGCCTCGCCCATATGGCCGATACAGATTTTCAGCTTGGGGAAGGCGTCGAACACGCCGCCCGCCATCATGCGCACCGCATGAGTGCCCACTTCCACGCCATAGCCCCACATGGCGCTGTCCATGCCGTAATCCTGCAGCGGGCCCTTCAGCGTGTCGGATGCCGCGCGCGGGTGGATATAGATGCAGCGATCAAGCGCCTCCGCCGCTTCGAGGATCGGCCAGAACTTCGGATCGTCCAGATATTCGCCATGGGTGTGGCTGTTGATCATGAAGCCGTTGAGGCCCAACTCACTCACCGCGCGCTCCATTTCCTTGGCGGCGCGCTTCGGGCTGTGCGGGGCGAAGCTGGCGAGCCCGGCAAAGCGGGTGGGCCATTTGCGGCAGACTTCGGCCAGTCGGTCATTCGCGAGCCGGGCAAGGTCCATCGCCGTATCGGCATCGAACATCTGCACGCCCGGCGCGGTCAGCGCCAACAGGTGCATGTCCACGCCATATTGGTCCATCTGCGGCAGGCGATGCTGTTCGATGTCGGTCAGGCCGCTGAGGAAATCGAGCTTGCCATAGCCGCTGGTATCGGCAGGCGCATCGTAAATGCCCTTCACCAGCAGCTTGTCGAGGCTCTGGCTGGGCGAATTGGCGACCTTCCTCAATTCCTCTGCGACCTCGGGGATCGACCATGCTTCTTCAGTGGCGATCTTGCGGATTTTCTGGGCCATCGGCATTCCTCTCCTCTTTCCGCCGCACTGTATGGATAGGTAGGGGCCGAGTGCAACGGCCCTTTATAGGATGCCGCCAAAGGGCTACCACCGGCCCTGCACCCCAATGGAGCTGGACAGGCCATGAGCGCGACACGCGGTAAACTCGACAATGCGGATCTGTTGATCGAGGAGGCGCTGGTGGGCGGCGACTGGCGCCGGGGCAATGGCGCGCCGATTGCGGTGGACGATCCCTATGCGCTGGAAGTGATCGGCGAAGTGCCCGCTCTGGATCAGGCGCAGGTGCAACAGGCCGTGGACGCCGCCGCCGATGCCTTCCCCGGCTGGGCGGGGCTTCCGGCAGTGGAGCGCGGCAAGATCCTCAACCGCTGGCACGACCTGATCGCGGCCAACCGCGAAGACCTCGCCCGCATCATCACCCGCGAAAATGGCAAGCCCATCCGCGAGGCGCGGGCCGAGATCGACAATGGCGCGGGCTATATCAAATATTACGCCGACCATGCCGATACGGCCCTGGGCGAGATCATTCCCTCCCCCCTGCCCGGCAAGCGCTTCACCGTGGATTACGAGCCGGTGGGCGTCTGCGCCGCGATCACGCCCTGGAACTTCCCCTTCGCCATGTTGGCGCGCAAGCTGGGCCCGGCGCTGGCGGCGGGCTGCACCGTGGTGGCAAAACCTGCGGATCTGACGCCCTTCTCGGCCCTCGCCATCGCGCGGCTGGCGCTGGAGGCGGGCGTACCCAAGGGCGCGCTCAGCATCGTAACCGGCAATGCCCAGCAAGTGGGCGAAGTGCTGACCGGGTCGCCCGTGGTGCGCAAGCTGACCTTCACGGGCTCCACCCCGGTCGGCGCAATGCTCGCCGCCGCCTGCGCGCCCACTGTCAAGCGCATGAGCCTGGAACTGGGCGGCAATGCGCCGCTGCTGGTGTTTGACGATGCCGACATCGACATCGCAATCGAAACCGCGATGATCGCCAAGTTCCGCAATGCCGGGCAGACCTGCATCGCGGCCAACCGCATCTATGTGCAGAGCGGCATTCTCGACCGCTTCCTGGCTGCCTTCAAGGCGAAGATCGAGGCCCTGCACCCCGGCGACGGGCTGGAGGAAACAACCGATATCGGCCCCCTGATCGACGAACGAGCAGTGGCCAAGGTGGACCGCCACCTGCAGGACGCGCTCCAGCGGGGCGGCGAGTTGCTGACTGGCGGCGGCACGGCCAACAGCCGCCTCGCCCAGCCTGCCCTAGTGGCAAATGTGGCGCGCGATGCGCTGCTGACGCGGGAGGAAACCTTCGGGCCGCTGGCCGGGATCATCCCCTTCGACACGCTGGAAGAAGGCGTGGCCATGGCCAATGACACTCCCTTCGGCCTCTGCGCCTATGTCTGCGCGCAGGACACCGCGACCATCGCCCGCGCCAGCCGCAGCCTGCAGACCGGCATGGTGGGCGTGAACAATGCCGTGATCTCCCTGCCCGCTACGCCCTTTGGCGGGATCAAGATGTCCGGCCTGGGCCGCGAGGGTTCGCTCCACGGGCTGATGGAATATCTGAACCTCAAATATGTGGCGCAGGGGGGGCTTTGAGGAAGTATTCACTTTCGTCATTCCCGCGCAGGCGGGAATGACGAAACAGGGGTAGACCGGTCAGCCCCTTACCGCCCCAGCGCCATCGCTTCCTCATACACGCTCGTATCGATCAGCTTCGCCAGTTCCTCGCGGCTGCGCGGATTGCGCTTGTCCTGCGCGGCGAGCCATTGTTCCTCCGTCACCAATACATCCAGCATGTCGGCGGGATAGCTTGCGGGGAAGGCGTGGTGCTTCCAGCTACGCTCCACCTGATCGGCAGGAAAACCGCCGGCCATTTCCACCAGCTTCTGCGCCTCGGCGGGGTCGCGCCGCACTTCTTCCGCCGCATCCATCACCGCGCGCACGAAGGCGACGATTTTGGTGCGTTTGGCCGGATCGGCCAGATTACCCGCCGTGCTGTTGAGGTTGAAATATTCGGCATAGACGCCGTCGCCGTGGAACTCGGTCAAATCGTCACCCAGCACCTGCGCGGCGTTCTCGCTTTCCGGCTCCCAGATCACCACGGCATCCACATCGCCCTTTGCCAGCATGGCGGGCATGCCTGACAGCGGCGTGCCGGAAGGCAGGGCGACGATCTGCACATCGGCAAAATTCAGCCCGGCGCTCTGCAACATGCGCTGCAGGAAATAGCCCGCCGAAGTGGGCGCCACCGTGACGATGCGCTTGCCCTTGAGATCGGCAATCTCCTCAATCCCGGCAGACCGCCGGGCCAAGATGCGGTAAAGGCCCTGGCTGACATTCAGGATAATCCGCAGATCCGGGTGGCGCACGGAATAGCGCAGGGCCTGCGTTTCGGCATGAGTGGCGACGTCGGCAACGCCTTCCTCCCCAAAGCCGGGAATGATCGGCTCGCCCACCAGATTGGGAATGCCGCCCATCTTCACACTGGCCTCGCCCGGATAGAACTTCTCCGCCGCCAGCAGCACGGGGGCAATCTCGAAGGTCTGCTTGTTGCCGTGGATCGCAATCGGGCCTGGATTGTCCTGAGCATGGACGGGCGCAGCAATCGTCAAAGCCGCCGCAATTGCGGCCAGTGCCGCCTTTCGCCTGGAATTCAGCATGATCTCCCCTTCTTTGTTGCAGGGAGTATGGATGCAATTGGCAGTAGCGGGAACCCCCGGAGCCGATTATCGCTGGCGCACCATGTCCAGCGACCATGAAGCCCTCGCCTTCGCGGCGGAACAGCCTGCCGCCCTCTGCACCATCGTGGCGATTGACGGCAGCTTCTCCCGCCGCACGGGCGCCCAACTGGCGGTGGCTCCGGACGGAACCATTGCAGGCGATCTGGCCGATAATTGCCTGAATGCCGAACTCGCCAATCAGGCCATCGAGGCGATGGAGAGCAGCGGGGACAATGGCGGCGCGCGGCTGCTGCGCTATGGCAAGGGATCGCCCTTTATCGATTTCCGCCTGCCCTGCGGTTCGGGCCTGGACATATTGATCGAGCCTGCGCCGGACCGGGAGGCGCTGCAAGGCTGCATGGCCACTCTGGCCGCGCGACAAGGCGCGGAGCTTGCCCTGCCCCTGCCCCTCGCCGCCAATCCGGTCTTCCTGCGCACCCGCCGCTACATGCCGCCGCTGCGCCTACTGGTGCTGGGTGCGGGGTCTGAATGTTCGGCACTGGTGAAGCTGGCGCAGACGCAGGGGATCGAGGCCGAATGGCGCGAGGCGGGCAATCATCTGTCGCTGGACAAGGTGCCTGCGGATTTGCTGGACGGCACATGGGCCGCCGATCCCTGGACCGCGATCCTGCTGCTGTTCCACGATCATGAATGGGAATATGCCCTACTCAAATGGGCGCTGGGCACCAATGCCTTCTATGTCGGCGCACAGGGCGGCGCCCCGGCGCGTATGGCGCGGCTGGAGCGGCTGAAGGCGGGCGGGGTGAACGATGACGCGCTCGCCCGGCTGCGCAGCCCGGTAGGTCTGATCCCCAAGGCGCGCGATTCCTCCGTGCTGGCCCTTTCCGTGCTGGCGGATGTGGTGGGCGCCTATGAGGCGCTGCACCCCCACCAATGAGCGCCCCACTCGCCATCGCGCTGCTGGCGGCGGGGAGCGCGCGGCGCTTCGGCGGGGGCAAGCTGGATGCCGATCTGGCGGGCAAGCGGCTGGGCCGCCACGCGCTGGATGCGGTGCTCGCGCTGGGGCGGGGCACACCATTGATCGTCGTCGGACCGAAGGCAGCCGCTTTCGCGCAGGAAGCGGAAACCGAAGGGCTGGCCAATCCCATCGTCAATTCGCAGGCACTGGAAGGGCTGGGAACCTCTGTCGCCCTCGCAGCGCGTCATGCGGCGGAGGCCGGTGCGGAAAAGCTGTTGCTGCTGGCGGCGGATATGCCGCTGGTCAGCGCCGCGACGCTGGGCGCGTTGATTGATGCTTGCACCGATACCCCCGCCTGCGTGCGCCATTCGGACGGCCACCCCGGCATTCCCGCCTGTTTCCCGGCCGCGAGCTTTGCCGCCCTCGCGGCGCTGGGCGGAGACAAGGGCGCTGGCGCGCTGCTGCGTTCCGGTGATGTGGCGGTTCTGGACATCGATCCGCGCGAATTGCGGGATGTCGATACTGTGGCCGAGCTGGAGAAGCTGGTGGGTGAGATGGGCGATGGAAGCTGAATGCGGCTATCTCGCACGCAAACACGTAATCCGACCGCTCCTTTGCCATCCACATTCGTCATGCTGAACTAGTTTCAGCATCCATCCCTCCCCACTAGCTGCAGCTCGATCTGGAGAAATGGGCCCTGGAAGCGAAGCTGTGCCAGCACAAACAAGTTCAGGGTGACGATTGAGGAAGCAATAAAACCGCCTCTCACGTTGTCTTTACAAGCCAGCGAATGCCAAGCTGCAGCCCCCTTGCGGGAGAGAATGGCGTAACTTGGAAAGGGGCCCTTGCGGAAACCCCCTCTCCAACTGCGGCCAGGCCCTTTCAGGCCGGGCCTCCGTATCCTCCCACGAGGGGAGAGGATCAGCAATCAAGCCAACTGCTTCACATCGATCGGCAGAGTGCGGATGCGCTTGCCGGTCAGCGCGAACAGCGCATTGGTCAGGGCCGGGATCACCGGCGGCAGGGCCGGTTCGCCAAGGCCGGTGGGCGAATTGTCGCTCTTCACGAATTCCACCTCGATCTTCGGCGTCACGGGGATGCGCGGGATCGGGTAATCGTGGAAGTTGGACTGCTTCACCGCGCCGCCTTCGATCTCGATGGCAAGGGCCAGAGCCTGGCCGATCCCGTCGATGATGGAGCCCTGAACCTGGTTCAGCGCGCCATGCGGATTGATGATCTGGCTGCCCACGTCACCGGCGGCCCACACATTGTGGACGTTGATCCGGCCGCCTTCGAGGCTGGTTTCCACCACTTCGGCGAAATAGCCCATGTGGCTGAAATAATAGCCGAAGCCCAGCGCATGGCCGGCAGGCATGGTCTTGCCCCAGCCGGACATTTCCAGCGCCTTCTTCGTCACCGCGCGCAGGCGAGCCGGGTTGAAGCCGGGCGCCGGGCCGGTGAAGCCCATGGAATCCGGTTCCTTCTCGGCACCGTCCACGATTTCCAGCAGCAGGGTCGGCAGATCCTTGCCAGCGGCATGGGCCACTTCATCGAGGAAGCTCTGCATGACGAAGGCCATGGCGTTGGACGTAGGCGCGCGCAGGGCGCCCATGGGCACGGCGGTCTGCATCTTGGTCTGCGCGTAACGCAGATTGGGCACGAACTTGGCCGGGAATTCATCCTTCGACATGGCGGCGGGGTTGTAGGCGCCCGGGCCGGGGATTTCGAAAGTGATGAAGTGATCGTCATAGCCGATCAGCTTGCCCTTGTCGTCCAGCGCGGCGCGCAGGCGGTGCCAGCCCGCCGGGCGGTAGAAGTCCCCGCGAACGTCATCCTCGCGGCTGAAGATCATCTGGACCGGCTTGCCGGGCATATGCTTCGCGATTGCGGCGACCTGATGCATGTAATCATTCGTCAGACGCCGGCCGAAGCCGCCGCCCATGCGCGTGATATGCACCTTCACCTTGTCGGGCGTGAGGCCCAGCATCTTGGCCACGCCCGTCTGCCCGCCCTGCGGCGTCTGCGACGGTGCCCACATTTCCATCGAACCGTCCGTATGGCACAGGGCCGTGCAGTTCATCGGCTCCATCGGCACGTGGGCGAGGAAGGGATAGGAATATTCCGCATCCAGCACCTTGGCGGCGGAAGCGAAGGCCGCATCCACATCGCCATGGCTGGCAAGCGTTTCCTGCGGCTTGGCATCGGCCATCAGCTTGCGCGCGGCGGCGTCATATCCCTTGCTGGAGTGGCTGGCCCACTGGCCGTTATCCCACTTGATCTCCAGCTTCTGGCGGGCCTGATCGGCGATCCACCAGTTCTTGGCGATCACCGCCACGCCATCGACCAGTTCCTCGGCATTGCCGTTGCCCTTGACGATGAAGGCATCGATCACGCCCGGCTGGGCCTTGACCACATCGAGATTGGCCGAAACCAGCTTGGCGCCGAATACGGGCGAACGCTCGAATGCGGCATAGACCATGCCCGGAAGCTGGGTATCCACGCCGAAGATCGGCTCGCCCCGGACGATCTTGGGGCTGTCGATCCCGCCGATGGCGCGGCCGATGATATGGAAGTCCTTCGGGTTCTTCAGCGGAACCTTGGCCAGATCCGGCACGGCCACGCCGGCCGCGTCATTCGCCAGTTCGCCATAGGTCAGCGAGCGGCCCGAGGCCGGGTCGATCACCTTGCCCAGCTTGGTGGTGAGCTTGGCGCTGTCGATGCCCCAACGGCGCGAGGCCGCCGCGAGCAGCATCTGGCGAGCCCCCGCGCCCACCTGGCGCATCGGCATCCAGTTCATGGGGGTGGCGAAGCTGCCACCGGCCAGCTGCGGGCCATATTTGGCCGCATCGGTTTCGCCCTGGACGATCTTCACCTGATCCCAATCGGCATCCATTTCATCCGCGATCAGCATGGGCAGCATGGTCTTGATGCCCTGGCCGATCTCGGGATTCTTGCCGACGATGGTGATCGTGTTGTCAGCCGCGATGGTGACGAAGGCGTTCAGCGTGCCCTGTGCCTCACCCGTGACGGCAGCCGCGCGGGCCACCATGGGGATCGCGGCGCTCAGCGCCAGGCCGCCGCCGGAAAGGACGCTGGCCTTCAGCAGGGTGCGGCGGGAAAGTGCGATGGCCTCAGGCATTTGCTTTCCCCTTCTTCGCAACGCCGCTTTCCGCGACCTGCGTGATGGCGGACTTGATGCGGGTGTAGCAGGCACAGCGGCAGATATTGCCGCTCATCGCCGCGTCGATCTGGCGGGCGCTGGGCTCAGGATTGCGCAGCAGCAGCGCGGTTGCGCTCATCAGCTGGCCGGCCTGGCAATAGCCGCACTGCATCACGTCTTCTTCCAGCCATGCTTCCTGCAAGGCGCGGCCCAGATCGGTCTGGCCCAGAGCTTCCACCGTGGTGACTTCGCTCTCGCCAATGGAACCGATGGGCGTGGAGCAGGAGCGCGTAGCGACGCCATCGACATGCACGGTGCAAGCGCCGCACAGCGCCTTGCCGCAGCCGAACTTGGTGCCCACCATGCCCAGTTCCTGCCGCAGCGCCCACAGCAGCGGCATATCTTCCGGCGCGTCGATCTCGCGCACTTCCCCGTTGATCTTGACCTTCACGGCCATCGTGCTTCTCCCTTGAAAAGGCAACCGCCCCCAGCAGGGCAGCACCGCGCCGCGCGGGGTTGCAGAGCTCCCACGACGGTAACACATCCAGACTAGCAAGGTTCCGCGCCGCTGCAACACAAGATGCTGTTTGCCTTAAGCGCCGTTAAGACTGCGCGCCGTAGAGTCTGGACAAAGCGGACTCAATCAACCACTGGGCCTCATATACGAGACAGGGGGCGAGCATTCCGGCTAACAAGTCCGGCGCGAATCGCCTGTCTGTGCGCGCCAAGAAGCTTTGCAACTCGATAGGGAGACACCCGAATGCCCCTGGTGAACATGAAGCCGTTGCTCCGTCATGCTATGGACAATGGCTATGCGGTCGCCGCTTTCAATCTTGTGGATTACAACACCACCAAGGCGATGGTGAAGGCTGCGGAGGAGCTGAACGCTCCCGTGATCTGCCAGACATCCGCGAAGACCATCAAATATTTCAGCCACAAGGAAATCGTGAGCTGGGTGCGCACCGTGGCCGAGGATTCGCCGGTGCCGGTGGTGCTGCATCTCGATCACTGCAAGGACATCCCGATGATCGAAGCCTGCGCCAAGGCGGGCTGGACCTCGATCATGATCGACGCTTCGGAACTGCCCTTCGAGCAGAACCTGGAAGAATCGCTGAAGGTGCGCGAAATCGCCGAGAAGTACGGCGTGGGCATGGAAGCCGAGCTGGGCCAGATCATGGGCGTTGAAGACGACATGGTGGTGGACGAGGCCGATTCCGTCCTGACCGACCCCGCCGATGCGGAGCGCTTCTGCGCCGCTCTCGACCTGTCGGCCTTCGCCTGCGCCGTCGGCACCGCCCATGGCTATTACAAGGGCGAGCCCGTGGTGGACTTCGATCGCATCGCCGCGATCAACAGCCTGACCAAGACCCCGATGGCGCTGCATGGCGGCACCGGCCTGTCCGACGAAACCTTCGCCAAGGCGATCGAACGCGGCGCGGCCAAGGTGAACATCTCGACCAACCTCAAGCACGTCTGGGTGCAGAGCTTCGTCGATTACCACACTGCCAAGCCCACCGATTTCGAGCCGCTGCGCGTGATGGATGCCCAGTATCAGGCCTGCAAGACGATGTTCGGCGGCTTCATCGAGAAGTTCGGCGGCAAGGGCCGCGGTTCCGAATTCCTCTCCACGCTGGGCTGAGGGCGGAACGCATGGTCAAGGCACTGATTTTCGACTGTGACGGCGTTCTGGTGGATACGGAGCGTGATGCGCACCGCGTCGGCTTCAACCGCGCCTTTGCCGAACATGGCATCGATGCGGAATGGGATGTCGATCTCTATGGCCGCCTGCTGCTGGTGGCTGGCGGCAAGGAACGCATGCGCGCCTATTTCGACGAATTCGGCTGGCCCGAAGGCGCCGATACGGATGAGGCGAAGGACTCGCTGATCATCGATCTGCACAAGACGAAGACGCGCATCACTTCCGAAATCGTGACGGAACTGCCGGTTCGCCCCGGCATCCTGCGCATCGTGGACGAAGCGATCGAAGCGGGCGTGCGCCTGGGCGTATGCACCACCTCGAACCCCAAGTTCATCGACGCCGTGCTCGACCTGTTCGGGGCAGAGCGCAAGGCCGCCTTCGAATTCGTCCATGCAGGCGATGTCGTGGCCAAGAAGAAGCCCGCGCCCGACATCTATCTGCTGGCGCTGGAAACGCTGGGCCTTCCGGCCGGTGACTGCATCGTGATCGAGGATAGCCGCAACGGCTTGCTCGCCGCCACTGGCGCAGGCCTGCCCACTCTCATCACCACCAGCACCTATACGATGGACGAAGATTTCGCCGAGGCGGTGCAGGTTGTGCCCGAACTGGGCGATGCGCCGAACATCAACATCACTATCGAAGACCTGGGCCGCCTGGCCGCACAGGCTGCTGCCTGAGGGAGAGGAAGTATGACTGAACTCACGATCGAACAGATTGAAAAGGCAATCGACGTCGCATCCGACACGGTCATCCGTAACGAAATCTATTTCTCGGATCTCGACGGCCTTGCCGGTGACGGCGATTTCGGCACCTCGCTGGCCACTGGCTTCAAGGTGATCAAGGCCGACCTGCCGACTTTGGACAAGAGCGCCGTCGGCGCCATGCTGCTGAAGATCAGTATGCTCTGTTCCAAGCATGTCGGCGGCAGCTCGGGCCCGATCTGGGGCACCGGCTTCATGCGGGCGGGCATGGCCAGCAAGGACAAGACCAGCGTCAGCCTGGAAGACCTGGCCGCCATGGTCAATTCCGCCGTGGAAGGCATCATGGCCCGCGGCGGCGCCAAGCTGGGCGACAAGACCCTGCTCGACGCGCTGATCCCGATTGCCGAAAAGATGAAGGAAATGGCCCCCACTGGCGATGCTGCCGCCACGCTGAAGGCCGTGACCGAAGTGGCCGACAAGGCGATTGACGAAACCCGCAATCTGGTGGCCCATCGCGGCCGCGCCAGCCAGGTGGGCGAGCGTAGCGCCAACACCCCCGATCCGGGCATCGTCGGCGTTGCCACCATCCTGTACGACTGGTGCAAGCATTACGGCGTGGATTACACCCCCACCGCCGCCGAACTGAACCGCTGATCTCGTTCGTCTATTCCACGGAGAGGAATATCTCATGAAGAAATTCGTCAATGAACCCGCCAACTTCGTGCCCGAATTCATGAAGGGCGTGCTGCTGGCCAATCCGGGCCTGCTCGAATTCATCCCCGAATTCCAGCTGATCAAGCGCACGGACCGCCCGGCGGAAAACAAGGTTTCGGTCGTTCAGGGTTCGGGCTCGGGCCACGAACCGGCTCACATCATGACCGTCGGTCCGGGCATGCTCTCGGCTGCGTGCCAGGGCCCCGTCTTCGCCGCTCCGCCGGTGGATGCCTGCTATGAAACGATCAAGTCGGTTGCCACCGATGCTGGCGTTCTGGTGCTGGTGAACAACTACCAGGGCGACCGCATGGCGTGGGACATGGCCTGCGAAATGGCCGAAGCCGAAGGCATCAAGGTCAAGCAGTTCATCATCAACGATGACGTCTCGGTGGAAGACAGCCTCTACACCGTGGGTCGCCGCGGCGTGGCCGGCAACTTCTTCGTCATCAAGGCCTGCGGCGCTGCTGCAGAAGCCGGTGCCGATCTCGACACCGTGCTGGCCGTTGCCGAGAAGGTGAACGCCAATGTCCGCACCATGGGCGTTGCGCTGACCAGCTGCATCCCCCCGGCAAAGGGCACCGCGATCTTTGAAATCGGCGACGACGAAATGGAAGTCGGCATCGGCATCCATGGCGAACCGGGCCGCCGCCGCGACAAGATCAAGAATGCCGACGCCATCACCGACGAATTGTTCGACGCCGTGGCGCAGGACCTGCCCTACAAGTCGGGCGACCGCGTTGCCCTGATGATCAACGGCCTGGGCGGCACACCGATCAGCGAACTCTACGTGCTCTATGCCCGCGCGCATGAGCGTGCCGAGCAGGCTGGCCTGACCGTGGTGCGCAACTATGTCGGCGAATATTGCACCAGCCTCGAAATGGCCGGCGCCTCGCTGACCCTGCTCAAGCTCGACGGCCAGCTCGAGGAATATCTCGACGCTCCCGCCGAAGTGGCCGTGCGCATCTTCTGATCCAGCCCACAGGCTGAAAGCAAAGCGCCCCGGGGGAAACCTCGGGGCGTTTTTCGTTGGGGGCCGGTTTGCGCAATCGGGCCCGGCCATGATAGCATCCCGAAAAACAGCGGGAGAGCACCATGGATACCGAACCCAAAATGATCTGGCGCGGCGTGGCCGCAGGCACTGTGATGGGCCTCGGCCTGGGCGGAATCCTCGCCTTGTTCATCGCGCTGCGGCCTGAAATGTTTGCGGGGCTGGCAGGGTAGGGAACCTGATTCACCCACTTTCGTCATTCCCGCGAAAGCGGGAACCCAGCAGCAACCGTTGATCTGGATTCCCGCCTGCGCGGGAATGACGATTTAGGGTGCTGAAGGATGGCCAGACCCCTTACATCCCACTGCCCCATGGACCCCGTCCCCCTTCCCGCATAAACCACCCTCAATGCCCGACGCCGAACCACCGCGCCCATCCCTCCCCGCACTCCTGCGCCGCGAGATCGCAGATGTCTTTGCCGGGCGGGAGAGCGACAGGCCGTGGGAACTGCCCTTCGCCATTGCTCTGGCCGCTGGGCTGCCCATGCTGGTTGGCGCGCTGATCGGGCAGGCCGGGTTCGGCGCGATTGCCTCCATCGGGGCAATGACCATCGTCTATCTGCCGCGCACAAGGCTGGATCTGCGCATGGTGGCGGTGATGTCCGCCGCCTGTGCAATGATGGCCTGCTATGCGCTGGGGCAGATCGGCCACGTCCTGCCCGCCGCGCGCGTGCCGCTGATCGCGGCAGTGGCGCTGCTGGTGACCATGGGATGCCGCTATTACCGGGTGGGGCCGCCCGGCCCGCTGTTCTTCGTGATGACCGCCTCCATCGGTGCCTATGCCCCCGGCACGCTGGCCGACCTGCCCCAGCATCTGGGCGTCTTCGCTCTGGGTGCGCTGGGCGCGGTGTGCATCGCCTTCTTCTATTCGCTGCACATTTTACGCCGCTGGGATCCTCTCCCCCTGCAACCCGCCCCCGCGGATCTGGCGGAGGAAGTGCTGGTGCCGTCCATAATCGTGGCCGTCTTCGTGGGCTTGTCGCTCGGCCTGGCGGAACTCCTGGGGTTCGAGAAGCCCTATTGGGTGCCGATCAGCTGCATCGCCGTGCTGCAGGGAGCCACATTGCGCGCCGTCTGGCTGAGGCAATTGCAGCGCATCGTGGGCACTCTGGCCGGGCTCGGCGCAGTGTGGGGGCTGATGCAGCTGATTACCGAGCCATGGCATCTGGCCCTGGCCATCGCG
>MKUB01000185.1:0-6329 GCA_001898545.1 Sphingomonadales bacterium 63-6 | reverse complement strand
AGCTCGCGCCAAGGCCGTGAGCGGAACAGCTACTCCCCGCCCCGCTCCCGCCGGTATTCCGCATAACGCGGGCTGGTGGACAGGATATAGCCGCGCACCAGCGTGTTGCCTTCATGGCAGGCATATTCGAAGGGCTGGTAGCTGTCATCCCGCCGCCAGGGGAATCCCATCTTGAAAGGCTGGGCCAGCACTTCGGGATCGTCGATCCACGCCTCGTAATAGATCTGGTCGGGCGAGACGGGGGTGAAGCGTTCGACCATGGTCATGGACGTGCTGGTGGGGATCGGCTGATTGGTCGGCCCCACGATCACCATCGGCACCTTGCCGTTGAAATTGCGCGTTTCCACCACCAAAGTATCGCCATCCCAATGCCCGCGCGAGGAACCGAGCCAGGGGCGTAGCTCCCCCGGCAAGGGCGGCGTGCCATCCACCGGGATGATCCGCGTTTCGTGTACCAGTTCCAGATTGATCACCACATGGCCGGGCGACTGGAAGATGCGGACGCCGTTGTTGTAGGGGAACGGGATCATGCTGGAAGGCAGGCCGCGCGTGATGCAGTGGTCGAGCGAGTTGAAATCGTCCAGCCCGTCGAACTCCTTTTCGGACCAGCTGCTTTTCATGCCCGCCGCGCGGCGCTTGCCTTCCTCGTTCATGTGGATGCGGCCATCGGCGGGTTCCACGATCAACGAGGTCTGGCGCAGCGCGCGCCCCCTTTCAAACCAATTGCCGGAGCCGAGCTTGTTCGCCTGATCCTCCTCATCGGCCAGGCCGCGCAGCTGGGCAGCGGCATCGGCGGCCTGCTGGAACTCCTCCTCGGTCATCAGCTTGCGCGTGCCGAAGCGCGGGGCGCGCTGCATCGGTGTATTGCCGAGATCGAGCGGCCAGGTGCCGCGCAGATCGGGATCGCCCCAGGATGTGCGAGGCACTGTCCACCCGGCCTGCTTTGCCGGGGGCACGCCCACATCATCCTCGCTCTGCTGTGCCAGGGCCGGAACGCCCATTGCCGCAAGGCAGGCAAGCGCCGCCATTGAAACCAATGTCCTGCCAGACATGTCACTCTCCCCTTTGTTTTATGGGCAGAGCTTACCCCAAAATCCCGCAGAGCCAAGCACGATTGACAAAGTCCAAAAGCTGGATGTCCTGCGCCTTGCTATACACTCGTAAAATAACTGGCCCTCCGGCCCGCTTCGCGATAGCCTCCCTGTTCATGAAGCACACAGCCCTGGCGCTCGCCCTGTCCGCCCTGCCCTTCCTCGCCACTCCGGCTACGGCGCAGCCGCTTTACGTGGCGGCGGGCAAATTGCTCGATGTGGAAAGCGGGCAGGAACTTTCCGGCCAGTGCATCCTGACCGATGGCGGCAAGGTGGTGCGGATAGAGGCCTGCGGCACCACGCCCGCCGGGGCGGAAAAAGTGGACTGGAGCGCCTATACCGTGCTGCCCGGCCTGATCGATCTGCATACCCATCTGGCCGATGTGACCGAAAGCGCGGACACTGCCGCCCCGATCAAGACATCGCCTGCGGCCACTGCCCTGCTGGGCGCGAACCATGCCTGGGCCACCCTGAGCGCAGGCTTCACCACGGTGCGCGATGTCGGCACTTATCGCGGGCTGACCGACGTGGCCCTGCGCGATGCGATTGCCGCTGGCTGGGTGCCCGGCCCGCGCATGTTCGTGGCGGGCGGATATATCACTACGCCCGGCGGCGGGGGCGAAGTGAACGGCGTCGTTCCCAACGACCAGCTGCCGCCCGACATGCGGCTGGGCGTATCTTCCACGCCGCAGGAAACACGCGAGAAGGCCGAATATCTGTTCGACCACGGGGTCGATTTCCTGAAGCTGATCGCCACCGGCGCGGTGCTGGCGCTCAACACCGATGTGAATGCCCCGGAATTGACCGAAGACCAGATGCGCGCCGCCGTGGAAGTGGCGCAGGCGCATGGCTCCTACGCCACGGCCCATGCCCATGGCGCCGAAGGGCTGAAGGCCGCGATCCGCGCCGGCGTCCGCTCCATCGAACATGCCAGCCTGATCGACGATGAAGGGCTGCAAATGGCGAAGGACAAGGGCGTCTGGCTGGTGATGGATGTGTTCAACGGCGATTATATCGACGAGGTCGGCACGGCGGAGGGCTGGCCCGAAGATGCCCTGCAGAAGAACCGCGACACCACACTGGCCCAGCGAGAACGCTTCGCCAAGGCAGTGAAGATGGGAGTGAAGATCGCTTACGGCACCGATGCGGGCGTCTATCCCCACGGCATGAATGCGCGGCAGTTCGCCTATATGGTCAAATGGGGCATGAGCCCGCTGCAGGCCATCCGCTCCGCCACGATGGATGCGGCCACCTTGATGGGCAAGCAGGCGGAGTTCGGCACAATTGCGCCGGGGAAATCGGCGGATATCATCGCGGTGCAGGGCGACCCGCTGGAGGATGTGCGCGTGTTGGAAAGCGTGAGCGGGGTTATCAAGCAGGGCGTGCGGTATAAGTAGGAGCTCCCTGCCCCTCCTTTCGTCATTTCCGCGGTTGCGAAGCACTGCCGAAGGCAGAACGCGGGAACCCAGCAGCAACCGTCGAACTGGGTTCCCGCCTTCGCGGGAATGACGAAGTTGGAAACGCGTTCCCTCCAACCCACCACCCCAAAACCATTTTCCTACATCGCCAAAATCTGGCCAAAGCTGACGGATGAAGCACTATTCCCGCCAATCGCCCCGCCGGGCCCGCCATTCCCGTGTGCCGGCCTTCTCCCCCGTGCCCCTGCGCGCCCGTGCCGATGGGTGGACGCCCGCGCGGCAGGCTGCCTTCCTCGCCGCTCTGGCCATTACCCGCTGCGTTGCCAAGGCCGCGCGGCGGGTGAAGATGGCGCGGGAGACGGCCTATCGCCTGCGCGGCAAGCCCGGCGCGGGCAGCTTTGCCGCGGCCTGGGACAAGGTCATGGGCAAGGCGCCACAGGAAGGACGGCGAAAGGTCACAGGTGAGGAACGCCTCCAGCGCGCGCTTTTCGGCCTGCTCAAGCCGGTGATCTATCGCGGGCAGCATGTCGGCACCACGCGCAAGGCGGACAATTCCGCGCTTCTCGGCCATCTGGCGCAGATAGACCGGGCCTCCCTTTCGCCTCGCGAGGGAGGCGAAAGGTCACAGGGTTTCACTGGTGCTTACGCGTCACTTTTGCCCGGGCTGCCGAGCGCTCCAGTGGCGGCGGGCGATCAGAGGAACCGCCCGTATCCGCCCTTGTCCCCGATCACCACCTGAGCGCAATTATGGCCCGGGGCCCCGGTCACACCGCCGCCCGGATGAGTGCCCGCGCCGCACATATAGAGGCCCTTGATCGGCCCGCGATAGGAACCGTGGCCAAGCACCGGCCGGGCCGACCACAGCTGATCCAGGCTCATATTGCCATGCATGATGTCCCCGCCGATCAGGCCGAACTTGCGTTCAAGGTCCAGCGGCGAATGGATCTGCCGGGCAAGGACGCTGGCCTTGAAGCCGGGCGCATGGGCTTCCACCGTATCGATGATGCAGTCCGCCGCCGCCTCGCGCTCGTCGTCCCAGCTTCTGCCGTCGGGCAGTTCGGGGGCGAATTGCTGGCAGAACAGGCTGGCCACATGCTGCCCTTCCGGCGCCAGCGTGGAATCCACGGTGGAGGGGATCAGCATTTCCACGATCGGCTTCTTCGACCAGCCGTAACGCTTCGCATCGAGGAAAGCCTCGTCCATGTAATCCAGCGTCGGCGCCAGAATGATGCCGGACTGGTGATGCTCGCCAACTCCCGGCAGGCAAGTGAAGTTCGGCAGTTCGGACAGGGCCACATTCATGCGGAAGGTGCCCGATCCGGCCTTGAAGCCCCGCATCCGGCGGCGATATTCTTCCGAAAGGTCGGCAGGGGCAATCAGCCGGTCATAGAGCAGCTTGGGCCCGACATTGGCGATCACGCGGGATGCGGCGATTTCCTCGCCGCTTTCCAGCTTCACGCCCACGGTCTTGTCGCCATCCACCAGCACCTGGGCCACGGGGCTTTCCAGGCTGATCTCAACGCCGCAGGCTTCGCATACCCTGGCCATGATCTGCGTGATCTGGCCCATGCCGCCCACCGAATGGCCCCATGCGCCCTTCTTGCCGTTCACTTCGCCGAATACGTGGTGCAGCAGGACATAGGCGCTGCCCGGCGTATCGGGCGAAGCGTAATTGCCCACCACCGCGTCGAAGCCGAAGGCGGCCTTCACGGCCTCGCTCTCGAACCAGCTATCGAGGAAACTGCGGGCGGACTTGGTGAACAGGTCCAGCACATCGCGCTTCTGGCTGAGCGAGAGCTTGGCCAGCCCCCTGCCCTGCAATGCGCCATCGATCAGGGTGCGGAAACCTTCGCCGACATTGGGCGGGGACTTCAGCGCGAGGCCGCGCAGCACTTCGGCCACCACTTCCAGCGCATCGTAATAGGCGGGCAGGGTTTCGGCATCGGCGGCGGAGAATTTGCGGAACTCGGCCTGCGTCTTTTCCAGACCTCCACCCAGCTTGAGGTAGCCTCCATCTTCCTGCGGCAGGAAGTTGGAGATGGGCCGTTCGATCACGCGATAGCCATGATCTTCCAGCCGCATGTCCCTGATAACCTTGGGTTGCAGCAGGCTGACGGTGTAGCTCGCCACCGAATTGCGGAAGCCGGGATGGAACTCCTCGGTCACCGCAGCGCCGCCCACCACATCGCGCCGTTCCACTATGCGCACCTTCAGCCCCGCCTGGGCGAGATAGAAGGCGCAGGTCAGGCCATTATGGCCCGCGCCGATGATCACGGCATCGTAACGCTTGGTCATTCGCTTCTCCGTTCGGCGCCGGGCTTACCGGGCATGGCTCCAGCCTCGGGCGGGCTGCTGTTCGAGGCGGGCCTCGGGGATGGTTTCGCGCATGCGGGCGCAGAAATGGCGCAGGCACACTTCCTTGTCGGACAGCGGCCCCATGGAAAAGCTGCGCGAGGACATGCCCTGCTGGACGCGGGTGATGAGGGCGGTATCCTCCGCATTCACCAGCCGGTTGATCCGCCAGTTGAGATAGCGCGCGGCGCGCATCTCGCGCCGGTCATCGTCCAGCACATAGCTGATTTCGCGGATCAGGCTGGTGGTGGGGCTGATCGGCAGCCACTGCATGAAATCCACCTGATCGGGATAGATGTCGAAAGCGACATTGGGCCAGAGCTTGAAATAGAGCCAGTGGCGCTGGTTCGCTTCGGGCAGATGCGGCACGGGCGGCAGCAGACGCTGATAGAACCGCTCGGACCAATTATCCGAAGGCCGTTCCTCCATATCGCCCCACATGCGGTCCACATGCGGCGTCGCCTCCACGCCATAGCTCTTGCCGAACAGGCGAGTGAGGCCGGGATGGGCCACGGGGATGTGCAGCCCATCGGAGTAATTATCGCCGATATTCTTCCAGTTCACGTCGCGCGGGCGCATGGTCACGCGGCCCAGCGCCTTCAATTCCTCGAAGCGATAGGGGGCCACCATGGCTTCATAGGGGGCCATCATCTCTGCGACCGAAGGGCCCTCGTCCTTCAGGCGGACAAAGATGAAACCGCGCCAGATTTCCATGCTGACGGGGGCGAGGCCGTGGCTGGATTTGTCGAGGCCGGGATAGGATGCGCTGTCGGGCACGCCGGTCAGCTTGCCGTCCAGCTCATAGGTCCAGGCGTGATAGGGGCAGATCAGCTTCTTGGCGCAACCGCTGGCCCCATCGACAATGCGCGATCCGCGATGGCGGCAGACATTGGTGAAGGCCCGCACCTCCCCATCCTTGCCGCGCACCACGATCACACTTTCGCCGATATATTCCAGACCGTGCCAATCGCCGGTGTTCGGAATGTCGTTGACGTGGCAAACCACCTGCCATGACGATGCAAAGACCCGCTCCTTCTCCAGCTCGAAGAATTCCGGATCGTGATAGGTCCAGGCCGGCAGGCTCCAGCCTTCCAGCGGATCGGAATTGCGGGTCTGTTCCTGGAGCAGAGTTGCCATGCCACCTTCCTTGCTATACGATCGTATAACAAGCCCATGACTGCCCGGCAAGCCACATTCACCCGCGCCGCGCCCGACGAACGGCGGCAAAGCCTGATCGAGGCAACCGCGCGCTGTCTGGCGGAAAAAGGCGCAGCGGGGGTTTCCGTGCGGACCATTTGCGCAGAGGCAGGCGTCTCTCCGGGACTGCTGCGCCATTATTTCGGCGGGGTCTCAGATGCGATTGCGGAGACCTATCGCTGGACCGGCCGCCAGATCGGCGAGGCATTGGAAGCCGCCGTGGCGCAGGCGGGCGATGATACTCGCGCAAGGCTGCTGGCCTATCTCACCG
>MKUB01000184.1:5359-5944 GCA_001898545.1 Sphingomonadales bacterium 63-6 | reverse complement strand
ATCATCAGATCATTGGCGCGAGCAACTTCCACAATCTCGGCCCGGCGCGCGGCGTCGAGAGTGATTGTGGTAGGGTTCTGCAAGGTCGGGATCAGAGCAAGCACTCTGGCGCCAGTCTCCTTGGCGCAACGAGCGATATCCTCGGGATCGACACCCCGCGCATCCATCGCCACGCCGCGAAGGCGATAGCCCGCGTGATCGGCCAAAGTCCGGATACCGGGGTAAGTAGCCGCTTCGCACAGGATTGTCTCTCCGGGCCGCGCCAGGGCCGCGAAGGCGAGTGCCAATCCATGCTGCCCGCCATTGCACTGAATCACCCGGTCCATAGTCGCACGCGCCACACCATGGCGGCGGGTCAGCCAGGATGCCCCGGCAGCACGTATGGATGGCAGACCTTCCGGCGGAGCATAATTCACCGCGGTGGCAAGGTCGGCACGCTGACGCAGGCGTGTCAGCCCCTCCCCAATCCAGCGCTCAGCTGGGGCTAGCGGCGGCACATTATGCGCCATGTCGAGCGGACCAGCGTCATATGGGGAGGAATGCGGCCTCGCCCGGTCGGCAACGAACGAACCTCGGCCGACATGG
>MKUB01000184.1:607-5339 GCA_001898545.1 Sphingomonadales bacterium 63-6 | reverse complement strand
CGCCGCTCCGCTTCCACATAAGCGCGGCTGACGGTGCCGACGCTCAAGGACAGGCGGTGTGCCAGATCGCGCTGCGGAGGCAGCCGGTCACCGGGTGACAGGCGACCATCCCGCACATCGCCCTCCAGCGCAGAGACGAGACGCTCATAAACCGGCGCATTGCCCTTGGAGATATCCGGGCGCCAGTCCTTCATTGCTATTTCTCCACGATATTGAACCGGTTCAATATCACATTTGACTCATGGTTCAATTATTATCATCCCGCCGCGCAGGAGAACATCATGGACACGAGTCTGCTTGCCCCGCTCGCACTGTACAGCTTCGTCTGCACGGCAACGCCCGGCCCCAACAATATCATGCTCGCCTCGTCGGGGCTGGTTTTCGGATTCCGACGGACCATTCCGCATATCTTCGGGATCAATTTCGGCTGTGCGATGATGCTGGTGCTCAGCGGGCTCGGCCTGGGGGCATTGTTCGAAGCATGGCCGGCGTTGCGCTGGGCGGTGCGGATCTTCGGCGCCGCCTACCTTGGCTGGCTCGCTGTGAAACTGTGGCGTTCCGAAGGTGTCGAACGCCGCGAGGGCGCCCATCCGCTGACCTTCTGGCAGGCTGCCGCTTTCCAGTTCGTGAATCCCAAGGTCTGGGCGACCGCCATGCCTGCCATCGCCAGCTACACCGTGCCCGGCCGGCCGCTCGGTCTGCAACTCGCAGTCATCGTCGCGGCTTTCGTGATTGTCGGCCTGCCCTCCATCGCGGCTTGGGCAGCCATGGGCGCAGGCGCGCGCGGATTGCTGGAAAGCCGCAAAGCCATGATCGTGTTCGTGCGCGTAATGGCCGTCCTCACCGCACTCACGGCCCTGCTGTTCCTGATCTGAAAGGAAGCGACTTCAACCGACAGGATATGGCGAGGGTAAAGCCTAAGCTTGCTTTCCGCCTACGATCCGAAGCATAGCGCCTCTATGAAATCTGCAGACTGTACCATCTGAAGCCTCTCCCGCGCCGGGGCGCGAGGACCTGAGGGGCAGCGTGTTCATCAACATGCTGCCAGTGCTTTCGCGTGCCCGATTGCATGCGCAAGCGACATAGCCGGAACGGCCAATATTCAATGGTACTTCTTATGAGCAATTTCTTTGAAAGCCCCTTCAAGGGCGTCACTCTCGATCGTCAGGTCACCAACCCCAACATCATTGTCGGGCGATACAGTTACTATTCGGGCTATTACCACGGCCACAGCTTCAATGAGTGTGCCCGCTTCCTTCTGCCGGATGAAGGGGCGGACAAGCTGATCATCGGGAGCTTCTGCTCAATCGGATCTGGCGCCGCCTTTATAATGGCTGGAAACCAGGGCCATCGCAGCGACTGGGTCAGCACTTTCCCATTCTTCTGGATGCAGGAAGTGCCCGCCTTTACTGGCGCGGCAAATGGATATTTGCCGGCCGGAAACACAATTATCGGCAACGACGTATGGATCGGTTCGGAAGCTATTATCATGCCCGGCGTCACAATCGGTGATGGAGCTATTATCGGCACGCGCGCCTTGGTGACCAAGGATGTCTCACCCTACACCATAGTCGGCGGCAATCCGGCCAGGGCCATTCGCAATCGTTTCAGCGAGAACGATATTGAAAAGCTGCTCGAGTTGAAATGGTGGGACTGGACGGACGAGCAATTGCGCGACGCCATGCCGCTTCTCACGGCCTCTTCGGCGAGCGAGCTTCACGATCACTGGCGAGAAGTGATCCAAGAGATTTAGCCATGTCGCGACGGCTGCCCGCTTGCCATTGCCGGCGGAAGGGCAGCCGAAAGCTATGAAGCCCAACACCCATATGGTTGCCCTACAAGCATCGCCATTGTATCAGGCAAAGAGTCGATAAATCCCAACATTGTACTGGTTCAATTATGGCCTCTTCCCCTATGATCAGCCTCAATGCTCTGAACTTGCAACTGCAGGCGCATGGATATCTGCATGAGGCGCGCTTGATATCCTTCACCGCCCCGCGTGAGGCACGGCTGTCAGGAGGCCCAATGGCCGTCATTCCCGAACAAAAGCGGGCACGGCCTTTCCATGAGGATCACGTGAATGAGGAACTGTTCGCGATGCTCTCCTGCGCGGAGCCCCTGCGTTATGCCGATGCGGGCAACTACTGGGACGACGAGTCATGACTGCTCCGCTGACAATCACCCGAGCCGAAAGCACAGGCTCCCCCGAAGTTCTTTTGCTGCCGTCTGGAAAGCTCGCCAATCCCGCAGGCCGCGAGTGGACGACATTCCACCAAAGCTGGGACGATCTGCCGCTGGACACGTGGATGGCCGACGGCGGGACCTATCGCCGCAGGCGCTACGCTGCCTTTCATGTAACGGACAAGGAATGCATCCGCCTGCCGTATCGCCCGCATTTTCAGGAGCGCGATCATAATCCGCTCAATGGCGGCGTGGAGCGCTGGTTCGCTCCGATGGTGGACGAACAGGCGGAAGCGCCTCTGTTTCGGGATCTTGTGCTAAACACCGCCGCTCTCATCCCGCGCTTGTACGGACAACGTGCGCACGCCTGGACCGTGGAGGCACATCAATTTCGCATAGAGTCTCTCGCAGGGCAGCCCGGTCAGCCCACGCCCGAAGGCATGCATCATGACGGCCGCGACTGGGTACTTATCCTGCTCATGGGTGGCAGCAACTATACCGGAGGCCAGACAAGCGTCGAGAATGTGCGCGGCATTCGCCTCCTCGATCACCGATTATCCCGCCCCGGCGAAGCGCTGCTGCTGAATGACTGCGATGTCCGCCACGGCACAACGCCCATTGAGGCTGTGACGCCGGGCAAACAGGCATGGCGGGACACGCTTGTGCTCACATTCGCCCGCGCTCCTCAAAGCTGAGGAAAGAGCGACCACTCCAGCAAGAGCCCACATATCTTATCGATTGGTTCATTAGCGCCACGATATTCGCCGCTCTGGCGATTATGAAATCGCCCTTGAAGAAGGTCGACCATCATGCGGGCGCGACAGGCATTGCACGACGGTGGCGCCAGTTGGCGATATGGGCACCGGCAAGTAGCAAGCCTCCAGACACTGTGATCGCTGTCTCGAGAATTTCCTGACTGGCGAAGACGATTCCGAGAGCCATCAGTACCAGACCGGCCGAGCCGACCGCCAGCGGTATAAATGCGCGATGTTTGCGCCACCCGCCGACCAGCGCGATGGCACTGGTTGGTACAGCGAGCGCCAGCACAATGGCGTGAAAATTATCGCCGGGATCAATCTGATCCGCGAATGCCGGCAAGGCCGCCAGCAGCAGCGGCAGCCCAAGGCAGTGGATCATGCAGCTTATCGATGCGCAGACGGCAAAACCGTCCAGCCAGTCGCCTCTCTTCGATGCGACAGTGGATGCCCTAGCGGCTCTATCTTCCTTTATCATGAAAATGGAATGATACATTATATCATGATTCGCAAGAATTACCCGAAGACAACCTGCGGTTCTGCGCGATCCGTTTCCCACCTGCGGCGAGCAGGCGGTAGCGATAGTGGAATGAAAGGGCCGCAATGCGTTGAACAGCCCGCCATCCTTCAACATTCGCCGCCCCTTTCAGCGTTAGGGGAGGCGCGCCTGCTCTTCGTGCTCAATTCGCCGGGCATCCCCCAACCCTGGACCGCAGGCGGACCGGACTAACCAGCCCGTGCTTCCGCCGCCGCTACAGGCGTGGAAAGCACAGGTTGGTCGGAGCCTGCGACATCCAGGGACGGGCAGCACCTGACGAATATTGCTCGTCACGATGCCTCCCGCCGGTCGGAACTACTTGCCGTTGCTGTCCGAACTGCCGTCCAACTGCTGATATTCCAGCGCAATGCTGGGATCGCAGTCATAGGCATTCACATATTGGCCCGGGATCTTCTTCCACTGGATGATCCGCGCGCCATTATTGTCGAGCGTTTCCGGGTCTTCAAACCACTGGGTCGCCAGCAAAGTGCCGTCATCCAGCTTGCGATAGCGTTCAACCATGTGAACATTCTCGCTGTGGTCCAAACCATTGTTCGTGATGGTGGAAGGCAGGATATGAGTGGTGTCGACCACTAGATCGCCCCCTTCCCAATGGCCGATCGAGTGACCGACCTTGGTATGGGCCGCATCGGCCGGAGGATGGCCGCGACCATCCATGAACACCACCCGCACCTGATCGAAATACTCATATTTGAAAACGATCATCTGATCGCTCTGATAGATTTCGAACGGGAACGGCCCTTGAATCGAATAGATCACCGACGGTGCGAGGCACACGCGGGTGAGCTTCATCTCATCGGTAGGCTTCCACTTCTGCGCCTTGGCAAGAGCTTCCGGCTTCAGCTTCAGTCCGCCATATTCGTTCTGCGGAAATTCGGCGACGCCCGTATCAGCGATGACAACCGTATTGGGCGGCAGCTTCTCCACCATATCCTTGGCAACGGGCGAGACCTCGTCAAAGTCGAGATACCAGAAGCCGTTGAGGTCCGGATGGTCCGCCGCATAAGCAGGCGAAGCGACAATCGCCACGAGCGGCAGAAGCGCGGCAGCAAGGCGGCGCATCAGTGGTCGCCCTGGCCGAACGGCGAATTGCCGATCCGCTTGCCGTTGGCATCGAAGGCCTGCTTCAGGCGGAGATAGGGTTTCCCATCGCGCGAGACCCAGCCTTCCACCGAAATGGTATCGCCGGGCTTGATGATGTCCCGGCTCCAACCGCGACGCACCAGGATGACCGGCG
>MKUB01000184.1:0-304 GCA_001898545.1 Sphingomonadales bacterium 63-6 | reverse complement strand
CGCGATGATGGGTGGCGGCCAGCCGCTGTTCACGCTGATCCAGGACGGCGCATTGGAACTGATCGCCGACGTCTCGGAAGGCGAGATCCTCAAGATCAAGGTCGGCCAGAAGGCGACCATCGCGCTTGCCGGCAGCCGCGAAACCCTGAACGGCAGCGTTCGCCTGGTTTCGCCCGCCATCGATGCCGTCTCGCGCCTCGGTTCCGTGCATATCGCCCTCGACGACAGCGAGAAGGCCCGCGCCGGCATGTATGGCAGCGCCACGATCATCGTCGAAACGGCTGATGGCATCGCCCTGCCGCTG
>MKUB01000183.1:1094-5298 GCA_001898545.1 Sphingomonadales bacterium 63-6 | reverse complement strand
CGGTCGCCGATAGTAGACATTGGTCGCGTGTACGGCTGATCGACCGCGATCAGCCGGGAGCGGACGCCGCCGGGATGGGCCAAGCTCCACGCGAAGCCTGACAACGAACCATGCCACGCATTCGTTATACGGCCTCTACTGGTGCTGCCGCTTTTGGTGGTCCAGGTCTGCCCTCGAGACGAACGTCGAGGACACCTCTAGGGACGGGGCCACAAATGAACAACGCGGGGCAGTTCGGGCAGCTGAAGGCCGAGGGATCGGCCGGAAATTCTCCGGCGCGGATGGACTGCAGATGAGACTCCATGTGACGCCTCTGCGTTTCAATCGCGCTGGACTTCAGCAACAGGGGTGTAGAGGTCTGATCGGCCAAATATACGAGCTCCACCGTTGCCCCGGGGAATGCTTCGGCGGCGGCCGTGAGAAACGCCGCCGCCCCGATGGACTTGGCATCGTCACTGCGGCTATGCCCCGTGGAAACCTTGCGCAAGGTCATCTGGCCGTCACCGGTGATTAGCACGTCGTCGGGCGTCACGACAATCTCCTCTGCGCCATAGCTAACATGAAGGGCCTGAGGCACCTGCGGCTGCAAGCCCTTGCGGGTGGATGCGAAGAACTCGATCATTGCGACCGCAAAGTCGCGGTAGTGGTCGAAGTAGCCGTGCTCGCCCAGTCCTTCTTCCTTCAGCGACAGGGCGACGTCCTCCACCAGTTGCGCTCCGGTTGAACTCAGATTGCCCTTGACAACCTCCTTGTACAACTTGCGCACCGCATCGTGCATCTGTATGAAGGGCGTGACCGTCCGCCGACCGCCGGTCTGAAGCACATGGGTGTAGAAGAATCTGCGCGGGCAGCGGGCGAACATTTCAACTTGATGAGCCTCGAATCGAAGCGGTCCATGCACGCGAAGCGTAAGCGGCGCGTCCTCGGCTGCGAGTGGTAGCTGTCGCGCCGGCGTTACGGTAACGCGATCCAATCCTGGCCCCAGCCGGTTAAGGTACTCCTCGGAGAGCTTTCTCGCGGTCCCCCCTTTCTTCGCGGCGACCGCATAGAGGACAAGTCGATCCTCCGCGCGTGAAAGGGCCACGTAGAACAAGCATTCCCGCTCTTCGAGGCGGCTGCTTTCGCGGTACTCCTCGTAGCTGCTGCTCGTGCCATCCACCATCCCGTCTGGTGGCGGACATGTAGGTGCGCGCTGGCGGTTACCCGGCAGCGTGTCCTGGTTCAAACCGGGGACATGCACCGCGCGAAACTCCAGGCCCTTGGCACCGTGGATCGTCATCAGCCGCACCGCGTCAATTCCCCGCGCTGCCGCCGGAAGCTGCCGAAGGTCGCGATCGTCGCCCAGTCGCAGCAGCCGTCGCACGCGCTCAAGAAGGCGGGACACCGGCAGTCCGGCGGCCGCGGGCTGGACGCGGACAAAATTCAGGAACTGCCAAATAGCGATCCCGCGCGCGCGATCCGCAATAGTAGGTGCAGCTGCAATGTCCGCAGCCATGCGTGTGCGATCTAAGACGATGGCAACTAGCACACGCCATGCCGAATCGGTCGGCTGCAGCACTGCGAACAGCGCGCCAAGAGTCTTCATCGCCGCCTGCGCGCTGCTCGACAGCCCGGGAATCTGCGCCTGCACGAAACCCAGGGGCTGAATTCGCTCAGTGCGTAACGTGCTTTGGATCAACGCCACGTCTTCGAGTGACATCTGAAGTCCAGGCATGCAAGCGACGCGCACCAGTCCCATCGCCCGAGGATCGACCAGCAGAGAGGCCAGCGACAATAGGTCCTTGACTTCGGGCCTTTCGAAGAGGCTCCCCAAGAACAGCACGGGGATGCCGAGGCTTTCAAGCTCACGCCCCAGATTCGCCAGCTTTTCGTTGCCCGTGGAAAGGATGGCTTGGTCGCGATAGGCGATCCCCGAGCTCTTCAGCTGTTCGATCGCATCGGCAATCGCCACCGTTTGCGCATCAGCGTCGGGCGCGATTCTGAGTTCAGGATGGGCATCCCCATCGGTTCGAAAAGGCTCCAGCGCACTGTCGGCACCACCGCATCGCATCTGCTGCGCAAACGATGAGTATGCCTTGACGATCACCGGCACCGACCGATAGTTGGTGTCCAATTTGCCGGTCTTGCCGCCAGCGAAATCTTGCTTTCCAAAGCGAGAAATATTGAAGGACGAAGCGCCGCGAAAGCGATAGATGGACTGCTTGGCGTCCCCCACCACCCATAGGTTCTCTCCGGATGGGCGCAGCGCCTTGAGCAGCCGCACACTGCTGCGGTTCACGTCCTGGTACTCGTCCACCAGAATGTGGTCGTACAGGCCCGACAGGCGCGCTCTCACCGACTCGTCGCCCTCCAGCAGCTTTACCGGCAGATACACAAGGTCGCCGAAGTCCACCAAGTTGCGCTCTCGCTTGAGCTCCTCGTACCGCGCGTACACGCGCGCGACCTCCAAGGCTTTGGCTGCTGCCAGCTCCTCGTCGGCCGATCTAGCGGCCGTGCGCATGTCCTGGGCGAGTCGCAGGTACTCCTCTGGCCCGACAACTTCATCCTTGGCACGCGAAATTGCAGCCAGCATGTCGTAGATGACCTGCGTGGGATCGAACAGATCCTGGTAATGCTGCAACTGCAACCGGGGAAACTCATGCTCCAGCAGTTCGACGGCCTCTGTGCGGTCGATCATGCGCGGGTCTGGGGGCAGCTCCAGACTTGCGTGAAAACGACGCACCAGATCCAGGCCGAACGCGTGGAAGGTGCCAACCCACAAAGCCGCGGCCGCTTCGGGCTGCTTAGCGCCGATGCGGTCGGCCATCTCGCCAGCGGCCTTGTTCGAGAAGGTGAGCAATAAAATTCGTCGCGGATCGACTTTGTCTTTCAGCAGAAGTTGCTCGACCCGGGAGATGAGCGTCTGAGTCTTGCCCGTGCCTGGCCCCGCAGCGACGAGGAAGGCGTGTCCACGGTGACTGGCGGCCTTCAACTGCGATGGATTGAGCCCGTATTCCTTCGCTTCGGTGTCCGTCAGCGTGACCTGCGGCAGCAGCAAGGCGTCCAGAAGCTGCTGCGCGATGACTTCGTAGGGCGCATCGAGCTTGGAGGAGAGGTCCTGCGCGCCCAAACCCTGCACCAGGTGCAACTCGCGCGCACGATAGCGCGGAATCAGCAGTTCCCTCGCAAACAGGTCCATCTGAACTTCACGGCGCTGCTTGCGCCCGTAGTCGACGACGCGGTCTTCGCCCACGGGAGCGGCCTCGGCGGGTCGCGCGAAGTCCATGTCCTTCGAGGGCGTGGAGTCATCGGCGTCGCCCAGCAGGGCATGACCGACCTCATGCGCGACGAGCAGCGCACGCTCGAAAGATGTGCCCCTCTTCTCGTGCAGGATCAGCCTACCGCTGGGCAGCAGTTTGGCCCGGCCTCCATCCAAGATTGAGGCTCCGGGTAACGCGTCCTCGACGTCGTAATCCTGCTGATTGGCGATGGCAACCGCGAACTCATACGGGTGCCAAGGATCTAACCCCTGCTCGATCGCTTGGCGATGGAGGTCAGCCGCCTTTTGCCGGGCCAGTTCAACTGCGTCCATCTGGCACTCAGTCGTCTTCGCGCATCAGTGCGGCAATCTGCTCTTGGCTCATGCCGGCTTCTCGCAGCAATTGCTCGAACGGCACTTGAACGGGGGCCTTGGGTGCCACATCCGACCTGTACTGCGCTGCGGGCGCAGCAACGACAGGCGCGCAAAGCGCATCTGTCAGGGCCTGCACGGACGCCCCAATCTCATTGGCAAGCCGCTGCAGGAATCGCGTGGGGATGGAAGCAACGATCACGCGATGCTCGGCCAAGCCCGCAAAGACGCTGCGCTTGATCCCCAGACGAGCTGCGACCTCGCGCTGGCGCGCCACGCTGAGATCGGAAAGCACCACGGCCTGCTTGGCCAACTGCAGGCTGGTGAGCGCGCCCTTTACAGCGTTCATGCCTTGCTTTTCGATCTCCTGTGGCTCTAGGCCCGCTGTCTGGAGGACTTCGTCCAATTCTTCCGCGCTTGCGTCCATCAGGAGGGCGATCTGCGCATCCAGGAACTTCTCGTCCGGCGTATTTCCTTTGTTCACGGTATCACTCCTTGGGAGCCAGCTTGGTTGCAACGCGCATGATGTTCTTCCACGCATTGCGAAACTCCGCTTCCTCGACGCCAACGGCAAGCCGAAGCGCCAAGAGAGTG
>MKUB01000183.1:0-1069 GCA_001898545.1 Sphingomonadales bacterium 63-6 | reverse complement strand
CCAAAATACGGCCAGGCAGTTCGTCTGGGCCGAAGTTCGCCCGCACGCATGCGAGCTGTGCGCTGCCTTGAGTGTCTTCCTCATTGGCCAAGAGCTCCTGCAGCGGCCCCTGGGAATGCCCCGCCAGCTCCTCCAGCTTGGGAGCCTCGCCCTCCACAGAGGCAGGCGACAACTCACTTTCCAGCAGCAGGGGCACGCTTTTTCGCCGCTTTTGCTTCTCCAGGTTGTCCGCCCAGCTGCGCATAACACCAATCACCGCCTGGTTGAAGTCAATACGGTTGCGGGCCCAGGCGCGCTTGCCAATTCCCAGGCGTGTGAGCGCATCCTGAAGCAGGTCTCCGGGCTCATATTCGCGCTGCAGCCTCGGCTTCGTGCGCAGCACCAGCGCAGCCATCCCCGTGAGCTTTTTGACCCGCACCGGGTCGAGCAGCAGTGCCTTGATCTCCAGTTCTATTTCGGGGAGGCTGGCCAGCACGTCGTCGGCTTGATGCGGTTCTTCCTCTTGGTCGTCCAGATCAGGATCGTGGTCATCGTGGTTCTCCTTGTCCATATGCGTCTACCTTGATACTCCAAAACAGAGGGGTCTTGCCAATTGACAGGTACAAACCCTTAGTGCGGCGAATCCGTGGCAAGACCGGTCGAAAACAGAGCCTTCTAGTGGTGAGGGGGAATGGTTCCCCCGTTAGGAAACCACATGAAACCTGTAATTGCAATCCGCATCGCTGATGAATCCCTGGAGTTTCGCGAGCTCACGCTGCCTCACGGTGAAATCAGTGGGGCGATCATCCTCGAATCGACGGGTATGGGCTACCCGAACGCCGTGCTCCTGCAACGCCTGGGCAGCGGCGAACTGGAGACCATCCGCCTGCAGGAAAAGCCCGACCTTCGAGCGGGCAACGAATTCATTGTCGGGTCGGGCGACCGCGTCTACTCCTTTACCTTGGACCATGCGCAGATGGTGTGGCCCTCCGTACGCATTTCCGGTGCGGTCCTGCGCAAGCTCGCGCGACTGACCGACGAAGTCGAACTGGTTCTGCTGCGCGAGGATGCCGAAGCGCAGGTGATCGAG
>MKUB01000182.1 GCA_001898545.1 Sphingomonadales bacterium 63-6 | reverse complement strand
TCGCCATCAGATCCTGCAATCCGGCCAGTTCGGTTTTGGTGCGCGCGCGCGGCTGGATGCCATAGCTCAGCAGGGTTTCGCGTCCGCCAAAGCGCAGGAAGTGGCGCAGCACATCGGGGCGCTTGAGGCTTTCGAGGAACATTTCCTCGTGATTACCGGCCAATATGTGCAGCTTGCGCGCCTTGCCCCATTCGCGCGCCCGAGCGATCACTCCGGCGCTGTTGGGCCCGCGATCGATCAGGTCGCCCAACAGGATTACAGTGCTGCGCAGCGGGCGGCCCTGGGCATCGTCCCGCTCGATGGCGTCGATCAATGCCTCGAACAGGTCCAGCCGCCCATGGATATCGCCCACGGCATAGACGCGCTCTCCCACGGGAACCGAAGGCTCCTTGTTCCCTGCCGGGAGGGGGAAGAATCTGCGCAAAGCTTCGATCATGGTTCTGGCGACGATGTAAGGTCCACTTCGTTGACCGCAAGCAGCACTGCGCCTGAGCGGCCGAATCGACGGCCCATGTGGAGAAGGTGATGCTAAAAATCCACAGTAGTGCGAATTATATGTGACACTCGGCAATATGCCTTGTGCGATGCAGCATGGCTGGGCAAGTTAATTGCGCAAACGGCAGGGACGCACGCTCAACGATGCGACCGCAGTTTACGCAGGTGGGACGAGGCTGAAAACCAAGTTATAAGGGAACTTGCCATGCTTACGTCCGTTCGCAGCCTTCTGGCTGCTTCTGTTCTCGCCGGCGCCGCGCTGGCGGCTACTCCCGCCATGGCGCAGGACGAAGAAACCCCCATCGTCACCGTGACCGGCAATGTTGCACTGGTGACCGACTATCGCTTCCGCGGCGTTGGTCTGTCGGGCGGCGATCCGGCCATCCAGGGCGGCATCACCGTGAACACCGCTCCGGGCTTCTATGTCGGCGCCTGGGCTTCCTCGCTCGCTGACAGCCCTGCTTACGGCGAAATGGAACTCGACGTATTCGGCGGTTGGGCCGGTGACGTGACCGACGGCCTTGGTGTCGATGTCGGTGCGCTTTACTACACCTATCCTTCGAACACCGTTGATCCGGCTGACATCTTCGAGCTTTACGCCAAGCTGAAGCCGACTGTTGGCCCGCTGGCCCTGACCCTGGGCGTTGCCTATGCTCCGAGCCAGGACTCGCTGGACTTCGGCGCCGGTCTGCCCGACGACAACCTCTACCTCTCGGCTGATGCCTCGATCGGCATTCCGTCGACCCCGGTCACTGTGACCGGCCACGTCGGCTACACCGATGGCGCCATGACCTACACCACCAACAGCAAGGCGTGGGACTACTCGATCGGCGCTTCGCTGACCGTGCTGGGCAATGTCTCGCTGGGCGTCACCTATTCGGGCGTTGAAGCCGACGGCATCAACAAGGACGTTTCGGGCTTCACCGACGACACCTTCGTCGGCACGCTGAGCGTCAGCTTCTAAGCTGCTGCGGCCTTCGGGCCGCTCGGTTTCGAACCGAACAGAAAAGGCCCGCACCGGCAACGGCGCGGGCCTTTTTCTATATGTGCGGCTGGGGCAGGCCTCGATGTAGCCTATAAGCTTTTATGCCCGCTCGGTGCCTTTGAGCAAAGCTTAGCGAAGGTAGAAATCGACCGTCGTCACTACGCGGACTTTCTTGAACGGGCTGTCGGAAACGCCCCATCCACCGCCCTGGTCACCGTCGCGCGCCTCGATCGAGAAATAGCCTTGGGTCGCGCTCTTGATGCCGCCTACGCTGGTCCCGCTATCCTTGGCGAATTGCTCTGCCGAAGCGCGGGCATCCTTGGTCGCCTCGGCCACCATTTCCGGCTTGATCGCGTTAAGCTTGGTGAAGGTATAGGCCATGCCCGACCCTTCCTCCAGCACCACGCCGCGCCGCACCAGGTCGAACTGGCGGCGTACCGCATCCTGCGCCCGCTTGATGTCATGGCTGCGCAGGCTCATCCGCTGGCGGACGGTAAATTGCGGAATTCCGTTATTATTAAAGCTGGATACGTTCACCGCTGTTGGCTCAAGAGCGTCCTGCGGGAAACCCAGTTCCTTGAAGAAGTCCTTGATCTGGGTAGTGTCCCGGTCAACGTCCGCCTGTGCCTCGGCCAGGTTCTGCGCGGTCGAGGAATAGGAGATCGTCCAGGTCGCCAGGTCCGCCGTTACGTCGCGCTCGGCAAGGCCGCGCACGGTTACGGACCGGTCCGCCGCCTTGGCGCGTGTAAGCCCGTCACCTAGCAGGTAACCCCCTACGATCAGGCCCACGGCAAGGATTGTGGCGCTGCCCAACAAGAGCCTGGTATCGTGCCTGTGCCAGAAAGCTGTGGCGGGGGCAGGGGTATCTTCGCTAGGGTCTTCACTCATGACAGGCATCCTCACTGAGTCCGGGGAGCGGACGATGAACGGATGCCATTTCGCCGATGAACCGTGTTTGAATAGCGATGAATGGAGTAAAGCGTGGTCAAATATCTCCACAGCATGATCCGGGTCACCGATCCGGACGCCACTGTGGCCTTCTTTAAGCTGCTCGGGCTGGAAGAAACGCGCCGCATGGAAAATGACAAGGGCCGCTTCACCCTGATCTTCCTGGCCGCGCCCGGTCAGGATGCCGAGGTGGAACTGACCTATAATTGGCCGGCCGAAGGCGAAGAGGGCGAGAAATACGCCGGAGGCCGCAATTTCGGCCATCTGGCCTATCAGGTCGACAATATTTACGAGACCTGCCAGCGCCTGATGGATGCCGGAATTACCATCAACCGTCCCCCGCGGGATGGACATATGGCCTTCATCAAGACGCCGGACGGCATTTCGGTCGAACTGCTGCAGGACGGCCATCTGGAACCGCAGGAACCCTGGGCCAGCATGGAAAACACCGGCAGCTGGTAAGCTCTGCCAGCCGGGTTACGCGGCTGCGGGCGCTTCCTTCGAGGAAAGCCGCAGCACCGCGTAGCCCAGCAGGGCCGAGATCAGCGATCCGGCCAGAATGCCAATTTTGGCCTCTTCGATCAGCAGGCGGTTGGCGGGGAAGGCCAGCTCAGCGATGAACAGGCTCATCGTAAAGCCGATCCCGCACAGAACCGAGGTGCCCCATATCTGGGCCCAGCCTGCATTTTCCGGCCGTTTGGCTATGCCCAGCTTGTCGGCAGCGAGGATGCAGGAGAAAATGCCCAGTTGCTTGCCCAGAACCAGCCCAGCTCCAACGGCCAGCGGCAGGGGAGCAAAGGCTTCTTCCATTCCCATCCCCGCCAGCGCGACGCCGGCATTGGCAAAGCCGAACAGAGGCACCACCAGATAGGCGTTCCACCGCACCAGCCCATGTTCCATGGATTCCAGCATGGTCGATCCGCCACGTTCGCGCATGGGAATGGCCAGGGCCGCCACCACACCTGCGATGGTGGCGTGGATGCCGGAATTAAGCACACAAAACCAGAGGACCAGCGCGGCGAGAATATAGGGCGCCATCATGCTGACCCGCATCCGGTTGAGCGCGATCATGCCGCCGAAAACGAGCAATGAGGCAATCAACCAGACGAATTTGAGATTGGCGGTATAGAATATGGCGATGACTAGCACCGCCCCAATATCGTCCACGATGGCGACGGTCAGCAGAAACAGGCGCAGCGAGGCTGGCACTCGGCTGCCGAGCAGGCCGATCACTCCCATGGCAAAGGCGATGTCAGTCGCGGCAGGGATGGCCCAGCCATTTCCCAGCCGGGGATCGCTGCCGGCGATTGCCATATAGACTGCCGCTGGCATTACCATGCCCGCAAAAGCTGCCATGATGGGCAGGCGGCGCTGGCGGGCATCGGCTAGGTTTCCGGCAACGACCTCGCGTTTCACCTCTAGTCCGACCACGAAGAAGAACACCGCCATCAAGGCGTCGTTGATCCACAGGTGAACCGTGTCGAGCTTGGGGATCGGTGTCCAGGCAAGGGTATTGTGGAAGAACCCTTCATAGACAGGGGCAAGCGAGGAATTGGCCACGAGAATCGCCAGAACAGCAATGGCGATCAGCAATATCCCTTCAAAGGCATCACTAACGAACAGGGCGCGAAAAGGCCGGACGGCGGCACGGATAAGCGATGGCTGTTGCATGGCCCCACACTTTCCGATGGCGCCGCGAGATGCAAGCAAATGCGGTAATGGATGTTTCTCGCGTTGCGCAGGCCTGCTGTGGTCAGTAGCTTAAGAAATAAGGGGAATCGGGGGTCGCATTAGTGGAAGTTGGGGCATCTGCGCTGCTCGACTGGCTCGCATTGGCGGAGCATGAGTTACTGCTTTTTGCAGGATGTTTCTTCCTGCTCGGCGCGCTTGACGAATTCGGCATCGACGTAGTGTGGGGATGGCTGAAACTGACCGGCCGTGCTCGAACGGGCCGGATCGATCGGGCCGCTGAGGCCGCTCGGCCGCTTAAGGGCAGGGCGGCTGTCTTCATCCCAGCATGGCGGGAAGCCGATGTTATCGGAGCGACTGTTACTCATGCCCTGTCCGTCTGGCCGCAGCGTGACCTGACCCTGTATGTCGGTTGTTATCGCAATGACCCGGCTACGATGGAAGCCGTGATGCAAGCGGCCCGAAGCGACGCCCGGGTTAGGCTGGTCATCCATGATCGCGATGGACCGACCACTAAGGCCGATTGTCTCAACCGGCTTTATCGAGCGATGTGCGATGATGAGCGGCGGAGGGGCGAAGAGTGTCGGATGGTGCTGCTCCACGATGCTGAAGATATGGTCGATCCGGCAGCTTTGGCGGTTCTGGACAATGAGCTGGATCGGGCGGACTTCATCCAGCTTCCGGTCAGGCCGGAACCTCAGGGCGGATCGCGCTGGGTTGCGGGCCATTATCTCGATGAATTTGCCGAGGCTCACGCCAAGGCAATGGTCGTGCGCGATGCTCTTTCCGCCGGACTTCCCGCAGCCGGGGTTGGGTGCGCTTTTGCCCGCCCGATACTCGGCCGGTTGACTGCTGTCCGGTCGGGCAGCGAGGGGCCTTTCGCGGTTGATAGCCTGACCGAGGACTACGAACTGGGTATCCGCATCAAGGCCTTGGGCGGCAAGTCACGCTTCCTGCGTCTTCGCGGGGATGATGGTGAACTGGTGGCGACGCGCGCCTGTTTCCCGGCTCAGCTAAACGCTGCGATCCGACAGAAGACCCGCTGGGTTCACGGAATTGCCTTTCAGGGATGGGACCGGTTGGGCTGGCATCCCCACCCCGTGGAATTGTGGATGCGTATGCGGGACCGGCGCGGACCGCTGACCGCCCTCGTGCTCGCGATTGCCTATCTTCTCCTCGTCATCGCAGCGGTGCTGTGGGCAGCCGAAGAGCTTGGCTTTGGCCGCTATCCGGTCACTGACGGGCTGCTGGTTTCTCTAGTGGCGATCAACTTCGCGAGCTTCGTCTGGCGCGCGGCGATGCGTTTTGCGTTCACAACGCGCGAATATGGAATGGGCGAGGGTATCCGCGCTATTGCGCGCATACCGGTGGCTAATGTCATTGCGATCATGGCGGGGCGGCGGGCGTTGTTCTCATATCTCGCCAGCCTCGCAGGCGTGGTTCCCCGCTGGGACAAGACACATCACGATTCCCATCCGGCCATTAAGAGGGGGGCGGCGGCATGAATAGCTACAGGCCGCCACGCGGCCGGCCGATTATGATGCTGTTGCTTGTGCTTGGCGGCTGGATCGGGCTGCGCGGCGCATTTGGCGAGATTCCGCAGCTACACGCGGTGCAGAGTTTCGCCGGGAAGGCAGTTGCGGCCACCGGACAGATGCCCCAGGCGGGGCTCAGGCCGGAAGTTCAGCAAGTGCCTGCTGTCGTTTATGTCGTTGCGGAACCCGATCCGGGACTGATCGAGCAGATCATAATGCGGATGGGATTTGTTCGGCCCGGTACGATCTGGCAACAGCAAGGTGCTCCGGTCGCAATGCGTGGCTCCGGCATGCGGGGCCCGATGCAGGAGGTCATGATGCCTTCGACCGGGATTCCGCCATGGAGCTATTCGCTGATCCCGGGTGTTTCCAACACCGAGGCAAGCGGGGCGCAGTCGACTCCGCAAGCCGCGCCGTTCCAGCCTGCGGTTCAGGCCGTGCAGGCGCAGCCCTTGCGCCGATGGGCGGTCGATAGCTGGGCGCTGCTGCGTCAGGATACCACAGCGGCGCTCGCATCGGGGCGGACCAGTTATGGTGCCAGCCAGGCAGGCATGGTGGTGCGCTATCGGGTTATGCCGAGGAGCGGGCATCGCCCTGAAATCTATGGCCGGATCAGCCAGGCTATGGGTGGTGCCCAGGAGGTTGAAGGCGCGCTCGGTGTTTCGGCGCGCCCCTTGTCCGATGTGCCCGTGACTCTCACAGCAGAGGGTCGGATTGCCAAAGTGAACGGCCGGAATTCCATTAGGCCGGCAGCCTATGCGGTAACGCAATTACCCCCTGTCCAACTTCCGCTGGGCGTTCGTGCGGAAGCCTACGCGCAGGCAGGCTATGTCTGGGGCGATTATTCGAGCGCCTTTGTCGATGGGCAGGTCCGGGCGGAGCGGCCGGTGGTCAAGATCGGCACGATGGATATCCATGCGGGCGCAGGTGTCTGGGGTGGAGCACAGAAAGGGGCAGGGCGTCTGGATGTCGGGCCTGCGGCTTCCGTCTACATGCCGCTGGGCAAACTTAATTCGCGCGTGTCGGTGGACTGGCGCATGCGGGTTGCGGGACAGGCTGAGCCTTCCGACGGGGCGGCTATCACGGTTTCGACGGGATTTTAGGCGTAGCTGGTGAGCGGGGCCCGCTCTTCCACCTGATTTTGGCGGAATTTCGGGCGCAGCGCCTTTAATCCGCCGCAACGCTGCGTTACGCGGGGACATGGACGTCTATCTCCCAATCGCCAATCTGGCGGTCAATGGTCTGGTGATCATTGGCCTGGGTGCGTTGACGGGCCTCCTCTCGGGCATTTTCGGAGTTGGCGGTGGGTTCCTGACCACTCCGCTGCTGATTTTCTATGGCGTACCGCCCACGGTCGCGGCAGCCAGCGCGGCCAGTCAGGTCACGGGCGCCAGCGTTTCCGGCGTGCTTGCCCATACGCGCCGCAACGGCGTCGATTATCGTATCGGTGCAGTTCTGGTGGCGGGCGGCGTCATCGGCACCGGCATCGGTGCAGTGCTATTCCGTATCCTTGAGGCGATTGGCCAGATCGATACGGTGATCAACATCCTGTATGTCGTGCTGCTCGGCACGATCGGCGCGCTGATGATGCGCGAAAGCATCCAGACCATCCGCGCCATGCGCAGCGGCAATGCCCCGCCTGCGCGCAAGCGGCGGCATCACCCGCTGGTCGCCAGCCTGCCCTTGCGCTGGCGCTTCTATCGCTCCGGCCTCTACATTTCTCCCCTCGCACCCTTGATCCTGGGCATCCTGACCGGGATCATGACGATGCTGATGGGGGTCGGCGGCGGCTTCATTCTGGTCCCCGCCATGCTCTACATCCTTGGGATGAGCGCCAATGTCGTGGTGGGCACGTCTCTGTTCCAGATACTGTTCGTCACCATGGTCACCACCATGATGCATGCGCTGACCACCAAGGCGGTGGACATGGTGCTGGCCGGGATGTTGCTGATCGGCTCGGTTACCGGGGCGCAATTGGGGGTGAAGTTCGCGCAGAAGGCCAAGCCGGTCTATCTGCGCTTCGCCCTTGCCGCTATCGTCCTCGCCATTGCGCTGCGCATGGCCTTTGGTCTGGGATACCGGCCGGACGAGATTTACACGGTGGTCCCGCTATGAGTGGGCGCGCTGCATCTGCGCTGCTGGCGCTGCTGGCCTTCTTCACACTGTCGGGCCAGCGCGACCCGATCCTTGTGCCAGAGGTTTCCCAGCACGAGATTCAAGTGCGGCAGGGCTTCACCGGCACGGAATTGCTGCTTTACGGCGCGATATTGGACCCCAGCGGCATTCGCGCGGGGCGTGATTACGATATTGTGGTGGTGCTGAAGGGGCCGACCCAATCGATCCGCCTGCGTGAAAAGCAGAAGATCGCGGGCATCTGGGTGAATGTGGACAGCAGCGATTTCCGCTCCGCTCCGTCCTTCTTCGCCGTCGCCAGTTCCCGACCGATCAAAGACATCGTGGATGAGCGGACCGCAGCCATTTATGAACTGGGGCTAGCCTGGCTGCAATTGTCACCCATCGGAGCGATCGATCCGGAAGAACAGGCGCGTTTTGCCGCTGGTCTGGTGGATCTGCGCACGCGGGAAGGACTCTACAAACAGGATGACAAGGGCGTCTCGGTAAGCGAGCAGGTGCTTTATCAGGCGCGGATCGCTCTGCCCTCCAGTGTGCAGACCGGCACCTATACGGCGGAGACTTTCGCCATCACGCGTGGCCGTGTGGTGGCCTCTGCCGTTTCGCGGGTGGAGGTGCGCAAGGAGGGGTTTGAGCGGTTCATTGCCCAGTTCTCCGAAGACCAGCCCTTGTTCTACGGCCTGATCGCCTGTGTTTTATCCGTCCTGATGGGCTGGGTGGCGGGCCGCCTGTTCGCGCTGGTCTGATCCGGACAGAGGCTGGCACGAAGGGCCGCATTGACGCGATATTAACGCCATTTTCCTATGCGGTGCGCTTTGCAGACACGCCACTGCGAGGGGCGAATGACCGATCTGGACAAGCAGTATTTCAGGCCAGCTCAAGCAACGGAGCCGCCCCAAGATGCGAGGCAGGCGCCGCAGCATGCCGCGCCGCTTCCGCCCAGCGATAATGCCGGCCAGCCCATTGGGGTAGTGCTGGAGATCGCGGGTTCCGGCTCGCAGATCGCGCTCGATCTCGAACGGCTCAATGAATGCGCGGCTGATGCCGATCCTTCCATTGCGCTGGCGGGGCAAGTGGGCAGCCAGGTGAAAATTCGCGTGCCCGGTGGCTGGCTGCTGGCCAGCGTGCGCAACCAGCGGCAGGATCGGCGCGGCCCCAATTCCAGCATCGTCGCCAATATCGACTTTCTGGGCGAGGGTGACGAGGAGCGACTGACCGGCCGCATTCACAGCTTCCGCCGCGGCGTGACCCGCTATCCCATTCCCGGTGCGCTGATCTATCCCGCGACCAATGCGGATCTGAGGCAGATTTACGCCTCGGATGGCCGCTCGGCCATTCAGGTCGGCACGGTCTATCCCACCAGCGACATTCGCGCGGGCATTTACATCGATGCCATGCTGGGCAAGCATTTCGCCCTGCTGGGCTCCACCGGTACCGGTAAATCGACCAGTGCGGCGCTGATCCTGCACCGCATCTGCGAGGCCGCGCCGCAGGGCCATATCGTGATGATCGATCCGCATGGCGAATATTCGGCGGCGTTTCGCAGCACCGGCGTAATCTATGACGTGTCGAACCTGCAGATGCCCTATTGGCTGATGAACTTCGAGGAACATTGCGAAGTCTTCCTGAAGACCACCGGCAATGCTCTGCAGGAGGATGCGGACATTCTCGCCAAGTGCCTGCTGGAGGCGCGCAGCAAGAACCGGCTTGCGGCGAGCATGGGCAAGATCACGGTGGATTCGCCGATCCCCTATCTCCTGTCGGACCTGACCAACATCATCCAGAATGAGATGGGCAAGCTCGACAAGGCGACCTCATCCGCGCCCTATATGCGGATCAAGACGAAGATCGACGAGCTCAAGGCCGATCCGCGTTATCAGTTCATGTTCTCCGGCATGCTGGTGGGCGATACGATGGCGGAGTTCATCTCCAAGATCTTCCGCATGCCCCCTTCCGGCAAGCCAATCTCGATCATCGATGTCTCGGGCGTGCCTTCGGATATTACCTCCACCGTGGTGGCGGTGCTGAGCCGGCTGGTGTTCGATTTCGCAATCTGGGGGCGGGAAGAGAAACAGCGGCCCATCCTGCTGGTGTGCGAGGAAGCGCACAGATATGTGCCGAACGAGAAGAATGCCGATGGCTCTTCCGTGGGACGTATCCTGTCGCGCATTGCCAAGGAAGGCCGCAAATATGGCGTGTCGCTGGGCCTGATCACTCAGCGCCCGTCAGACCTTGCCGAAGGTGTCCTCTCCCAATGCGGCACGATCATTTCGATGCGCCTCAACAACGAGCGCGACCAGAGCTTCGTTAAAGCCGCCATGCCTGAAGGCGCGCGCGGTTTCCTCGATTCCATCCCGGCGCTGCGCAACCGGGAATGCATCATCGTGGGGGAGGGCGTTTCGATCCCGATCCGCGTGTCCTTCGACAATCTGGAAGATTCGCGGCGCCCGGCTTCCGACGATCCCAGCTTCGTCGATCTGTGGCGTCAGTCCGGCGGGGAAGAGGACATGGTTCAGCGCGTGGTCCAGCGCTGGCGCTCGCAGGGGCGGTGAATTCCACTCACCCCCGCGCGCGCCTGGGCGGCTGATCAATCACACCGAAGGCGTGAAACGGCCCGCAGGCTCCCCTTCGGCTTGCGCCTGTTCCACAGCCTCTTCCTCGGTTTCGGGCTTGGCGACCTCGCGCCATGAGGAATAGTGGTAGAACCACCAACCCAGTACCAGGCCGGAAAAGGCCGCCACGGGGAAGCTGAACCAGATCGCATCCGCGCCCAGCCAGTCATAGGTCAGCCAATAGAAGCCCAGGCGCACCGGATAGAGCGCGATGGCGATGATGATCAGCGGCACCATAACCGCGCCGCCGGCGCGCATGGTGGCGGAATAGACCATGGTCACGCCGAAAAAGACGAAGTTCCATCCCGCCAGCAGCTGGATATGGCGGCCTAGCGGCACGGCCGGGCTGTCAGGCCCTAGGAACAGGCCCAGGGCGGGCCGGTCGAACAGGAGCAATATTACGGTGAGGACGCCGGTCATCACGAAGTTCACGATCACGCCCGCGCGGGTCACGCTGTCCAGCCTGTCCCACTTGCCCGCGCCGATGAATTGCGCGGCCATGGCGCTTACCGCGCCACCGATGGCCATGGCGGGCATCTGGATATAGGTGAACAGCTGCATGGCCGCGCCATAGGCGGCGGTCATTAGCAGGCCTTCGCGGTTGACCAGGCCCACCACGATGATGCCCGCCGCGCTCATCACCAGCATCTGGGCGCCCATCGGCAGGCCCTTGGTGATGATATAGCCCAGCTCATCGCGCTGGGGGCGCAGATAGGAAAGCTCGGAGGCGCGCAGACGCAGCGGCAGATCCTTCGCATAGACATAGATGATCATGCCTAGGAAGGAGACGAAGCTGGCCAGCATGGTGGACAGGGCCGAACCCGCGATCCCCAGTGCCGGGATCGGGCCGAAGCCGCCGATCAGCAGCGGGTTGAACACCGCGTCGATTGCCACGGTCACGCCCATGAAGATCAGCGGCGTGCGTGCATCCCCCGTGCCGCGCAGCCCCATGGTGAGGATGATCGACACCATCATGAAGGGCATGGAGAGGAAGATGATCCGCAGATAGGTCAGCGCCAGCTCATAAGCGCCTTCCGGCGTTTCCAGCACACTCAGCAGGCCCGGCGCGATATACCAGCCGAGCGCCGCGATGGCGATCATCAGCAGGCTGCAAAAGCCCACGGCGGTGCCGAAGGTGCGCCGTGCGCCGTCGACATCGCGCGCGCCGAAGCGCTGGCCGATCTTCACCGTGCCCGCCATGCCGAAACCGAAAGCGGCGCTGGAAACCAGGAACATCACGATATTGGCATTGGCGGTGGCGGCCAGCGCCTCTTCCCCCAGCATCCGCCCGACCCAGATCGAATTGACGGTGCCGGACAGGGATTGCAGGATGTTGGCCATCAGCGTGGGAACGCTGAACAGAATCAGGGTGCGCAGGATCGGGCCCTGCGTCAGGTCACCGCGCATCATCCTGCCCGGTGGGCCCTTCGGGTGGCCGGATTCCGCCATTTCGCCGCCCTGCTCCGCGCCCGTTTCCGCTTGAATTGTCATGTGCCCCTGCTGTCTCCGAAGAGCTGGATGTGCAACCTTTTGGACAAAGTCAACTGCTCTCTGATGCAGACATCGGCCAGCCATGCCTCGCGGCGTTCAAGGGTCTGTTGGTCGGTTCCTTCGCCCATTACCATTATGCGTTCACGCGGGATGGCATGGGCCTCCGCCAGCGCCAGCACTTCGGCCACATCTTCCATGGTCGCGACCACGAATTTGAAAGTCGCCTTCGGCTCGGCGACCCAGCCTTCCAGACGTTCAGGGATAAGCGCCAGCTCTGCGGGATTGCCGCTGTGCGACAGTTTGAGGCTGACATTATATTGGGCCACGAATGGCTCCAGCGCCTCGGCGGGCTTCACCGTTCCGTTGGTCTCGATCTCCACGATCATGCCGGGCAGATATTCCAGCATGCGGGCAAGGGCGGGGGCCTGAAGCAGCGGTTCACCGCCCGTGATGACCAGCCGCTTCATCCCTAACGCGGCGATGCGCGCGGCCACGTCCTCCTCGGGCAGGGTCAGCTGGTTTTCCGCGCGATCATAGGCGATGCCATCGCGGTGGGGGCGGTTATCGCCGGTGAAGCGCCAGGTATAGGCCGTGTCGCACCACACACAGGCAAGGTTGCAGCGGGATAGGCGCACGAAGGCGCAGGGCTTGCCCATGGAGGGGCCTTCGCCCTGAACGGAGGCGAAGATCTCCGGCTCACCCGGAGTGGTGGTGGCGAGGGTGAGAGGCATCTTAAGCCCCCTCTTCTTTAGAGGAGGGGGTTTGGGGGTGGTGGATCGGGCAGGGCGAATCCTTCGCAGCGGAAGCGATGCTGGCGCATCGCCACCACCCCTCGATCCCCTCCTCTGAAGAGGAGGGGAGGAAGGTTGCGATCATTCTCACCCCAGCCGCGCCAGTGCCGCTGCCAAACGCTCGGCTTCGGCAGCGTGGTGGGCGTGGTCGGCGCGGGCCTTCTCGACCGCTTCGGGCTTGGCCTTTTCGACAAAGGCTGGATTACCCAGCCGCCCTTCGAGCGATTTGGCTTCCTTGCGCGAAGCCTCCAGCGCCTTGGTCAGGCGGGCCTTTTCGGCTTCGATGTCGATGATGCCTTCCAGCGGAATGACAAACACGTCGCCGCCCGCCACGATCTGCATCGCCGCGCCAGCCGGGGCCGCTTCGAAGCGGATGGCGGAGAGGCGTGCCAGCCGGTCGATCGCCGCCGCATTGGCCTCGATCACGCCCTTGCCCAGCCGGCTGGGCGCTTCGAGATAGGCTTCCAGCTTGGCGCCGGGAGCAATGCCCAGCTCGTTCTTGGCCGTGCGGATGTTGGAAGTGAGGGCGATCAGCCACTCCACTTCCGCCTTGGCCGCCGGATCGACAGCGGCGCTCGGCGCGGGCCAATTGGCGAGGATCAGTTCGTAGGGCCGCGCGCCTTGCGCGTTCCACAGCTCTTCGGTGATGAAGGGCATGAAGGGGTGCAGCATCACCAGAATCTGGTCGAGCACCCAGCCTGCGACGGCCTTGGTTTCCTCATCGAAGTTGCCTTTGATGAGTTCGATGTACCAGTCGCAGAAAGTGTCCCACACGAAGTGGTAGATGGCGTTGGCCGCCGCATCGAAGCGGAGTTCGGCCATGGCCTTGTCCAGTTCGGCCACGGTTTCCACGACTTCGCCGATGATCCATTTGTTGACCGCGCTGGTCGCCGTCGGAGCCTCGATGGAGGCGGAGGCGCCGATGCCGTTCGCCTGACAGAAGCGCGTGGCGTTCCACAGCTTGGTGGCGAAGTTGCGGTATCCTTCGACCCGCTTCTCATCCATCTTGATGTCGCGGCCCTGGCTTTCCATCGCCGCCATGAAGAAGCGCAAAGCATCCGCGCCATATTTGTCGATCAGACCCAGCGGATCGACCACATTGCCCTTGGACTTGGACATCTTCGCCCCGTCCGGCGCGCGGACGAGGCCATGAAGGTAGAGCCGCTTCCACGGCACATCTTTCATGAAATGGATGCCCTGCATCGCCATGCGCGCATCCCAGAAGAACAATATGTCGAAGCCGGAAATCAGCAGATCGTTGGGATAATGCTTGGCCAGCAGCTCGGTCTGGTCCGGCCAGCCCAGCGTGGCGAAGGGCCAGAGGGCGGAAGAGAACCAGGTATCGAGAACGTCGGAATCGCGGGTAAGCAGCTTGTTACCTGCCAGCGCCTGCGCCTCGTCCTCCGTTTCTGCCACGAAGACATTGCCGTCTTCGTCATACCAGGCCGGAATCCGGTGCCCCCACCACAGCTGGCGGGAAACGCACCAGGGCTGGATGTTCTCCATCCAGTTGAAATAGGTCTTTTCCCAGCTCTTGGGCACGATCTCGATCGCGCCGCTCCGCACCGCTTCCATCGCGGGCTGGGCCAGCGTTGCCGCATCGACATACCATTGGTCGGTCAGCCAGGGTTCGATAACCACCCCGCCACGGTCGCCGAAGGGCGTCTGGATGGTGCGGGGTTCGGCATCGTGCAGAACCTCGTTGCCTTCCTTGTCCTTCGTCACATGCGGGATGAGGAAGCCGAGTTCCTTCATCCGCTCGACCACCAGCGCGCGCGCGTCGAAGCGGTCCAGCCCGAGGAATTCCTCCGGCACCAGTCCGTCCGAGGTCTGCACCACGCAGGCATTTTCATCGAGCATGTTGAGCATGTCGCCAGCGGCGATCCCGGCGCGCCTGCCCACTTCGAAGTCGTTGAAGTCATGGCCCGGCGTGATCTTCACCGCGCCGCTGCCCAGCTCGGGGTCGGCATGGTCATCGGCCACGATGCGGAACCGGCGGCCGGTGATCGGCTGGAGGATTTCCTTGCCGATAACGCTCTTATAGCGCTCGTCTTCCGCATTCACGGCCACAGCCATGTCGGCCAGCATCGTTTCGGGCCGGGTGGTGGCGACTTCGATATAATCCTGCCCGTTATCCAGCTTCACGCCATCGGCCAGCGGATATTTGAAGTGCCAGAAGCCGCCCTGAACCTCGCGCGTTTCAACTTCCAGGTCGGAAATGGCGGTCTTCAGCTTGGGGTCCCAATTCACCAGCCGCTTGTCGCGGTAGATCAGGCCCTGATTATGCAGGTCCACGAACACTTTCAGCACCGCGCGGGTGAAGTGCGGGTCCATGGTGAACTGTTCGCGGCTCCAGTCCATGGAGCAGCCCAGGCGGCGCAGCTGGCCGGTGATGGCGCCGCCGCTTTCGGCCTTCCATTCCCACACCTTCTCCACGAATTGCTCGCGGGTGTAGTTGGTGCGCTTGTCCTGCCGGGATTCCATCTGGCGTTCGCCCACCATCTGCGTGGCGATGCCCGCATGGTCCATGCCCACCACCCACAGCGCATCCTTGCCGCGCAGCCGCTCGTACCGCACGACAACGTCCTGCAGAGTATTGTCCAGTGCATGGCCGATATGCAGGCTGCCGGTTACGTTGGGCGGCGGGTTCACGATGGTGAAGGGCTGCGCGTCGGGCCGCTCGGGCCGGAACAGGCCGTTGCTCTCCCAATGGGAATACCACTTGGCCTCGATCGCGGCCGGGTCGAAAGTCTTGTCCAGAGTGTCGCTCATATTAGCTTGGGCCTTTGCCAGCCGCACTTGTGCGGTGCAATGCCCAATGACTTGACCCTTGGTGGCCTGTCATGCTTCGCGCCTTGTCCCGGCCCCATTTTGCCCCCATAGCTCAATGCGATGAGGGAATGGGCTGACTTCACCGCCGAGGCGGACGATAATGGCGGCACCAGATTGGTGCTGACCGGCCCCTTGCTGATTTCCTCCATTGGCGTGATCGACCGCAAGCTGCGCGACTGGCAGGGCTCGGTCGAGGAAATCGATCTGACAGAAGCCGGTCCGGTGGATACGGTGGGCGCTTGGATCGTCTGGCGTTTTGCCCGGGATACGGGCGCGCAGATCACCGGAGCCAGCGAAGATGCCCAACGCCTGATCGAAGCGGTGCAGGGCGCGCAGGGCGAAGGCAATGTAGAGGCGCCGCGCCTGCCCCTGATAACCCGCGTGCCCGCCGCAGTGGGCACACGCGTTTATAATTGGGGGCTGGGCGTAGTGAACCTGCTGGGCTTCCTGGGGGCGATTCTCATCGCCTTCGGATCGCTGGTGAGGCACCCGCGCCGTCTGCGCATTGCCTCCATCACGCGCCAGTTCGAGCTGGTGGGCGTTTCCGCCTTGGGCATCATCGGCCTGATGAGCTTCCTGATCGGCATCGTCATTGCGCAGCAGGGCGCGGTGCAGCTGCGCCAGTTCGGCGCGGAAATCTACACCGTGAACCTCACCGGCCGCCTTGCCGTGCGCGAATTGGGCGTGCTGATGACCGCGATCATGGTGGCGGGCCGCTCCGGCTCCGCCTTCGCCGCGCAGATCGGCACGATGAAGCTGACCGAGGAAGTAGACGCGATGCGCACCATCGGCGTCTCTCCGCTGGAGGCGCTGATCCTGCCCCGCCTGATCGCTGCGGTGTTGATGATGCCGCTGCTGGGCTTCTTCTCCGCCGGGCTGGCGATCATCGGCGGCGCCTTCGTTTCCGACCTGACGCTGGGCATCCCCTTCTTCACCTTCCTCAGCCGCATTCAGGAAGTGGTGCCGCTGCACGACATCTGGGTCTGCATGGTCAAGGCGCCGGTCTTCGGCCTGATCGTGGCGCTGGCGGGCTGTTATCAGGGGATGCAGGTTCGCGGTAATTCGGAAGAAGTGGGCCTGCGCACTACCATGGCGGTGGTGCAGGGCATCTTCATGGTGATCGTGCTGGACGCCTTCTTCGCGGTGTTCTTCACCGAGGTGGGCTGGGGATGAGCGAGGAACAGATCGCCGCCAGCGTCGAACGCCGCGCCCTGCGTTTCGATCCGGAGCGGTTCCAGGGCGAATATCCCGTGGTGGTGGAAGGGCTGGTCAACCGGTTTGACGGCATCGCCGTGCATGAAGGGCTGGACCTGAAGGTGAGGCGCGGGGAAGTGCTGGGCGTGGTCGGCGGATCGGGCACCGGCAAATCGGTGCTGATGCGCTCCATCATCGGGCTGCAGGTGCCCGATGAAGGGCAGATCGAGGTGCTGGGCCACAAGGTCACCGATCTGGCCGAGGGCAGCCAGGCGGACATCCGCTCCCGCTGGGGTGTATTGTTTCAGGGCGGCGCGCTGTTTTCGACCCTGACCGTGGGCGAGAATGTGGAAGTGCCGCTGCGCGAATTCTATCCGGAAATCGAGCCCGAACTGCGGCACGAGATTGCGCGCTACAAGGTGCGCCTTTCCGGCCTGCCGGAAGATGCGGCCAGCAAGTTTCCTTCCGAACTGTCCGGCGGCATGAAGAAGCGCGCCGGGCTGGCGCGCGCGCTGGCGCTGGACCCGGAACTGCTGTTTCTGGACGAGCCGACGGCGGGGCTAGATCCGGTGGGCGCCGCGGCGTTTGACCGGCTGACCCGCGAACTGGCGGATGTGCTGGGGCTGACCGTCTTCCTGATCACGCATGATCTGGATACGCTTTACGAAATCTGTGACCGGGTGGCGGTGCTGGCTGACCGCAAGGTGATTGCGGTGGGAACGATCCCGGAATTGCTCGCGCTCGACCATCCGTGGATTCAGGAATATTTCAATGGCCCGCGCGGACGGGCGGCCAAGGCAAGCCAGGAACGGGCCAAGGCCATGGACAAGCCTGCGGGCGGGAAGGCATAGACAGCCCATGGAAACGCGCGCGAACCATGTCTGGGTTGGGGCAGTCACCCTGTTTCTGCTGGCGGCGCTGGCGGCCTTTATCATGTGGATCGCCGGGCTCAGCGGCGCGCAGAAGAAGGAATATGACATCTTCTTCAAACAGTCGGTAGACGGGTTGGCGCGCGGATCGAACGTCACATTCTCCGGCGTGCCGGTGGGCGAGATTTCGGAAATCGAACTGTGGCCGCGCAACCCGGAATATGTCCGCGTGCGCATCAGGGTGGGCAAGGATGTGCCGATCCTGGTAGGAACGGTGGCCACCGTGCAGTCCAGCTTCACCGGATCGTCCAAGGTCCAGCTCGACGGCGCGCGGGAAGGCGCGCCGGAAATCACCTGCCAGAACACCAGTTGCCTTGAAGGCAAGCCCACCATCGCCGCCAAGCCGGGTGGGTTGGGGGAAATCCTGTCCAATGCGCCGCTGCTGCTGGAACGTCTGGCTACGCTGACCGACCGGCTGACCCAGCTGCTGTCGGATGACAATCAGGCCTCCATCGCGGGTATCCTCAAGAATACCGAACGGCTGACCGATCACGTGGCCGATGCCTCGCCCCAGATCCAGGCGACGCTCACTGAATTGCAAGCGACCCTGCGCCAGGCATCGGGCAGCCTTGCCGCCTTTGAAAAGACCATGGGCACTGCCGATGGCTTGCTGAAGAAGGATGGGGAGCAATTGGCTGGCCAACTGCGCGATACGCTGAAATCGGCCAAGCTGGCGGCGGAATCGCTGGATACAACGCTCAAGACGGCGCAGCCCGCCACGCGACAGCTTTCGGAAACGACCCTGCCGGCGGCCGAGGCCACTCTGCGCGATTTGCGTGAGGCGAGCGCGGCGCTGCGCAAGATCACCGAGAAGATCGACAATCAGGGCGCAGGCGCGCTGTTGAAAGGCAACGACCTGCCGGATTACAAGCCATGAAGAGGCTGGCGATGAGGGATTTCGCGATGACGGTTTCGCACAAGGCCGGGCTCGCGGCCATGGCATTGGCGCTCACTCTGTCCGGCTGTGTCAGCCTGGGCAAGGAACCGCCGCCGACCCTGTTCACTCTCACTCCCACGGCGCTCGCTGCGGCGGGCCTGTCGGCCAGCGGCACGGCGGCGCAGGCGCTGGCGGTGATAGAGCCTGACGCACCCCAGCGGCTCGACGTGGTGCGTGTGCCGGTGCAGGTCGATCCCTCGACCGTCGCCTATCTCAAGGATGCGGTCTGGGTGGAAAAGCCCGCGCGCCTGTTCGGCCGCCTTCTGGCTGAAACGATCCGCTCCAAGCAGACCCGCCTGGTGGTGGAAAGCCCCGACGCGGCCTATGCCGCCGCCACCCGGCTGACCGGCCGGTTGAACGAGATGGGCTATGATGCCGCGTCCAGTTCGGTGATCGTGCGGTTCGATGCCATGTTGAAGCAGCCGGACGGGCAAATCCTTACCCGGCGTTTCGAAGCCAGGGTGGACAACGTATCCCCGACCGCCGCCAGTGTCGCCCCGGCGCTGAACGAGGCGGCCAACAAGGTGGCTGCCGAAGTGGCGGAGTGGATCGGGTAAGTTCGGGCGGGCGCAAGGGAGCGCTCTATCCACCTCAATTCCTTCCAGGTTCGATATTTGTAAACCTCCTCCTAGGTAATAGCCCGCGTGCCGCAGCAGGCGGAAGGCGATTTCAGGGGTAGGCGTTGATTGGAATTTTGCGCAGCAGGTCTTTGCGGTTCTGGGTGGCCATGGGGATGGTCATCGCCATTGTTCCCCTGTTTGTTTCAGCCGTTGGCGGCTTTTTCCTTCTCAATCGCGGTGTGATAGCGCCGTTTGACGATGTGGCGATGCGCCAGCGGGAGCAGCGCGTGCCGATCCAGCATCTGCGCCTGCTCGTCTGGGAGACGCTGCCTCCGGTCGATGAATTCGCGGAGAAGCAGAATCATGTCGCCCCGCCAGCCTATCGCGCGGTGCGGGAAAAGATCGAGGCGGAATTCGCCCGGCTGGAGGAAGCTCTCCGGGCAGAACCCGCAACGCTGGCCTTGCTGGAACGCGCGCAGGCCGACTGGACCCAGGCCGACCGCCACGCGACCGACATCATCTCGGTGGTGACGCCTGTCAGCCAGGATCAGACGGCGGTGACGCTGCAGCGGTTCCATGGCCAGGTGGAGGCCGTGAATGACAAGCTGACCGGCGTTTATGACCGGATCAGCCAGAAGATCAGCGACGATCACGATGCGGCGCTGCGGTCCTATGAAAGGTCCATCTGGGTGGCCGGGATCGCGGGTGCCGTGTCATTGCTTGCCATGGCGGTGGGCGTGTTGATCGTGGGGCGGATATTGTCGGCCAGCGTGGACCGGCTGGTGAATGGCGCGGTCCGCTTTGCGGAAGGGGACCGTCAGCACCGGATCGAGATTTCCCTCCCGCCGGAACTTCACCGGGTGGCCGAGGAATTCAACGACATGATCGGCCGTATCCACGAATCGGAGGAGGCGCTTTCCCGCCTTGCCCATAATGATATGCTGACCGGGCTGGGCAATCGCCGCGCCTTTGACGATGCTTTCCGCGAAGTACAGGATCGCAAGCGGCGTTATGGGGAACAGGCCGCCCTGCTGGCCATCGATATCGATCATTTCAAGCGCATCAACGATCGGCATGGCCATGCCGCCGGTGACGAGGTGCTGCGTTCGATTTCCAGCCTGATGTCGCGCAATGTCCGCCCGATGGACAAGGTGTTCCGCATCGGCGGGGAGGAATTCGTGGCGATCCTGCCGGGGGCCAGTTCCGGCCAGGCGCGCGAAATTGCCAATCGCCTGCGAGAGGCCATCGCCGCCACTCCCGTACCGATCGATGAAAATGCCATCGCGGTATCGGTCAGCATCGGCGTTGCCACCACCACCCAGGCGCGCGAGCAGGGCGAGTTGATGGAACTGGCTGACCGCGCCCTTTACGAGGCTAAGAGCACGGGCAGGAACTGCGTCGTTTTGAGCGGAGAGGGTTAAGGCAGGCGCGGCTTCCAGCTCGTCAGGCGTAGCGTGGAGGTATTCAGCGCCCGGTTGAGAGAAAGGCCGGTATCCGTTCCTGCGCCTGCCATTCCGCGCTGGAATGACGGGGGCGGAGACGGCCACCGGCCCGCTCTGGTCGAAACGCTGTTCAGAGCTTCTTTTCTGCTTCCAGCCGATCCCGCAAATAGCAGTAATTGGCGTCCGGGTCCGATGACACCACTGCGGCCTTCGCATCGCAGCTCGCAGGCGGCGTCAGGGGGAATTCTTCCAGCGGGTCATTCACCAGATTGAAGAACTGGCAGGTTTCGACGCCTTCGCGATCCTTGCACAGCACCTTGTAAGTGGCATTGCGCAGGCCGATCTGATGTTCGTTCTGGCTGAGCGGGATCACCGTTTCGCCCACGATATAGCCAAGGTTTGGGTCGCGGATGCTGGCCTTGTGATCGAACAGGACCGGCGAGAGCGAGACCCCGTCCACCGTCACCGTGCCGCTGCCATCCTTGTTCGGCACGCGGGCGGGCGTCTGGATTCCCGCCAGATCATGGATCGTGGAGAACAGGTCCACCACATGGGTTACCGCATCGCTGCTGCCCGGCTGGATGCCCGGCCCCACAATCGCCAGCGGAATGCGCATCCCGCTTTCATAAGCAGTGCCTTTTGCGCGGCCATCGCGAGTGATGTACATATTGTCGATGAAGTTGATGCCGGGTTGGCCATACATCGGCGTGCCATTGTCACCCAGAACGATGACATAGGTATTCGGGTCCATCTTGCCGACGGCGTCGAGTAGTTTGCCCACCACCGTATCGATTGAATTGGTCATCGCCCGATTGAGCGCACCGGCCTTGCAATCCCCGATCTTTGTCGTGCCGAACTGACCGCCGCAGGCCGCCATCTCGTCACGCGAGACCTGGTCCAGCGTATCTTCATTGGGGATCATCGTCGGGTTGGGGAAACGCCCCTCGGTGATGTGGGCAAGGTTGAAGGCCAGCCAGGCGAACCAGGGCTTGTCGGGGTTTGCCTTCTCCTGTCCGGCGATCCAGTCGATCGTATCGGCCACTTTGACCACGGGAGCATAAGTGGTGGGTGCGATGCCCGGCAGGGATTTTACAGGCGGCTTGGTCTGCACCCATTCGCTGTCGGGAGTGCTGCCATCCTGCACTTGATAATCGTAGTTCCAGTAATCGTAGATCGCACCGTTGAGATTGCCCTTGAACAGGTCGAACCCGGCTTCGCGTGGTTTCATGCCGGGATATTGGTTCAGCCCCGCCATGTGCCACTTGCCGAAGATGGCGGTGGCATACCCTGCCTGTTTGAGGTCCATCGCCAGCGAGCGGTGATTTTGCGAAAGCCAGTTGGTGTAGTCGCGCATGCCGGTCTTGGCGGCATTCAGGCCCGTCAACAGGGAGGCGCGGGTGGGCGAGCAGAAGGGCTGGGCCCAGGCATTGGTGAAGACCACCCCCTTCTGGGAAAGCGCATCGATCACCGGCGTGGAGGCCGGGCCGCCCTTGATCCGGGCATAGTCCGGGTGGTTGAGGCCCTGCGGGCCATAGTGCTGCACCAGCCCGTCGATCAGGCCGGGATACATGTTGGACATGGTATCGATGCCGACATCGTCGAGGATCACCAGCAGCACATTGGGCTTCTTGCCTTCGGCCTCCGTGGCGGATGCCTGGGGCGCCAGCGCGCAAGCTGCCATGGCGGCGATGCTGGCGGTGGCGAATTTCCGGAACCGTGACGCGGTGCGTTTCTTCATCTCATTTCTCCCCGGCGCGCTTGCTTCGCTGGTGCGAAGCGAGGCGCTTTAATTGCCGGGAGAAATTCTCCAGCGCTCCGGCGATAGCAACATGGCGGTACCCTATAATGGATATAGGGCAGCGCTTATAACCAAGCGATCAGAGCGCCCGCGACAGCCGGGCAAAATCGAGCGCGGCGGTGAATTCGGCAAGGCGGCGGGCGCGTTTTTCTTCTGCCGTCCATTCCCAGCCCCATTGTTCCGCCTGCCAATCTTCCTCCGCATTGGCGATAGCCCACAGCGCTTCCGCATCGGCGCCTTCTTCCAGCGCGGACAGGCCGACCGCCAGCGAGGCGGCGAGCGAGGCGAGCGTCTTCACCGCGGCAAGGGCGAAGGGATCGAGCGTTTCGAGATGGGTTTTCAGCGCGGCGAGCGTCTCTGCAGGCTGAGGGCGGTGCATGATCCCGCTGACACGCTCAAAGCGCATTTTGCGTGCCTCTTCCAGCCTTTTGAGCACAGGTTCCCACAAGGCTTCCTGGCGCGTGAACAATGGTTCGTCGGGTTCCGCGCGGTAGCAGAGCGTGTCGGTTTCGGCATAGCGCAGGATCGACAGGATCTCCGCAGCAGGATCGTTGGCCACCACATCTATGGCGTAATCGGCCAGATCGCGATAGCGGAAAGCGGTCGGATCGATTTCCTCGCCTTGGCCAGCCCATTCCGCCGCCATGGCCTCCGCCAGAGCGCGGGAAGGCACGATTTGCGCGGCCCCACGCTGCGTCTTGATCCCGCGTCCGTCCAGCGTGACGCGCCAGCCGCCTTCAGTCTGCTCGGCTGCTACATCCTTGTAAAACCGCTTCATTTCGGCGTCCGCCATTTACGGGCGAGAGTTTGCGGGACGATATAGACGTCGATCAGGCCCGCCGCGATCAGCACATAGCCCGCCATCTTCGGCCATTCGATAATCTGGCGCACCACCAGCGCGCCTGCCAGCACCATGGCGACGCCTGCCAGCCGGATCATGGAAATGGTGAAATAGCGCCCGCGCGCCGGATCGTCGCTCACCGGAGCAATTCCCTCAATTCGGCGGCATCGGCGGCTACAGCCTCCGCCCCTGCATCCATCAGTTCCTGCACTTCGTGATAGCCCCAAGCGACCCCGATCGCCCGTGCGCCTACGGCCCGGGCCATCTCGATGTCATAGGCCGTATCCCCGATCATCGCCGTATCGGCGGGGGCCGCGAAAGCGTCGGCCATGGCCTGCTCGAGCATGGAGGGATGCGGCTTTGAAGGGTGCCGGTCCGCCGTCTGCAGGGTGGAAAACAGGTCCAGCAGGCCATGCGTGGCAAGGCAGCCTTTCAGTCCGCGATCCGATTTGCCGGTGGCCACGCCCAGCACCCAGCCGGAGGCGTGCAGATCGCCCAGCAACTCGCGAATCCCGTCATATAGCGGTTCGGCCAATTGCCCGCTGCTGCGCGCTTCGAAAAAGGCGGCGCGATAGGCTTCGACCAGATGGGTGTGCTGTTCCGCCAGGGCATCGGGAGCCAGATGACGGATTGCCACCGGCAGGCTTAGCCCCACGATCCGGCGGATTGCAGGGTTTGGCGGGGCAGGCAGGCCTACCGTATCGAAGGCTGCCCGCATGGCGTTGCAAACCGCGGCCTGCCCATCGACCAGTGTTCCGTCGCAATCGAAAACGGCAAGGCGGATGGTCACTTGCGGCCCCTGGGCCCCGGCTTTCCGGCGGGTTTGGCACCAGGGCGGCGCGCAGCAGGCTTCGGGCCCGACTTCGTACCCGATGATCGGGCGCCGGCCTTTCCAGCGGGTGCAGGTTTGCCCCGGCGGGGCGATACATCATCGGAAGGGCCGCGCTTGCGCCGTTCTCCGCGCCGTTCCTTGCGATATTGCTTGGCGTGGGCCTTGGCGATCTGCTTCTTTTCGGTCCGCGAGGGCGGAGGCGTGTCATCCTCGGGCAGCGCATCGCTCAGCGAAAGATCGAAGCCCAACTGCTCCATGCTCGTGGCGAAATGGGCGGGCAATTCGGCCGTTACGTCCAGCTTGCCGCCATCGGGATGGTCGATGATCAGACGCCGGGCATGGAGGTGCATCTTGCGGCTGATGCTGCCGGTCAGGAAAGCCTCTGGCCCGCCATATTTGCCATCGCCCACGATGGGATGGCCGATAGCCGCCATATGAACGCGAAGCTGGTGCGTGCGGCCCGTCAGCGGCTGCAGTTCTACCCAGGCGGCGCGCTTGGCCGCGCGATCGATCACGCGGTAACGGGTCTTGGCCGGCTGGCCGTTTTCCTCGTCCACATGCATCTTCTCGCCGCCCGTGCCGGGCTGTTTTGCAATTGGGGCCTCAATCGTGCCTTCCAGCACATCGGGCACACCCATGACGAGCGCCCAATAGACCTTCTTGGCGGAGCGGCCCGAGAATCGCTTGGAGAAGAACGCCGCGCTGCCCGGCGTGCGCGCCACGAGCAGCACGCCGCTGGTATCCTTGTCCAGCCGGTGGACCAGACGCGGGCGAGCCTCTTCACCGCGCACAAAGGCGTCCAGCAGGCCGTCCACATGGTCCTTCATCTTGGTGCCGCCTTGCGTTGCAAGGCCCGGCGGCTTGTTCAGGACGATGGCCGAACGATCCTGCGTGATGACCATGGCTTCCGCCCGGGCCACTTCGTCCTCGCTCAGCTCGCGGCGGGGGCGAGGCGTTTTGCCAGTGGGAGCCTCTCCGCCCGGCGGCACGCGCAGCACCTGGCCGGCGCTCAGCCGGTCTTCAGGCTTGGCGCGCTTGCCATCCACGCGAATCTGCCCGGTGCGGGCCCAGCGCGATACGGTGGCAAAGCCGACCTGCGGCAGGTGGCGCTTGAACCAGCGATCCAGCCGGATGCCGTCATCGTCGGCCCCGACGGTGAACTGGCGTACTTCATCCGCCGGCTTCATCCCGCCACCCGCATGGCAATAAGGCCGATATAGAGGCCGGTGAGCCCCGCCAGCACCGACACGCCGGCATAAGTAATGGCCAGCGTGGGCTGGCCGCGCTCCACCAGCAGCATCATTTCCAGGCTGAAGCTGGAAAAGGTGGTGAAGCCCCCCAGCACGCCGACGCCCAGCAGCAATCGCCAGAAATCCCCGCCGGTTCCGTGGCGGGCAAGGAAGCCGGCCAGCACGCCCATGGCAACGCTGCCCAGCACGTTGCAGGTCAGTGTCGCCCAGGGAAAGGCTGTGACAGTGGCCGGGCCCAGAATATGGGTCATCAGGCGGCCGAGCTGATAGCGCAGCACGGCGCCCGCACCGCCGCCAAGGGCGACGTAAGCGGTTGCGGCAAGGGGTGGAGTGGCACTCATTTGCGGTGCCTTAGACGCGCGGGGCCGAAGTTGGAAGGCGCGCCGCATCGATTTGCGGGCTCAAATGCTTGCCTTCGGGGCGGGTTTTCGCTAGGGGCGCCCGCTATCAAGCCGTTCCTTAGCGGAATCGGCACATTTTTCGTTGATTCGTCAGGGCTGGTCCCCGCCGCTTCGCGGGGTGCCTTGGCAGTTGCTGTGAGGTGTTTGAATTTATGCAGATCATCGTTCGCGATAACAATGTCGACCAGGCCCTTCGTGCGCTCAAGAAGAAGCTGCAGCGCGAAGGCGTTTATCGCGAAATGAAGCTGCGTCGTCACTTCGAGAAGCCGAGCGAAAAGCGTGCCCGTGAAAAGGCCGCTGCCGTCCGCCGCGCCCGCAAGCTGGAGCGCAAGCGGATGGAACGCGACGGATCGAAGTAAGCGTTCAAGATCGCTTGAACCCACAGCATTGTTGAGCCAAGAGGGCGCGGCTTCAAAACCGCGCCCTCTTGCTTTTCAGGAAACGCCCATGGCCGAAGTTACCCGCGTCCCGCTCCAGCCGCTGAAGAAAGGCTCTCTCGCCAAGCTCTGGCTGGGGGTGATCCTCGTGATTCTCCTCGGTGCGGGTTTCGCATGGCTCACAGTGCCAAAGGGTGTTTCGGTCACTGAACTCACGGCGGGCACAGGGGCATCCCCGGGCAAGACCGACGTGGTGGTGGTGAACTATGTCGGCAAGCTGGATGACGGCACTGTGTTCGATCAGGGCCAGGGCGTGCCGATTCCGCTGGGCCAGGGCACCATTCCGGGCTTTGGCGAAGGGCTCGCCAAGATGAAGAAGGGCGGCAAGTACACGCTGCATATCCCGGCCGAGAAGGCCTATGGCCCCAAGGAACAGAAGAACCCCATGACGGGTGAGGTCGTGATTCCCGCCAATGCGGACCTGACCTTCGAAATCGACCTGATCGATTATATGAGCGAGGCAGATTTCCAGCGCCGCATGCAGATTCAGCAGATGATGCAGATGCAGCAGCAGGGCGGTGCGCCGGGCGGCGCTCCCTCCCTTCCCGAAGGCGCGCCGCTTCCTCAGTAAGGGGGCGCGCATGGGATGGCCGGGGCGCTTGTCGCCGCCCCGGCGATAGGGGATGGTTCCCCCATGGAAGAGGACCGAATCGATAATCCGGCGCAACATGCGCGCGACTGGCCGCTGCGGCCTTGGGTTCTGGCGGGGCTGCTCGGCCTTTCTGGCCTGCTCATCCACTTCATAACCGAAGGGCATGATGATAGCGCGCCGCGCATGGCGGCGGCGGCCTTCCTGTTCTTTGGCCCGATTGCCGCCGCTTTCTCGCTAGAGCGGGAAAAGTGGAAGGAAGTGGCTGTCTTCGGGCTTCTCGCCGGGCTGGTTATGGCAGGGCTGGCGTGGCGCGCAGTGAATGCGGGCGATTATTCTTCCAACGAACATTATGGCTTCGGCGCCGGGGTTATCGCATCTTTGCTGGCGCTGCCCTTGTTTCAGGCAGGGTTCCACCACACGCGCTTCGCCACTCCCTATCGCGATACGCATTTCTTCGTCTGGACCGATGCTGTCAGCGCGGCGGGCGCCTTGGCCTTTACCGGCCTTACCTTCCTGCTCCTGTGGTTGCTTGGGGATCTGTTCCGGCTGATCCGAATCGATCTGCTGTATGAATTGCTGAAGAAGGGCTGGTTCGGCTGGAGCGTGGCAGGCATTGCCTTTGGCGCGGCGCTGGGCACCTTGCGTAATTCGCTGAAGGTACTGGGCGCGCTGCAATCGGTGGTGTTGCTGGTTCTTTCGCTGCTGGCGGTGCCGCTGGCCGTGGCGCTGGCGATCTTCCTCATCGCCGTGGCCTTTTCGGGGCTCGATGTGCTGTGGGAGGCGACGCGCAGCGCAACGCCGGTGCTGCTCGCCTGTGCGGCAGGCTGCTTCATCCTGACCAATGCCATCGTCCGTGAAGACGATACGGACATGACGCGCAATGTGGTGATGCGCGTCACCGCCTTCGTGCTCGCCATCGGAATATTGCCGCTCACCTTGCTGGCGGTGATCTCCATGGGGACGCGCGTGGCCCAATATGGCCTTTCGCCGGAGCGGCTGTGGGGCCTCACTGCCATCGCCGTAGCCTGTGCCTATGGCGTGGCGATCTGGGTTGCGGCGATCAGGGGCAAGGTCCGGGGCTGGAGGCCCTATCTGCGCAGGGCGAATCTGCATCTGGCAGTGGGGGTCAGCCTCTATGCGCTGCTGCTGGCCCTGCCGATTTTCGATTTCGCGGGCATTTCGGCGGCCAACCAGCTTTCCCGGCTGGAACGCGGCAAGGTGAGCGCGGAAGATTTCGATTACGACGCGCTCAAATGGGAATTTGGCGATGCCGGAAAGCGCGCCTTGGCAAAGCTGGCGAAGAGCAAGAATCCCGAAGTGGCGAAGCTGGCGCAGGAAGCGCAGGCTCGCAAAGAGCGGCGTTGGAGCTGGATGGAGTCGCCGGTGAAGCGGGATCGACGCTTTGCCAATTTGCGCGGATTGGATGCGGAGCCACAGGTCAAGTCTGCGTTCGAGCAGTTCCTCAAGCAGGATAGCTGGCGTTGCAACACCTCCTGCACCGTGCTCGATCTGGGGGCCTATTCCCATGGAGATCGTCATTTCGCGCTGCTCGAGGGTAGTGATGTCCAGCATTTGCGGTTGCAGGCTGACGGTTCGCTCTTGCCGGAGGGGGCTGTCCAGAAGCCGCCGGTGCCGACCTTGAACGATGTTGCGGCCGAGGCTCACGGCCGCGTGCCCCAAGTCGAGGTTCGCCCCTTCAGCGGCCGCCGCATCTATGTGGATGGCAAGCCGGTGGGCGATCCGTTCGAATAGTCGCCCTTGCGGCATCCCCGTGCTTGAAGGCGCGCCGCAGGCAAGCTAACGCGCGGCCATGTCAGTCGATAAAGCAACCGTGGCGAAGATCGCCTCGCTCGCGCGCCTCCGGATGAGCGATGAAGAGCTCGACCGGATGGTGCCGGAGTTCAACAATATCCTCGCCTGGGTGGAGCAACTCGGCGAAGTGGACGTGACGGGCATCGAACCGATGACCGCCGTGATCCCCAACAGCCTGCGCCTGCGCGATGATGTGGTCGATGCCGATCCGCTGACCGGCGGCGGCAAGCGCGACGCAGTTCTGGCCAATGCTCCTGCCGCTGAACACGGCTTCTTCGGCGTGCCCAAGGTGATCGAATAATGACTGACGTAACCGAACTCGGCGTTGCCGCCATCCGCGAAGGCGTGGCCAAGGGCGATTTTTCCGCGCGCGAAGTGGCCGAAGCCTTCAACGCCAATGTCGCCGCCGCGCAGGACGCGCTCAACGCCTTCATCGTCGCCACGCCTGAAAAGGCGCTGGAAGCGGCGGACAAGGTCGATGCTGATCGCGCCGCGGGTAAGGCGCTCGGCAAGATGGCCGGCGTGCCCATCGGCATGAAGGATCTGTTTGCCACGCAGGGCGTGCAGACAACGGCTGCCAGTCACATTCTGGAAGGCTTCAAGCCCGAATATGAAAGCACCGTGTCCCGCAAGCTTTGGGAAGCGGGCGCGGGTATGCTGGGCAAGCTGAACCTCGATCAGTTCGCTATGGGTTCGTCGAACGAGACGAGCTATTTCGGCAATGTGATCTCCCCCTGGCGCAAGCAGGGCAGCAATGCCGCACTCGCCCCGGGCGGGTCCTCGGGCGGTTCCAGCGCGGCGGTGTCCGCGCGGCTCGCCCCTGCCGCCACCGGTACGGACACCGGTGGTTCGATCCGCCAGCCCGCCGCCTTCACCGGCATTTCGGGCATCAAGCCGACCTACGGCCGTTGCAGCCGCTGGGGCATCGTGGCCTTCGCCAGCTCGCTCGATCAGGCAGGCCCGATGGCACGCGACGTGCGCGACTGTGCGATCATGCTGGAAGCCATGGCGGGTTTCGATCCGAAGGACGCCACCAGTCTCGACCTGCCGGTGCCGGAGTGGGAGACAGGGCTGGATTCGAACCTGCGTGGCAAGAAGGTGGGCATCCCGCGCGAATATCGCATGGACGGGATGGACGCCGAAGTGGCCAAGAGCTGGGATCAGGGCATCGCCTGGCTGAAGGACGCAGGTGCCGAGATCGTCGATATCTCGCTGCCGCACACCAAATATGCCCTGCCGACCTATTACATCATCGCTCCGGCAGAAGCCTCGTCCAACCTCGCCCGCTATGACGGCGTGCGGTATGGCCTGCGCGATCTGCCCGATGGCGCCGGCCTGCAGGACATGTATGCCGCCACCCGCGCCGCCGGTTTCGGCGATGAGGTGAAGCGCCGCATCCTGATCGGCACCTATGTGCTCAGCGCCGGATTCTATGACGCCTATTATACGCAGGCGCAGAAGGTCCGCACGCTGATCAGCCACGATTTCAAGAACGCCTTCACGGAATGCGACGTGATCCTGGCCCCGACGACGCCCACCGCCAGCTTCCCGCTGGGCGACAAGCTGGACGATCCGCTGGCCATGTATCTGAACGACGTATTCTCGGTTCCCGCCTCGCTGGCTGGGCTGCCCGCGATGAGCGTGCCGGCCGGGCTGAACAGCGAAGGCCTGCCGCTTGGCCTCCAGCTGATCGGCAAGGCCTTCGACGAGCAGGGCGTGCTGAATGCGGGGTTGGCGATTGAACAGCGCGCCGGGTTCGTCGCCACGCCCGACAAGTGGTGGTAATGTCGCTTGCTTCGTAATCGGCGCGATTGTAGGTTGTGAATAGTTCCTGCGAATGCTGTCGATGGAGCGTGGTCCTTGGCCCAAGGTTTGAGAAGATTGCGCCGAGCCGTGCGGCTTGCGCTCGAACTAGGGCGCGAAGATAGCTGGTCTGTCGCTGCGCGTTGGTTGCCTGCTCAACTCGCGGGCCAGCGCAAACAGATGCAGGTCACGATCCGGGGCGTGACGGTAACGATCCGCACCGGCACGACCGATCTCGAAGTGGTGCTGGCTTCGTTGCGCGGCGAATTCGATGAACTGATCGCAGCGGTGCCGAGTTTGCGCCACGGGCTGATTGTCGACGCCGGAGGCTATATCGGCACTGCCGCCATCGTCTTCGCCCGGGCATATCCTGACGCGACCGTTCTGACGCTGGAACCCAGCGGCGAGAATTTTGCCCTGCTTACGAAGAATGTCGCGCCTTTCGCGAACATCAAGCCGATCAAGACCGCGATCAGTTCCACCAAGGAAACGATCGATCTTCGCGACAGGGGCACTGGCCACTGGGGCCTAACCATTGTCGAAACTCCGGAAGATAATACTGCATCGGTGATCGAGAAGGTCGATTGCCTGACCGTGCAGGATTTGCTGGAGCAGTACGGCCACGGAGGGATCGATATCTTCAAGATCGATATCGAGGGCGGCGAATACAAGCTGCTCAGCGCTCAAACCGACTGGATAGGCAATACGGGCGCTATTTGCATCGAACTGCACGACCGGATCGTACATGGCTGTTCCCAGCTTTATGAGAGGTCGATCGCAGGGCGTGTCAACTCGAAGCTGGACGGTGAAAAGTACATTTCCCTGAGCGCCTGACAGCCGAACGATTGAGCGGTTCTTGCCAAACCGCGCGGGATTCGCTTTGGACGAATCCATGAGCATTGAATCATCCTATCGCATCCAGGGCGCAACAGGCGAATGGGAGGTCGTGATCGGCCTCGAAGTCCATGCGCAGGTAACTTCCTATTCCAAGCTGTTCTCGGGCGCGGCCACGGCTTTCGGCGCGGAGCCGAACAGTCAGGTGTCGCTGGTCGATGCGGCCATGCCGGGCATGTTGCCCGTGCCCAACCGCGAATGCATCCGTCAGGCGGTGCGCACCGGCATGGCGATCAACGCCCAGATCAACAAATGGAGTCGGTTCGACCGCAAGAACTACTTCTACGCCGATCTTCCGCAGGGCTATCAGATCAGCCAGCTCTATCATCCGCTGGTGGGTGAAGGCAGTCTGGAGGTCATCCTCGACGACAAGGACCCCGAAGGCAGCACCAAGACCATCGGGATCGAGCGCATCCATGTGGAACAGGACGCAGGCAAGCTGATGCACGATCAGCATCCGACTATGTCCTATGTCGATTTGAACCGCTCGGGCGTGGCGCTGATGGAAATCGTCAGCCGCCCGGATATGCGCAGCCCGGCCGAAGCGGGGGCATATCTCGCCAAGCTTCGCTCGATCCTGCGCTATGTCGGTTCGTGCGATGGCAATATGGATCAGGGCTCGATGCGCGCGGACGTAAACGTTTCGGTGCGCAAGCCCGGCGAGCCCTTCGGCACGCGCACTGAAACCAAGAACGTCAATTCGGTCCGTTTCGTGATGGCCGTGGTCGAAAGCGAGGCGCGCCGTCAGGTCGATCTGATCGAGAGCGGCGGCACGGTGGTGCAGGAAACCCGGCTCTACGATCCGGACAAGAACACCACCCGGTCCATGCGCAGCAAGGAAGACGCGCATGATTACCGCTACTTCCCCGATCCGGATCTTTTGCCGCTGGAACTGGACGATGCATTCCTGGAGGAATGCCGCGCCTCTCTGCCGGAATTGCCCGATGCCAAGCGGCACCGTTATGAAACACTTCTGGGGCTGTCCGCCTATGCCGCAGGTGTGCTGACCGCCGATGTGGAAACGGCGCGCTGGTTCGAAGCGCTCGTCGCCGCAGCCGCTGCCAAGGCGGGCAAGCCCGAAGCGGACCTTGCCAAGCAGGCTTCCAACTGGCTGATTTCCGAATTGTTCGGCGCGCTCAACAAGCTGGGCAAGAGCCTGGGCGAAAGCCCGGTTTCGCCTGAGGACGGGGCTGAACTGCTGGCGCTGATCGCCGACGGCACAATCTCCGGCTCCATCGCCAAGCAGGTCCTGGAAAAGATGCTGGAAACGGGCGACGGTGCGGCCACCATTGTGGAGCGCGAGGGCCTCAAGCAGGAAAGCGATACCGGTGCCATCGAGGCCGCTGTGGATGCTGTTCTGGCCGCCAATGGCGACAAGGTGGAGCAGTATAAGGGCGGCAAGGAAGCCCTGTTCGGCTTCTTCGTGGGCCAGACGATGAAGGCCATGCAGGGCAAGGCCAACCCGCAGGTGGTGAACGAGCTGCTGAAGAAGAAGCTGGGGTGAGCAGCCCCGTGAGGAGCGGACGATGCCGCTGAGCATCGTCCTCGTCCAGCCGGAGATTCCCGGCAATACCGGCGCGGTGGGGCGCACCTGCGTGGCGCTGGACGCCGAACTGGTGCTGATCCACCCGCTGGGCTTCGAGATTTCCGATACACGGGTGAAGCGCTCGGGCCTCGATTACTGGCCCCACGTGCGGCTGGTGGAGTTTCCCAATTGGGACGCCTTCATCGCCGAACGCCAGCCGCGCGCGGAGCAGATGTTCCTGTTCGAGGAACATGGCTCAAGCTCGTTCTACGATGCCGATTATCCTCAGGATGCCATTCTCGTCTTCGGTCAGGAGACCAAGGGCATCCCCGAAGCGATCTGGCGCGCCTTTCCCGGTCGCCAGTTCCATTTGCCCATGCGCTCCGACAAGATCCGCTCGCTCAACCTCGCAAATACGGTTGCGGCGGCGGCCTATCAGGCGATGCGGGGGAAGTTCTGAAGAAACTACGCCGCTCCCGATTCAGAGCCGAGTCTTTAAGATCGAAAATTGTAAGAATTCATCTTTTGACGGTGATTGAGGCTCATCCAGGAAAACCGGATAAGTAATTCTGCGGAGCAGATCTGTCTTGTATCTGCCACATCTGGAATTTAGCCCCGGCTTTTCTAAGGGGGATCTGCCAATGAGATGGGGTTGGGCTGTGGCCGTTGCGGCATTTGTCGCAGCGGTGCCAATCGCCGCGCAGGATGACGGGGGCAAACCATCATCCATTGCGCCGGTGAATGATGCGGAGTGGAGGAACTGGGCGCCTGCCTCTGCCGAGATCGAGATGCCCGAACTCGCCTTCGAGGAGAGTGCGGAAACCATCAAGAACTATCAGAAATACTACTATTTTAATCGGCCTGGCACTTCCTTCGAAGAGGCTCTGTCCGATTTGAGGCAATGTGATGGATTTTCCCGGGGCCTCTATGGTGGCGACTATTATCCCAATGCTTCCATGACGGCGATGTATGGCCTTGGGGGCGTTATTGGCGGGGCCATTGGCGGCGCCATCGCCAACGCAATCTATGGTTCAGCGGAAGAACGCCGCAAGCGTCGTGTCAACATGCGCCGCTGCATGTTCTTCAAGGGTTACGAACGCTATGGCCTGTCGAAAGAATTGTGGGTGAAGTTCAATTTCGAGGAGGGCAATTCAGACGTTCCTGAAAAGGAACGGCAGCAAATGCTCGCGCAGCAAGCCAAGGTGGCGGCAGGTTCGAAACCGCAGGCTGAGGGGTTGGGGCTGTGAAGCGCGCGACACTTATCACGCTGGCCCTTCTATCGGCAGGCGTGGGTTTGACTCATTCCGCGCAGGCAAAGGACGATGGCTGGGAGACCAGCATCATCAAGGACAAGCCAGAGGTCAGCCTTGATCCGACCAAGGCCTACCTTCTCGTGGAGACTTCCGGTCCGGTGGCGGCCACGTTCTTCCGGGTTCTGACGGAAGAGGAGCGCGCGCAAGATACGAAGGATCGAGCCGAGGCGTTTGCCAAGAAGCACCAGGAATGGGCGAAAGACCATGCTCGTTGGGAACGCTCGCCCGTAGCTTACCGACCAGATCTCAAAGAGAGCAAGCCGTTGCCCGAGCCGGTTGAGCCGACTGAGGCAGCAATGGTATGGCCTGCGCTCGAAATGTCGAGAATGGTTTCGTTGGGGCCGATCAACCGTTTCGCCAAAGGCGATGGTTTCTCGCTCTACCTGCAGGAAGTGCCACCCGGCGAATATGTCTATTATGGCAGCTTCGTCGCGAATCTGGGTGTCTGTGTCTGTATGGGAACGGTGAAGTTCGACGTTGTTCCGGGCAAGATCACGACGTTGCGTTATGATTATGCATATACGGACCAGCAAGGAGCTTTCCTGCCCAATCCGCTCCAAGTTCCCAAGGACGTCGATCAGGACGATGCGTTTGTTCGACTGGCTATGATGGTCGGCCCAGTGGATGAGAAGGCGCACGACGCCCGTCTGCCGACAGATATGCTAGTCCCTGCGGATTTCGTCGCTGTTTCCAGCCTGCCCAATTGGCGGAAAGCGGAGATCAATCGCTTGCAGCCCATTCCGAATGTACTGGCTTATGATCGTGACAAGTTGATCGATCTTCGCGCGAAGACTCAGGATTCTCAGTCCGTCTCGGAGGGAGCGGAACTGCAATAGGCGAATGTAAACAAAGGGGCGCCGGAGTGATCCGGCGCCCCTTTGCGTGTTGGTCCGCTGAAATCAGCCCTTGCGCGTGCCTGTCATCGGCATGGCGCCGAAGGCGCCGGCGTTGACGGTGCCGGTCAGCGTATCGCCGTCGATCGTGGCGGTGGCTTCCAGAGTGAGGGGCATGGGCACGGTCATGTCCATTTTCCAGGTCAGCGTGCTGCCGTCGATCTTGCCTTCCTTCACTTCCAGCGAGCCGAGCGGGCCGGCATTGAGGCCGGTGAAGCTGGTGCCGTCATCGGAAGGGACGACAGTGAAAGTGCTGGTCTGATCACCCATTGGGGTTTTGGTCAGGCATTCATAGGTTCCGGCAACGGACATGGTGTTCTCCTCTCGAAAAGGGCAAGCAGCGGGTTTATTCCGCCTCACTTACATTGCTGTCAGTATCGACATATTCAACCGGCATGTCCAGTCCTGCCAGCTGCTGATCGATCACCTTGCGGTCTCCCACAACGATGATCGCCAGGTCGGAAGGCTGGAGATATTGCCGCGCGGCAGCGTCGATCGATTCCTTGGTCACGGCCCGGTAAATTTCCGGCAGCTTCACCTGATAATCGTCGGGCCGGCCCAGCTCACTGTTGGAAACCAGCGCGCCAAGCACCTGGCCATTGGTCTGATAGCGATTGGGCATGCCGCGAATATTACCGTCGGTCACGCGTTGAAACTCGGTATCTTCCACCGGGCGATTGCCGGGGAAGGCGGCTATGTTGTCGAGGATCAGCTTGATCGAATCCGCCGTCTTGTCAGACTGGACCTGAGTGAAGACCAGCAGGGCCTCCGGCCCCTTGTTGCGCATGATCTGGCTGCCCACGCCATAGCTCCAGCCCTTGTCCTCGCGCAGGTCGAGATTGAGGCGGGAGAGGAAGCCGTCGCCGATCACTTCATTGGCGAGGTCCAGCGCCTCCTGCCCCTGCTGCTTGCCGGTGAGCGGCAGGACGCGGCCGAAGACCAGCACCGATTGCGGGGAGTTGGGGCGGTCGATCACCACCAGGCGGCGCTGCGGAGCGGGAGTGGCGACGGTGAGATCCTTGCGCGGAGGCATGGAGCGGATGCCCGGCCAGTGGCCGAAGGTGGCGTTGAGCTGGGGCAGCAGCTTGTCCATGGTGATGTCCCCCACCACGGTGATGCTGGCGAGGTCAGGGCGCAGCCAGCGGCGATGCTCGGCAGAGATCGCCTCCGGCGTCAGCGCGGAAATCACGCTCTCGTCCCCCAGCCCGCCGACCGTGCCATAGGGATGGGTGGGGCCATAGAGGATGGGCCGCAGCGCGCGGGTGGCAAGGCCGAAGGGCGATGCCTTTTCCTGCGCGATGTCGGCCAGCCGCTGGTCCTTCACGCGGGCTACGTCCTCCGGTTTGAAGGCCGGATTGCGCACCATGTCTGCCATGAGTTCCAGCGACGGGGTGAGATTGGCGGTCAGCGCGGTGAGCGTTACCGAACTGCTGTCCATATCCGACCCGGTAGCGATGGATGCGCCAAGGCGTTCCTGCTCTTCCGCGATCTGCACGGCGGTGCGGGTGGTGGTCCCTTCCTCCAGCAAGTTCATCATCAGCGACTGGGTGCCCGCGGCGGCGGGGCCGTCGGCCGCGAAGCCCGCATCGAAGGAAAGGTGGAGCGAAACCTTGGGTATTGCTGTGCGTCGCGCCAGAGTGACGGTGATGCCATTGTCCAGCTTTGCCCGCTCAATACCAGGGAAGGTGAGTTCCCCCACTTCGGCTACCGGAGGATATTCGCGGGGCGCGCTGCGAGCAATATCAGGCACAGGGGCCTTGGCGTCCGGCGAGGGGGCGGGGGTGGTGCCTTCATCGCCCCAGCCGCCCATGGTGGCGCCATCCTCGGTCCGCTCGCCCGGCACCACGGCCAGGCGCAGGGCAGGGCGGTCCAGCCAGCGCTGCATGGCTTGCTGCACTTCTGCCGGAGTGAGAGCTGCCATCCGCTCCAGCTCGCGCTTGTAGTTGGCCGGATCGCCCGCATAGAGCAGTCCTTCCGCCAGCGTGGCGCCCTTGCCGGAAAAGCCGCCGACCACTTCGAGCGCGCCGATCTGGGCGGAAACGCTCTGTGTGGCGGCGCGCTGCAATTCATCCTGAGTGGGGCCGTTCTTCACGAGATCGGCAATGATCTCGTCCAGACGCTTCTCGGCCTGGGTCCGGTCCACGCCGGGCTTCACGTCCATTTCCACCTGCAGGAAGCTCAATTGCTCGAACTGCTGGGCAGCGGCGGAAACGCGCACCGCCAGCTGCTCATCGCGCACCAGTGCATTGTCGAGGCGGGAACTGGCGAGACCGCCCAGAACATGCATTCCGATGGCCAGCGGCACGGCATCCGCATGGGTGAGCGCAGGGCCGCTCCAAGTGCGATAGATGCGCGTCACCGGCACCTGATCGGCCATTTCGCGGCTGACGGGGGCGGCGAGCGTAACCGGATTGGCGCTGACCTTTGACACGTCGGGCCCGCGCGGAATATCGCCGAACCACTTCTCCACCTTGGGCCGGGCAGTCGCCGCGTCGATATCGCCGGAGAGGACGAGGATCACATTGTTCGGCCCGTAATTGTCCGTGAACCACTTGCGCACATCGGTGAGGCTGGCGGCATCGAGATCCGCCATCGAACCGATGGTGGAGTGGCGATAGGGGTGACCCACGGGAAACAGGCCTTCATTCACCGCGTAATCGACCAGACCGTAAGGCTGGTTGTCGCCCTGCCGCTTCTCGTTCTGGACGACGCTGCGCTGCTTATCGAGCTTGTCCTGTGTCACCGCGCCCAGCAAATGGCCCATGCGGTCGCTTTCCATGAACAGCGCCAGGTCCAGCGCGCCGGTCGGCACGGTTTCGATATAGTTGGTGCGGTCGAACCAGGTGGAGCCATTGGTGGAGGTGGAGCCGGCAGCCTCCAGCGGAATGTCGAAATTCTCCACATTCTCCGATCCGCCGAACATCAAATGCTCGAACAGGTGGGCAAAGCCGGTGCGTCCGCGCGGCTCGTGCTTCGAGCCCACACGGTAATAGATCGTCACCCCCACAACCGGCGCCTTGCGGTCCGTGTGGACGATGGTGGTCAGCCCGTTGGGCAGTGTGAAGGTCTCGTAGGGAATGTTCACCTGCTCCACCAACTGGGCCAGCGGGGCAGGCTTGGCGGCAGGCGGGGCCTTCTGTTTCGCCTGCGCTTGCAAGGCCCCGCAGGGCGCGAGGGTGAGCGAGGCAGTGAGCGTGGCGAGAAGAACGGGGGCGAATTTGCGGCGCATGGTCAGTCCCTTGATATGCGGCGGGCTCCGATTCCCTCCACGAAGAGAGATGGAAACCTTCGAAACTATCTTGCTGGCCTAACGCCTGCCCGGCGGCTCGTCACTTCATATCGACGAACGGCATGTTTCAGCGCATCGGCGCGTTCGAAACTTTCCTACATGGCCTCGACCGGGCTAGCTTGCGGGATGCACGGCACCCCTTCTTTCGAGCCCGCATACAGAGCTTGTTGGCAGGCCTTGACGCATATCAGTGAGTGCCCCGGATTTTTGAACGATTGGGTCTGTAACATGTGTAACACCTGCCCATATTCAGGGGCACTTAGCTGAACAAAAAACCGGGAGCGAGGTCTTGTGTTGCCAAAGTGCAACACCATATCCAGGCGGAAAGGTATTGAGGGCACCCCATGAATCTCGAAAAATTCACTGACCGCGCCAAGGGTTTCCTGCAGAGCGCACAGACTGTCGCCATCCGCATGAACCATCAGCGGATCACTCCCGAACATATGCTCAAGGCCCTACTGGAAGACAGCGAGGGCATGGCCGCGCAATTGATACAGCGGGCAGGCGGCAATGCGAATATCGCCGCTGCGGAAGTGGACAAGGCGCTGGCGAAGATCGCTTCCGTCTCCGGTGGCGGCGCGCAGGCCACTCCCGGCCTCGACAACGATACAGTGCGCATTCTCGATCAGGCCGAGCAGCTTGCCGCCAAGGCGGGCGACAGCTTCGTGCCGGTGCAGCGCATCGTCCAGGCCATTGCGCTCGCTTCCACTACGGCGGCGGGACAGGCTCTGAAGGCCGCCAATGTCGATGCCAAGGCGCTGGAAGCGGCGATCCAGGAAGTGACGGGCGGCCGCGCTGCGCATTCCGCGGGCGCCGAAGAAAGCTATGAAGCAATGAAGAAATACGCCCGCGACCTCACCGAGGCCGCGCGTGCCGGTAAGCTCGACCCGGTGATTGGCCGTGACGAGGAAATCCGCCGCACGGTGCAGATCCTTGCCCGCCGCACGAAGAACAACCCCGTGCTGATCGGCGACCCCGGCGTCGGCAAGACGGCCATCGTCGAAGGCCTCGCCCTGCGCATCGCCAATGGCGACGTGCCTGACAGCCTGAAGGACCGCAAGCTGATGGCGCTCGACATGGGCGCGTTGATCGCTGGCGCGAAATATCGCGGCGAGTTCGAGGAGCGGCTGAAGGCCGTGCTCGACGAGGTGAAGGGCGCCGAAGGCGAGATCATCCTGTTCATTGACGAGATGCACACGCTGATCGGCGCGGGTGCTTCGGAAGGCTCGATGGACGCAGGCAATCTGCTCAAACCCGCCCTTGCGCGTGGCGAGTTGCACTGCATCGGCGCGACCACGCTCGACGAATATCAGAAATATGTCGAGAAGGACGCCGCCCTGCAGCGCCGCTTCCAGCCGGTCTATGTCGGTGAGCCGACCGTGGAGGATACGATCAGCATCCTGCGCGGGCTGAAGGAAAAGTATGAGCTGCATCACGGCGTGCGCATCACCGATGGTGCGATCGTGGCGGCGGCGACTCTTTCCAACCGCTACATCACCAACCGCTTCCTCCCCGACAAGGCAATCGACCTCATGGACGAGGCTGCGAGCCGCATCCGCATGGAAGTGGAAAGCAAGCCGGAGGAAATCGAGAAGCTGGATCGCAAGATCATTCAGCTCAAGATCGAGGAAATGGCCCTTTCGAAGGAAACGGACACCGCTTCCAAGGATCGGCTGGACGCCCTGCGCGAAGAGCTGGCCAATCTCGAACAGCAGTCGAGCGAGCTGACCACGCGTTGGCAGAACGAGCGGGACAAGATCGCTGCCGAGGGCAAGATCAAGGAAGAGCTCGATGTTGCGCGGCTGGAACTGGAACAGGCACAGCGCCAGGGCGACCTCGCCAAGGCGGGCGAGCTTTCCTATGGCCGGATTCCCGAGCTGGAGAAGAAGCTGGCCGAAGCCCAGTCCCAGTCCCAGAACGCCTTGCTGCGTGAGGAAGTGACCGAGGACGATATTGCTGGCGTCGTCAGCAAG